>JASGTU010000130.1 GCA_030058085.1 Chloroflexota bacterium
AACGCGGGCTGGAGGTCATCATCGCCGGCGCGGGCGGGGCTGCGCATCTGCCCGGCATGGTAGCCGGCCATACGCTCCTGCCGGTGATCGGCGTGCCCATCCAGAGTCGCGCCCTCAATGGGCTCGACTCGCTGCTCTCCATCGTGCAGATGCCCGCCGGCGTCCCCGTCGCCACGATGGCGATTGGCCGCGCCGGCGCCGTCAATGCCGCGCTCTTTGCCGTCGCCATTCTCGGCGCCCAACGCCCCGCCTACCGCGCCGCGCTCCGCCAATACCGCGCTGAACGCGCCCGCCAGGTGATGGAGGACGAGTTAGTGTTGGAGGAGACAGGACTCTAGTTGTCTATGGCAACGCCGATTCTTCCAGGCGCCGTTATCGGCGTCCTCGGCAGCGGACAACTTGGCCGCATGCTGGCCTTGGCTGCCAGGGCGATGGGCTACCGCATCCACGTTTTTTCCCCGGACCGCTACTCCCCCGCCGGTCAAGTGGCCGACCACGAAATCGCAGCGCCCTATGACGATGCCGGCGCCCTGACGCAGTTTATGCGCGGCATCGACGTGCTGACCTTCGAGTTCGAAAACGTCGACGCCGCAGCAGCCCGCATCGCAGAGGAGCTGGACGTGCCGGTACGGCCTGGCGGCTGGGTGCTGCAAACCGCACAGCAGCGCGTCGTCGAGAAGACCTTCCTGCGCGACGCGGGCCTGCCCGTTGCGAACTTCGCAGCGATTGAGACCCCAGCCGATCTAGCTGCTGCCATCTCGACAGCCGGCTTTCCGGCGGTGTTGAAGACCGCAGCCTTCGGCTACGACGGCAAAGGCCAAGCAGTCGTGCATGACGCTGCAGGTTTGGAGAACGCCTGGTCCGCGCTGGGCGGTCAGCCCGCAATTCTCGAAGCTTATGTCGAGTTCGCAGCCGAAATCTCGGTCGTCGGCGCACGCAACCCGGCAGGCCAGTTCGCCCACTATGGAGCCATTGAGAATATTCACCGGGATCACATCCTCGACATATCGATTGCGCCGGCGCGCATCATCCCTGCAGCAGCCGCCCAGGCTGTTGACCTAACGCACGCGGTCATGGAGGAGCTAGATGCGGTCGGCGTGCTCTGCGTTGAGTTCTTCCTCGCCAAGGATGGCCGCCTATTCATCAACGAGATTGCGCCGCGGCCGCACAACTCCGGTCACCTCACCATTGAGGCCGCCTTTGCCAGCCAGTTCGAGCAGCAGGTGCGCGCTATCTGCGCCTTGCCCCTGGCTGATACGCATCAGGCTAGGCCCGCCGCCATGGCCAACCTGCTCGGCGATCTGTGGTCACACGGCGAGCCGGACTGGGCCGCAGCCTTAGCCGTGTCGAACGTCAAGTTACATCTATACGGCAAGCGCGAGGCGCGGCCAGGCCGCAAAATGGGCCACCTCACCGCCCTGGGGCCAGATGCCGGCTCTGCGCTTGCCACTGTCACCGCCGCCCGTTGTGCGCTCAGCGGCGAGGCAAGCCAGTCCTAGTTGTGCGCGTGTCCGGCGGTTCTGAAGGGAGCGTTTGCCATGTACCAAGATGATAAATTGCACGAAGAATGCGGCGTGGTCGGCATCTTCGCCCAAGACAAACAGGCGGCGCGCCTCGCCTTCTTCGCGCTCTACGCGCTCCAACACCGCGGCCAAGAGGCCGCGGGCATCGTCACCTGCGACGGCCGCATGGCGCACGTCCACAAGGGTATGGGGCTAGTTTCCCAGGTGTTCAACGAGGATAACCTGCACTACCTCCAAGGGCATACGGCGATCGGACATACGCGCTATTCCACCACCGGCGCGCCGCGCCTGCGCAACACCCAGCCCTACGTCCTTGAAACGCTTGACGGCCCGCTGGCTATCGCGCACAACGGCAACCTCATCAACGCGCCACAGCTACGCCGCGAATTGTTGGAGCGCGGCGTCGGCCTGCAGACCTCTACCGACAGTGAGTTAATCATCCATCTGCTCGCCGGAGCCGGCGGCCCAGACTGGCCGACGCGCATTCGCATCATGATGGCGCGCGCCGAGGGCGCCTACAGCCTCGTCATCCTCACCCGCGACGCCATTTATGGCGTGCGCGATCCCTGGGGACTGCGCCCGTTGGCGGTCGGTCGCCTTGACGACGGCTATATCCTCGCCTCCGAAAGCTGCGCCTTCGCCACCATCGGCGCGCAGATGGTGCGCGAGGTCCAGCCCGGCGAGATCGTTCGCATCGACGAGTCAGGCTACGAATTCAGCCAGGGCGCGCCGCCGCAGAAGCTGGCTTTCTGCACCTTCGAGCATATCTACTTCGCCCGTCCCGACAGCGTGTTCGGCGGACAACTCGTCCACGAAGTGCGCCAGAAGCTTGGTCGGCAACTGGCCAGAGAGGCGCCCGTCAAAGCCGACATCGTCATGCCCGTTCCCGACTCCGGCACACCTCATGCCGTCGGCTTTGCCCAAAAGAGCGGCATCCCCTACAGCGAAGGGCTGATCAAGAACCGCTACATCGGCCGCACCTTCATCGAACCGACGGACAAGCTGCGCAAGATCGGCATCGCCATGAAGTTCAACCCGCTGCCGGAGAACCTGCGCGGGCGACGCGTCGTGATGGTCGACGACTCCATCGTGCGCGGCAACACCTCCGGCCCGCTCGTACGGCTACTGCGCGATGCCGGCGCTACGGAAGTCCACGTCCGCGTCGCCTGCCCGCCCATTCGCTTTCCTTGCTTCATGGGCGTGGATATGGCCGCGCAATCCGAACTTATTGCCGCCAACAAAGACATGGACGAGATTTGCCGTCATATTGGAGCGGACTCACTTGCGTTTCTCTCGCTGACGGGGCTGATGAAGGCGCTGAAGGCCGAGGACGGCTATTGCAATGCCTGTTTCACGGGCGAATACCCTTTTAATACGGCGATACCGTTGATTGAATTACAGGAAAAAGAGAAGTTTTCACAGGTGTGGGGCGACTGAGGCCGGGGTGACAGTCTGCACACCGTCATATCCGACCCCACTATCACGAAAAATTAGGAGCTAACATGGCCGAATCAACAAGCAGTTTCAGGCGTCACCCCCTTGACGCAATCTTCTCCCCGCGCAACGTCGCGGTCATCGGCGCTTCCGAAACCCAGGGAAGCGTCGGGCGCACCCTGCTCTGGAACCTCATCAGCCACCCCTTCGGCGGCGCGGTCTTCCCCGTCAACCCGAAACGCGCCAGCGTCCTCGGCATTCACGCGTATTCCAGTGTGCTGGAAGTGCCGGCGCAGGTAGACCTGGCCGTGATCGTCACGCCGGCGCGCACCGTACCCGGCATCATCGACGAGTGCGTGCAGGCCGGCGTCAAGGGCGCCATCATCATCTCCGCCGGCTTCAAAGAGATCGGCGAGCAAGGCGCCGAACTGGAGCGCCAGGTCCTCGAACGCGCTCGCAGCGCGCAGATGCGCATCATCGGCCCCAACTGCCTCGGCGTCATGAGCCCGCTCACCGGCCTCAACGCCACATTCGCCAAAGGCATGGCCTTGCCCGGCAATGTCGGCTTCATCAGCCAAAGCGGCGCCCTTTGTACTGCCGTACTGGACTGGAGCTTCCGCGAGCACGTAGGCTTCAGCGCCTTTGTCTCGGTCGGCTCAATGCTCGACGTCGACTGGGGCGACCTGATCTACTACTTGGGCGACGACGACCGCACGCGCAGCATCGTCATGTATATGGAGTCGATCGGCAATGCCGAGTCCTTCATGTCCGCCGCGCGCGAAGTCTCGCTGACCAAGCCCATCATCGTCATCAAGGCCGGTCGCAGCGCCGCCGCCGCCAAGGCCGCCGCCTCGCACACCGGTTCGCTGGCGGGCAGCGACGACGTCCTCGACGCAGCCTTCCGCCGCTGCGGCGTCTTGCGCGTCGAGCACCTCTCGCACCTATTCGCCATGGCCGAAGTCCTCGCCAAGCAGCCGCGTCCAGCCGGCCCGCGCCTCACCATCCTGACCAACGCCGGCGGCCCTGGCGTATTGGCGACGGACATGCTCATGGCGGGCAAGGGCAAGCTTGCCGAACTGTCCGAAGATACTATGGCCGCCTTCGACGAGGTGCTGCCGAGACACTGGAGCCACAACAACCCCGTCGACATTATCGGCGACGCCGACCCCGATCGCTACACCAAGGCCGTCGAGATCGCCATCGCAGATAAAAACACCGACGGCTTGATGGTCATCCTCACGCCGCAGGATATGACATATCCGACGCAAACCGCCGAAAAGATGGCACGCGCCCTGTCGGACACGCGCAAACCGGTCCTCGCCAGTTGGATGGGCGGGCCTGAGGTTGCGGGCGGCGTTGACGTACTGAACCGCGCCAACATCCCCACCTTCGACTACCCGGACACAGCCGCCAGCATTTTTAACTACATGTGGCGCTATTCCTACAACCTGCGCTCCATTTACGAGACGCCCTCGCTGCCCGTAGCCAGCGAAGCCGAAGCCACCAATCAGCGCCACGCAACAGAGTTGATCGAAGCCGTGCGCGAGAAGGGACGCACGATTCTCACCGAGTTCGAGTCCAAGCAGGTCTTTGCCGCCTACGGCATCTCCACCGTACCGACCATGCTCGCCAACAGCCCGGATGAGGCCGTGTCGATCGCCAAGGAGATCGGCTACCCCGTCGTGCTCAAGCTGAACTCCGAAACCATCACCCACAAATCGGACGTGCAGGGCGTGCAGCTCAACCTGGGCGATGACGACGCCGTGCGCAAAGCCTACGAGACTATCGACACGACCGTCGGCGAGCGCGTCGGCCCCGGCCATTTCCAGGGCGTCACCGTCCAGCCGATGGAAAAACTCGACGGCTATGAGTTGATCATCGGCAGCAGCCAGGACATCCAGTTCGGCCCGGTTCTGCTCTTCGGCACCGGCGGCACGCTGGTCGAAGTCTTCCGCGACCGTGCGCTCGGCCTGCCGCCGCTCAACACGACACTCGCCCGCCGCATGATGGAGCAGACCCGCATCTTCGAGGCGCTGCAAGGTGTGCGCGGTCGCAAGGGCGTCGACATCGACGCGCTCGAACGGCTCATGGTGCGCTTCAGCAACCTTGTCGTCGAGCAGCCGCGCATCAAGGAAATCGACATCAACCCGCTGCTCGCCTCGCCCGAACGCATCATCGCCCTGGATGCACGCATCGTTCTACACGACCCGGACATTGCGGACGACGACCTGCCGCGCCCGTCGATTCGTCCCTATCCGATCCGCTACAGTCACGAGTGGAACCTGCCCGACGGCACGACGCTCACCATCCGCCCGGTCAAGCCCGAAGATGAGCCGATGATGATCGACTTCACACTTTCGCTTTCGCCGGACAACCTCTACCTGCGCTACTTCCACTCAGTATCGGTCAGCACGCTCATCTCGCACGAGAAGCTGACCCGGCTCTGCTTCGTCGACTACAACCGCGAGATTTCGCTCGTAGCCGTGCGTGAAGACCCCAAGACCAACCGCCCCGAGATCATCGCTCACGGGCAGCTCACCAGGCTGCACGGTCGCCGCGACGCCGAGTTCGCCGTACAGGTCCGCGACCAGTATCAGGGCTCCGGTCTCGGCACCCACATCCTTACGCAACTGCTGGAGATCGCACGCGACGAGAAGCTGGAGAAGGTCGTCGCCGAGATCATGCCGGAAAACGCGGGCATGCGCCGCGTCTGCACCAAGTTGGGCTTCGAGTTCAGCCGTATGCCCGAAAGCCAGAACTACCTAGCCGAAAAGGTGCTGTAGACGGCAAATCGCTTCAACATCAAGCCAGCCAGAGGGCCGATGGCCTACATGGCTGGCTTCCTCCTCAATAGACGCATTGGGCAATGCAGAATATTGCATAACACAAGAGGCCGGCTCGCTGTGAGCCGGCCCCTTGCATTGAAACTCTTTTGCCACGCGCGAAGTGCGGCGACGCAACCTCACCTTACCCCGCAGGCTTAACACCCCAATCCACGACCTGCTCCGCCGCGAAGTCATACGCCAACGGCATGCCGAGGCCTAACGGACGCTGGTCGCTGCCGTCCGCCCGCATCACCCAGACGCGCCAGTCGCCGGCGCTGTTATTGTCGTCGCGGTTGCTCAAATACACGATCCACTGCCCGTCCGGACTCCACGCCGGGGCTACGTTGCTGGGCAGTTCGTCCACCAATGTGGTGACGGGCCGCGTCAGTGCGGACAGCCCCGTCCCATCCGCATTGACCGTGAAGATCTCCCAGTGATTGCCCTCTCGGCTATGGAAGACGATGCGATCGCCGCCGGGCTGCCACGACGGATCCTGATAATACGGCGCATTGATCAGCATCTGTGTCCGCGCGCCCGGCTCATCGTAGGTAATTTCCAGCCCGGAAACCGACTGGTACACGATGCCGCCGCCATCCGACCAAGACGGCGCCACCGCGGAGGTTAACGCCGGCAGATCGCGGAATTCCTCTCCGTTGACATTGACGCGACTCAGCCCGAACTCCGGCATTGTCGCCATCGGGAAACTGTCAAGAAAGGGATTGTCTGGCAGGCAGATGCCGAACCCCACATCGCGGCACTCATACTCGCCCGACCGCCGGCTGAACACGACGTAGCTGCCGTCGGGGCTCCACGCGGGTGATCGAAGCCGTTCACCGCTCAGGTAAATGCGCCGTTCGTTGCTCCCGTCAATGTCTATCAGGTACAGCCCATGATCGCCGTTCGCACGCGTGAACGCCACCGTCCTGCCGTCCGGGCTGACTGATGGATCAAAGCCGGAGGTCAATAGGCGAACGACGCCGCTCGCCGGGTCCGCCACATAGATCTCCCCGCCCGGGCTGCTCTGGATGACAAGATTGCCCGCTAGCCCGCCCGAAGAAGCAGGCGCGGACGCCGTGCGCACAGTGGGCAGAGGCGGAGCCGCCAGCGGTGCAGTCATTGTCTCACTTTCTTGCGCGCTTTCTTCGTCGTCCGCATCCATCTCCAGGCTGGTTACAGGCAACCGCTCAACCGGCGCACTTAACTGCATAAACTCCGCGGCTACCCAGCCCCCGTCGGGGCCGACGTCGCCGCCTATGATCTCGATCCAACTTGAATCGGCATTGCGCCCGGCGGCGGCAAACGTTTCGCCGGGCATAGCCTTCGCCACAATGCGATAACCGGTCCCTGGGCCGCTGCGCACGTTCAGCCGCGAATCGGTGATCGCCACCGTAGCCCGCACGCCCGTATCCACCGCCGGCGCTGCTGCGCTTGCCGCTGGTACGGCTGCCGTCACGCGGGGCGTAGGCAGCGCGTCCGCAGAGGCGGGCGCCTCCGCGCTCAGCCCAGGCGTAGCTTCGACCGACGGCTCCACAGCAAGAGAAGTCGCCGTACTGCCGACAGGCACGACCGGCAAGGCCTCCAGGTTAAAAGCCACTACCTGGGCTGCCTCTATCCAACCGCCCATGCCTGCCGCGGTCAACGCCACAAGCCAGCGGCTGTCCTCGCTCCTGCCCCACACAGTCAACGCCGTACCGGTGGCAAGTTCTTGCAGCGAATCGCCGTCCGGTACAGCCAGCAGCTGCGTCCCGCCGGCGCGCACGACCGCCACCTGACTCACCTGACCGGAGCGGGCCGCCGATGCGGCGGGGGTCGGCGTCGGCGGGGCTGCTGTTGGCGTTGGCGTTGGCAATGGCGTCGGCGTCATCGTCGGAGTTGGGCTGGGCGTAGGCGTAGGCGTCGCCAAAGGAGTAGACGTCGGCGTGGGCAACGCTACGGGCGCTGACTCAGCCTCCCCGGCAGCAGGCGCGCCGGCAGCCGCCTCGCCCATCATCACCGGCAATTGGTCCGCGCCGAACATCACAACCTGCGCCGTCTCCGCCCAACCTGCCTTGTCGTCGTTTGTCACCACCAACACCCAAAGACTATCCGAAGAGCGCCCAACTGCGGTCAACACCGTACCGGCAGGCAGTACTCGGATCAATTCGCCGCCAGGCGCCTCGTACAGGCTCGCCTCGCCCGCGCCGACGATCGCTAACACGCCCGACTCTTGTGCGCTCTGGCTCGTCTCCGCCGCCCAGGGCAAGGCGTATTGACTCTCCGCATGAACCATACGCGGCAGGCCGCCGGCGACGATAGCGGCGACAACTATTGCACTCGCCACAACTCGCATCAGCCGCTTGGCGACTGCGACCACTGGCGCGTGGGAGAGAGCGGGCCTCAAACCAGCAGCGCTAAGTTGAGTTCGCATAAACACCCCCGTAATTGACAACGAAAATAGCAACTCATTATAATGGATAATGGAATCGACCGGACGGTCGGTCGACATCTACAGGTCTTATTATCGACTAGCGTCCAATTCTTTGTCAAAAGCGCAGCGCGTCGCTATTTGGTTTGACCCAGGGCCACAGAGCGCTATCGTAAACGGTCGCTCAACGCAGTATGGCCGTCTGTGATCCGGGATGAAGGAGAAATTCATGACCGTCCAAAACACACTAGAAATCCCCTCGCGCGATGCGGTATTGGACGCGGCGCGCAGCCTGATCGCCGATCACGGCTATGCCGGCTGGTCAATGCGCGAACTCGCCAACAAAAGCGGCCTTGCCAAAGCGACGATCTACCACCATTTCGCCGACAAACAGGACATCTACATGAGCGTCCTCGAGCGCGAGATCGCACTCATAAACGAGCGCACTGCGGAAGCGGCCAACTCACCGGGCAATGCCATCGACAGACTGCGGGCCGTGATCCGCACCTTCTACGACCTTCAGGCCGAACGCCATGTCGTTTTCATGTCAGCGATCCGCGAAATGTCCCACAACGAGACGCAGCTTTGCAATCTACTGCGGCGCTATCGCAATGACCTGCTCGCGCCCATCGGTCAATTGCTGGATAGCGGTGTGCGCGAAAACCTCTTCCGGCCTGTCAACGACGAAATGGCGCTGGTAACGATCTTCGGCATCATGCACAGTTTCGTCACCCATCGGCTGTTGATCGGAGACGTGAAGACTGCCGACGAATTGGTCGAACACACCCTTCAGATGCTGCTCAACGGCATCGGCAATCACTAACCAACCGTCGCCTATTTCATTATGCCGACATTTTTCCGCACTACCAAACTGGGCGACATCTCACACCGGCGCCCGCGGCTTGTCTTTTTGCGCAGGCAACGCGCACGGCTCTACCGTTATACCCCGCCAGCTATGCGAAATCGATCCCCAAAAAGAGGCGATATGTCATCGAACAGCTCATCCAGCGCCGATCGACGAGACGAATCCAAATGCGCAGTAGTCAGGCGCGCACTGGCTGGGTGGAAACTCGCCCCCCTTGTCGCCGCACTCGCTTTCCTAGCGACCGCATGCTCGTTGACGGGCAACCAACCCACGCCCACGCCGGCGCCGCTAGCCGTCTACACGCCTATGGCAGCGGCGGAACCTATCGCCGCCGGCGCGCAGGCAGCCGAGGCCGCTCCCGCCCAACCACAGAGAGCAGCCGCGGGGCGCTCCAGCTACACCGCCGAGATCATCCCCCAAGACCAGGTGCCGGTCGTCGCCGAAGTCGCCGGTCAGGTGCTCGAATTCAGCATCGAGGTCGGCGATCGCGTGGAAGCCGGTGATGTACTCGTCCGCATCGACAGCAGCACGCTAGAAGCGCAGCGCGCCCAGGCGATGGCCGGTCTAGAAGCGGCCAAGGCCCAGCTCGACCTCTTACAAGACGAACCGGAAGATGAAGACATCGAAGCCGCCCGCGCTGCGGTCACAGCCGCCGACGAAGCCTATCAACGGGCGCTCGCCGGGCCGACCGCCGAAGAGCTGCGCATGGCCGAAGCGCAGTTGCGCCAGGCCGAAGCCGCGGTCAAACAGGCCCAGGCAGCCTATGACCAAGTATCGTGGAATCCCCTGATCGCCGCCTTGCCCGAAAGTATGCAACTTGAAGCGGCTACACTCGCCCTAGAGGCGGCTCAAGCTCAGTACGACAAACTCGTATTGGGCGCCACCGCCGACGTCATCGCCGGCGCCTATGCGCAATTGGCGAGCGCCCGCGCCCAACTTAAGCGCCTCGAGGAAGGCGCCAAGCCTGCACAGGTCCAGGCCGCGCAGGCTCAGGTCCGCCAGGCCGAGACCGCCCTCTACCTTGCGCAACTGCAATTGGACAAGGCCTTAGTACGCGCCCCCATCAGCGGTGTCGTCGCATCAGTCAACACGGCTGCCGGGGCGATGATCGCCCCCGGCACACCCTTGGCGGTGTTGATCTCGCCCGAAGTCGAGGTCATCATTGCCGTAGAGGAAACGCGCCTCGCCGCACTCAGCGCCGGGCAACCGGCCGTGATCCACGTCGACGCCTACCCTGACCGCGCCTACGACGGCGAAATCGCCATCATCGCGCCGACCCTCGACCCGGCGACGCGCACCGTTCAGGTCACCATTCGGCCTACAGGCGACGCCGCAGAACTCGCTCCCGGCATGTTCGCCACAGTCGCCCTGCCGTGACCAGGCCGGTGCAGAAGGGCATTACCCCATGAAGATCTGGGATGTAGCGATCCGCCAGCCGGTCTTTATGACCATGATCCTTGCCGCCGGCGTTGTGCTGGGGGTGGCATCCTATTTACGCATGCCTGTCGACATCTTCCCGGACGTAGAATACCCCGTCATCGTGGTGACCACCATCTACCCCGGCGCCGGTCCTGAAGAAGTCGAAGATCTCGTCACGACGACTCTCGAAGAGAAACTAAGCGCCATTGGCGGGCTTGACACGATCACGTCCCAGTCCTCCGAAGGCGTCAGCACGGTTATCATGCAGTTCGATATGGACCTGTCTCCTGACCAACTCAGCCAGGAAGTCCGCGAAAAGGTCGACTTGGTGCGCAGAGACTTGCCCGGCGGCATTGAAGAACCGATCATCACGCGCTTTAGCATCACGGACTCCCCCGTAATTGTCTTTGGTGTCACGGATAGAGCAGGGCAGCTATCTCCGTCCGAATTGCGCGCCAAAACCGAAGACGAGATACAACAACGAGTCCAACGCGTGCGAGATGTGGCGGCTGTCGAAGTCGCCGGTGGGGAAGAACGCGAGATTCAGGTACTGCTCAAGATGGACGCGCTTCAGGCCCGTCGCATCGCCCCACAGCAAGTCAAAGAGGCCATCGCCGTCGAAAACCTCAATATTCCCGCCGGTTCTTTGAGGGACTCCCGCCAAGAATTGCTTGTACGCACCCCCGGCAATTTCGCCATAGTCGCCGACATTGGCGACGTCATCGTCACGCAGCGCGGCGCCCCTGTCTATGTACGTGATGTAGCCGACATCGTCGACGGCTTCAAAGAACGCGAACGTATCACACGCCTTAACGGGGCTGAATCGGTCGTCGTAAGCGTCCGCAAACAGAGCGGCTCCAACAGCGCGGCGGTCGCCGCTGGCGTCAAAGAGGCTTTGGACGAAGTCATAGCCGCTAACCCCGAGTTTGAAATCGTCATCGTCGACGACGAATCTGACGTGGTATTGCGCGCCACCAACGGCGCGCTCGAAGACCTTCTGTGGGCTACTGCATTGGCCTTTCTCGTCGTACTCCTCTTTTTCCGAAATGTTCGCAATACGATCATTACCATCATCGGCCTACCTGTCATCATCGTCTCCACGCTCTTCTTCATGAACCTGTTCGGCATCTCGATCAACCAGCTTAGCCTGCTGGCCCTTGCGCTAGCGGTTGGGTTTCTGATCGACGATGCTATCGTCGTGCGCGAAAACATCATGCGTTGGATTGGCAGGGGCTACACACCGCATGAGGCCTCCAGTCAGGCGACAGCCGAGGTAGCGCTGCCCGTGCTTGCCACCAGCGCTACGATCTTGGCCGTCTTTCTGCCGGTAGCCTATACCGAAGGATTTATTGGCAAGCTCTTCCGTGACTTCGGACTCACAGTCTCCATCGCCGTCGTCGTCTCCACCTTCGAGGCCCTGACAATGGCGCCCATGCTTAGCGCCAAGTTCTTCCGCGCCAAAGACATCGAGCCGAAAACGGATCCGGAACGCCACGATGATGCTACGCAGGAGGCCGCCCACGAGAGCCTCATGGGTCGCATCTACGGTAGAATTCTCAACTGGACGCTAACCCATAAGCTCATCGTCGCTATTGTCGCCATCGGCGTTATTGTCGCCAGCGTCTTTGCCGCTGCAGCGATCCCCCAGGTCTTTTTACCCGACCTAGACCGCGGCAAGATTGACGTCAGAATGGAACTGCCGGTAGGGACGCCGTTGGAGGCGACTTATACGGAGGCCCTTAAGGTTGAACAAATTCTGCGTAGTCACCCCGCCGTCGTCCACGTTTTCACCACGGTGGGCCAAACCGGCGCGCCCAACAAAGCCTCCTACTCCGTGATTCTTGACAAAGAGGGCATTGACCGAGGCGACTGGAGCACGCGCGGCGTCATCGGTGACCTGCGCCGCCCTCTCGCCAACGTGCCCGGCATCTCTTTTCAGGTCATCGACGAGATGTCCGCCGCCAGCGACCTGATGGGCAGCAAAGACATGGTCGTCGAACTGAGCGCCGATTCAGTCGACTACGCAACTCTCGGGGAAACCAGCTTATCTATCATGGAGCAAATGGCGGCCATTCCCGGCGTTGCCGACATTGAATCGACGTACAAGCCCGGCACACCGGAACTCCAAGTCACGATCGATAGACGATTGGCTGGCGATCTAGGTTTAAGCACCGCACAAATCGCCACGACGCTTCGCATGCTCGTCAACGGCGAAGTCGCATCCATCTTCCGCGGACAGGGCGAAGAGGCCGAGATCGTCGTCCGCTTGGATAAAAGCGGCCGTTCCAGCGCCGAAGATGTCTTGAACCTCAATATGCTTTCGCCCACCGGCCAACTCATCCCGCTTAGCACCGTCGCGCAGGCCACGATTGCCTCTGGGCCTAGCGAAATCGCCCATGTTGACCGCCGGCCTACGGTGTCAATCGGCGCTAATGTGTCCGGACGCAGCGAAGCCGAGACGGTCGCCGATGTGACCGCATTGCTCCCCACGCTCGACTTGTCCCCGGGCGTGGAGGCCAGGCTCGGCGGCATCGCCGATCTGCAGGAGGACTCATTCCGCAACCTCAGCCTAGCTCTATTACTGGCCGTCATCTTTATCTATATGGCTCTTGCCAGCCAGTTCGGTAGTTTTGTGCAACCCTTGTTAGTCATGATCGCCATGCCCCTGGCTGTGATCGGCGCGGTGCTGTCGCTCGCGATGACCAACCGACCACTCGATTTGACCGCCTTTATCGGCTTCATCATGCTCATGGGGCTCGTCACCAAAAACTCGATTTTGCTCATTGAGTTCGCCAACCAGGCGCGTGCCAACGGCGCCACGGCAGAGGAGGCCATGCGTCGAGCCGGTCCCATTCGTCTCCGCCCCATTCTCATGACTGCGTTCTCGACCATCCTTGCTATGGTTCCCGTTGCCATTGGCATGGGGGCGGGCGGTGAGTTCCGTTCTTCTATGGCGATCGCCATCATCGGCGGCATGACCACCAGCACATTCCTTACCCTGTTGATGGTGCCGACCGCATACAGCGCCGTTGTCGGCGGGCTGGATCGCCTCAGCGCGCGACGCCAGGCTGCCAAAGAGGCCAAACAGGCGCGCCGCCGGTTGCAACGCACCGCCGAAGAATCGAACCAATCCGACGCCTCCAATGAATCCGCCGCGGAAAAGGCCCAAACGGCAGGCGACTAACTCTCGCACACCTGCTATACTGGTCTCACGAATGTATCCGCATCGTTTACCGGCTGTCCATATGCCTCGACAATCAAGCCGAGAATACATCGCTCTCACCGCCTTGACCCTGGCGGCGTTTGCCCTACGCATCTGGCGCCTAGACGCCAAAGGTCTTGGCTATGACGAGGCGGCCACAGCCATCATGGCGCGCGCACCTATCGCCGATATCATTTCCTTTCACTGGGAGGCAGCCTTCGAGCATCTGCCGCTCTGGGTTCTCCTCATGCGCGGCTGGTCTCTGCTTGCCGGTCAATCCGAGTTCTCGCTGCGCTTTTTGCCTGCGTACGCCGGCGTCCTTACCGTCCCGCTGTCTTGGGCGCTACTGAGACGGATTGCGCCGGAGAAGACTGCGTGGCGATTGCTGACGACCGTACTGATCGCGACCTCGCCTGTCCTGACCCTCTACGCGCAAGAAGCGCGCATGTACTCGCTGGTCGTCCTGCTCGCCGTCGCCTCTACCTACTTGGCGACGCGCCTCATCCACCGCTCAACGACGTCCCATACGGTCGTCTATGTCCTTGTCAACTGGGCCATGCTCGGCCTGCAATACTACTCCGTCTTGCTTATCGCTGCGCATGGACTTCTTGCCGCCTTTGTCGCTGTGCGGCGACCTGCGATGCGGCGTTTCTACGTCCGGGCGGTGATGCCTGCCGCCGCCGCTTCAGCGGCTCCCTTACTGCTGTGGATGGCCCTATCGCCCGGTTTTCATGAAACGGTTGCGGTAGTCTTCCGAGAAGCAGGCCAACCGGAGCTCGGCATTGGAGCGTTCCTTGTCAAACTTTGGCGCGACATCAGCTTTGGCGCCTTTCGTTGGCAGCCCAACATCTCCGCAATCGGCCTGGCGCTCCTGCCGCTCTTCATGATCGGCGCTGCGGTGTCGCGAGTCGATTTCAAGCGTGAAAACCAGTCAACAGTCGCTCAAGCGACGCCGTATCATCTCCTGCTGCTCACAATCGCAGTGCTGCCCATCGTCATCAGCGCTTTCCTATTCCGTACACTAGCAACTCGCTATATTCTCTACGTATCCCCCTTCGTCTACGCCTTTATCGCCCTGGGCATCATCGCCTCTAGACGCTTCCACCGAGTCTGGGCGTTGGCCGCGGCCGCCCTCACACTCGCGGTTTCAGTGCTGGGTCTGGCATACTATTTCGGCACCTATCAGAAAAGCGATTACCGCGAGATGTCCCACTATTTATCGGAGCGTTACGCGGCCGGCGAAGATGTCCTCGTCATCGAAGCGCCGCGCCAGCATCTACTGGCGAAGTACTATCTCGGCCAAGACTTCCCCCTCGAACCAGTCCCGAACATCCCCTTGCCGGACTACTGGCCTGTCACCGCGCCGCCGGTCGTGCCCGAAGAAGTCGACGACCAAGTCCTGCACTATCTGGACGCCTATTCGTCGCTGTGGGCCGCGTTCAGCGCCGAGTCCGAGGTCGATGGCGGCGAGTTCCTCGCCAAGTACATAACGGCCGTCTCCTACAACCTGGATTGCCAATTCTGGCTCGACGTGCGTCTCTGCCGCTTCATCAGCCCCCATACAGTAGAGCCCGACATTGAGACGCAGATCGCAGCGACGTTCAATGACGAACTGATCCTCGAACACGCTCGTATCGCCACGGACCCTCAGTACGTTGTCCTCGATGAAGGCCGCGTGCTCTTGGCAGAACTCGCTTGGCTTGCGCAGGCCGACCCGTCCATCGACTACAAAGTCTCGCTGCGGCTGGTCGACGCCGCCGGACGGATCGTCGCCCAAGTTGACCAATACCCCATCGGCATGCTGTTGCCGCCCACAGCATGGGCAGCCGGAGAGCGCAAGCCTGGCTACATGGCACTCTCTATTCCTCCGGCAGCCAGCGGGCGCTATACGCTGCAGGCAAGAGTCTACGATCCCGCCACGCTTAAGCCCCTCCCCTACTTTACGCCCGACGGCGGGCTGTCTACGTCGACGTCCATCATCCTGGGACTCGTCGAAATCGATGGTACAATACGGCTGCTGCCCGCCGGCTCCGGCGGCATACGCTGAAGGGCAGCGGTCGAACTGTCCTTGCCGCCCACAAGATGAGTCTCTCGATGCATTGGACCCGTCGTGATTGGCTTGCACTTGTTCTGATCACCTGCCTAGCAGCGGCGCTGCGCCTCTATCAACTTGGCGTTGTGCCTCCTGGTTTCCAGTTCGACGAAGCCTTCAACGCTATCGACGCCCGCGGCGTGCTGGCGGGCAACCGGCCTCTCTTCCTGCCCGCCAATGCCGGGCGCGAAGTAGTCTACACCTATGTTCAGGCGTCTTTGATCCGGCTATTCGGCCTGAACGTGTGGACGCTGCGCCTGGCTTCCGCCCTCTTCGGCACCCTCGCCGTTCCGCTCGCCTACGTCCTCCTGCGCGTTATCCTACGCCGTGACAGTCGCCGCATCGCCCTATTCACAAGCCTGACGCTGGCGATCAGCCTCTGGCACATCCACTTCAGCCATTACGGCATCCGCGTCATCATGATGCCCGTCATCTTCAGCCTTGCCTTCGGCGCCTACTGGCTGGGCCATCATGCAGAAACGTCGCGCCGGCGCATCGCCGCCTATGCCGCCAGCGGCCTGCTCATCGGCCTCAGTGTGTGGACCCACCCGACAGGACGCTTGGCGCCCTTTGTGCCCATCCTCTTCACGCTTTGGCTCCTGTGGCGCAATCCAGATGCACGCCCTGCCGGGTTGCGCCTACAACTGGATAGCCCGCTGGGCGGCCTGTTCCTTACAGGCGTGCTAGCGTTCATTGTCTTTCTGCCCCTCGGCATCGAGTTCTATCGTCATCCCGAATTTTTCGTCGGCCATGCCTCCGAAGTCTCGGTCTTTGCCGAGCGCGTCAGCGGCGATTCTCCCCTGGCTGCACTGGCGGCCAACGTGCTGCATGTCCTGGGCATGTTCAGCGTAGCCGGCGATTGGGAATGGACCCACAACCTCGCAGGCCGGCCTGTCTTCGATCTATTGATGGCCGCCGCGTACTTTTTGGGGATCGGCATCTGGGCCTTACGCCTAAACCGAGCCGTGCGCACACGCGGTCGCGTCGAAACCGACCCCGCCAAGTCGGATGCTCGCGAGCCGGACGCCGACGCGCTCTTCCTGCTCCTGACATGGGCGCTGGTCATGCTGTTGCCCTCCGTGTTGAGCGAGGCCGCGCCCAATTACTCGCGCACTCTGCCCTCGCTGCCCGCCCTGTTCGTAGCCGGCGGGCTAGGGCTTGCCTGGGTATCACACCTGCAACGCCCGCATCAGTACGCCGGCATCGCAGCCGCGGCCCTGATCCTGCTCTACAGCGGCTATCGCGCCGTCTATGACTACTTCGTCGTCTTCCCGGACCGCCAAGAAGTCTATTACCTGTACGATGCCGACAAGCTAGATGCGCTTGCCTACCTGCAAACCCTCACCGCCGGCAGCCAAGTCTATCTATCGCAGTTGTGGGGCGATCACCACGCCACGGTCTCCATGCTGCGTCGCGAGATGAATATCAAATCGCTCGACGCCAGCGACACCTTGGCGCTGCCGCCGCCGGACATGGGCGTAGTCTTTGCCTTCCCCCATGAACAACTGGAGCGCGCCGAACAACTAGCCAAGCTCTGGCCCCATGTACAAGTTCGGCAGGTAGACGACCCCTTCGGCGCAGCGTTGCTGTACCTGGTCGAGGTCGATCTACAGACCGCAGCGCAACTCCCTGCCGCCTACGAGCCGCTGCAAACCAACGCGGCAGCCTTCGTCGACGCGCCTGACCTGCTCGGCCTGTACGCCGCCGACCCGGACAAGCAGATCACCTTACTATGGGAGGCCGACGAGCCGTACACAGCCAGCCTCACCTCCTACATCCACCTCATCGACCCGGACGGGCGGCGCGTCGCCCAGATCGACAAACTGCCCGGCAACGGCAGCTACCCCACCACCGCGTGGACTGTAGGCGAGCGCGTATTCGACCGCTACTACCCCTCCATACTCGACCCCTGCACCGGCGGCATACCCCTGCGCGCCAAAGTGGGCTGGTATGCCCTTGCCGAAGACCACGCGCCGCGGCCTCGTGCCGACGCCCCCGGCGACACTGCCCTCGCCGGCGTGGTCACGCTTCTCTCCTTCTCCCACGCCCCCGGCTATTTGCAGCCTCAGGTCAGCAACGAACAGCCCGTTACGAACGAACTGAGCTTCCTGGGCTTCAATTTCACCGGCAGCGACCTCGAACCGGGCTCGCCCATTGTCGTCGATCTCTACTGGCGCAGCGACCACGCCGGCGGCAGCCATCCGCCATCCGCCGCCTTGCCTATTGCCATGCGTCTCGATAACGACGGCGTCTCAACAGCCATCTGGCAAGGCGAATTGGCCCCTATGTCTGACTGGGACCCCGGCAAGGAATTGTGCCGTCGCGTGCGCCTGCAGATCCCGGTCGACACGCCGCCCGGAACATATACCCTACAGGCGCAGTTGCCGGGCGCAACACAGGACGCGCTTTGGGCAACGGATTTGCTGGAGTTGGAGGTTCGCGCCTCCACGCGCCTCTTTGAGCAGCCCGATCTCGAAGTCGCCGCACCCGCGCACTTCGTCGACGCAGGCGACCTCGACGAGATTAGCCTGCTCGGTGCGCGGACATCGACTGCCACCCTCGACGGCCTGTCCCCTAGCCTGGACCTAACGCTCGTTTGGCAGGCGCAGACCTCCCCGCACGGCAACTACAAGGCCTTCGTGCACCTGCTCGACGCCGAGGGCGCCATCGTCGCGCAGTCCGATGCCACGCCGGGGCCGGACTATCCGACCAATCGCTGGCTGGCCGGCGAGGTAGTCCTCGACAGCCATCAGCTCGAACTGCCGTCGGGCCTGACGCCAGGCGTCTACACTGTAGTCACCGGCCTCTATGACCCGATCAGCGCTGAGCGCCTCAACGCCAGCGCAGACGACGGGCAGCCTCTGCCCGACAACCGCGCCGTGGTGCAGCAGATTTCGGTTACGGACTAGGCGTTCGCGGGCGCGTTTAGCGCGCCCTAGTTCGTCCACAGAAAGGATCGCCATGAACCTGCAAGATCGCTACCTCGGCTGCCTGCTCGGCCTGGCCTGCGGCGATGCCGTCGGCACGACCGTCGAGTTTAGCCCTCGCGGCTCCTTTGCCCCGCTCACCGGCATGGTCGGGGGCGGCCCGTTTAGCCTCCAAGCCGGACAGTGGACCGACGACACCTCGATGGCGCTCTGTCTCGCCGCCAGCTTGGTCGAATGCAACGATTTCGACGCCCGCGATCAGATGGAGCGCTACGTCCGCTGGCTTGAAGAAGGCTACTACAGCAGCACAGGCCGCTGTTTCGACATTGGCGCTACCACATCCCAGGCTCTCCACCGCTACCAGCGAACCGGCGATCCGTTCAGCGGCTCAGCCGATCCCTACGCGGCGGGCAACGGCTCGATCATGCGCCTGGCGCCTGTCCCCCTGTTCTTCCACCCGGACAGGACCGCAGCCATGCATTACGCCGCGCAGAGCTCGCGCACCACCCACGCCGCAGCCGAATGCCTCGATGCCTGCCGCCTCTTGGCTGCCATCCTGCATGCCGCCCTCGCCGGCAAAGAGAAGGAGCAAGCGCTCTTCGCCCAGGCGGGGCGCATCCCTGAGGACGCGCCGCTCTCACCCAAAATCCAGGACATCGCAGACGGCGCCTACCGGCATAAGCCCATCGACGAAATTGACGGCAGCGGCTATGTGGTCAAAAGCCTCGAAGCCGCATTGTGGTGCTTCTACACGACCACGAGTTATCGCGATGCCATTCTCGCCGCCGCCAACTTGGGCAATGATGCCGACACGACAGCCGCCATCTGCGGCCAGGTGGCCGGCGCCTACTACGGCATCCAATCCCTCCCCACGGAATGGCTCGAACGGGTAGCCTTGCGCGACGAGATCGAGCGTCTTGCGCTGGCGCTCTACGCCGCGCATGCCGCTGCCGCCAGCGCCTAGCTCCCGACCCGGCCGCCGCACAGACCTGACTACGCATAATTATGCCGCTCCCGGCAGAATGGAGCGTGCCGATGAACTCGACAATTCTCTCTATGCCGGCATCTCACAGCCGCACAAACCTAGCTGATCTGCGACGCCAGTTGACGCGTCATATCGCTCTTCTGCTCAGTTTGGCAGGCGTCGCGGGTGCGTGGATGCTGCTTCCCGGCGAAGGCTTCTCGCCCATTACGTTCGGGTTACTCCTCCTTCTGGCGGCAACTGGCGCTCTGGTGCTGCTCGCTGAGCCGCGGTATCCCCTAGCCGCCCGCCTGTTGCTTGTAACAGGCCCCACAGTAACCCTTGCCATGGCCGTGACGGCAACCCCGGTGGCTTGGCTGCCCTTCACGGGTCTACTAATTATCGTACTCGGCGCCATGCTCTTCACCGGCAGTGAAGTTGCGATTGGCCTCCTGCTCTTAGGCATCGGCTACTGGTCATCTGCCGGTCGCCTCGACCAGGCGATGCTTTCAGCACTGGCGGCAACGGCTGCATTGTGCGCAGCGCTGGCCTGGCTCATCCGCCACAGCCTCTACACCGCGCTCGAATGGGCGTGGACCAGCGAACAGCAGGCAGCGCGCTTGCTCGACGAAGTCCGCTTGCATCGCGGCGAACTGAGCCGTACCCTCAAGTCGTTCGAACTGGCCAACGCCCGCTTGCGCCGTGTGGAAAATGAACTCGTCATGGCGCGGCAGCAGTCCGACGAGGCGCGGCGCGTAAAGGAGCAGTTTGCCGCCAACGTCAGTCACGAACTCCGTACGCCCCTCAACCTAATTCTCGGTTTCAGCGAGTTGATGTACCGCACGCCTGAAGTCTATGGCTCCTTTGCATGGCCGCCGAAACTGCGGCGCGACATCTACCAGATTCACCGAAGTAGCCAGCACCTCTTGACAATGATCGACGATATCTTGTCGCTGTCTCGCTTCGAAATGGCGCGTTTCGATCTCCACTCCGAACCGACGTCACTCCAACAACTCATCGAAGGCGTCGTCGACATCATGCGCGACCTTTTCCAATCGACCGCAACCCGCCTAGCGCTAGATGTTAAGCCCGACCTGCCCACCGTGATCATCGACCAAACGCGCATCCGTCAGGTGCTGCTCAACTTGCTCACCAACGCGTTGCGGCTCACGGAAGGCGGTGAGGTACACGTTCGCGCCTGGAGCGACCCTGACGCCGTCACCATCTCCGTAACCGACACCGGCCCAGGCATCTCGGCGGATAAGCTATCCCACCTCTTTGAGGAGTTCTACCAGGTCGATCTTTCGTTGCGCCGAAGCCGTCAGGGAGCCGGCCTTGGTCTAGCTATCAGCAAGCGCTTCGTCGAGATGCACGGCGGTCGCATTTGGGCAGAGAGCGTCGAGGGACATGGCGCGACTTTCTACTTCACGCTCCCTCTTCCTGACCGTCAGCTGCCCGTGGCGCGCCCGCACCTAGAGCGTACGGTCGACGCACCGCTGCGTGCATCGCAGGGCTGCGTTTTAGTTATCGACCCAGATATGGAAACGACGCGCCGCCTGGCGAGCCATCTAAAAGGCTGGGATGTTATCCGTATTCCAGATATCGAGCAAGCGGCGGTGGTCGCCGGCGAAGAAGGACCGCGCGCCATCATTCATAACCGGCGCCCCGGTCATTTCGATAGTGAAGACCTCTATGCAGTGTTGCCTGTTCCGGTCATTAGCTGTTGCCTGCCTAGTCGCGCTTGGATCGCAGATACACGACAGGTGTTGTCTTGCCTCTCCAAGCCAATCACCCGTGAGCAGTTGCTCGAAGCGGTTAGGAGCGTAACCGACGTCGAAACAGTGTTGATCGTGGACGACGACCGCGGCTTCTGCCAGTTGGTGACACGCCATATTGAATCGGCAGGTATACCGGTAGAAACTCTCGCGGCCTATACAGGCGAGGAAGGACTGGAATTCATGTGTAGGCAAACGCCTGATTTGCTTCTCCTGGATCTGCTGCTGCCCGGCAAGAACGGTTTGGAGGTATTAATGGAAATGGCCGGAGACGCGACGCTTTGTAAAGTCCCCGTCATTCTCCTAACGGCGACCAGCTATGTCGAAGACGATCTCTCTCCGAAGGATGGCCGTATCATGGTCTCCAGCGCCGCCGGCCTCCAGCCCGGCGAAACCCTGCGCGGCGTTGCGGCGCTGATCACCGCCTTGGAACCGCGGCATGGGACGCACCTCAATTCAAATGAAACATCGCCTGTAACGTAACTAGACGATTCCCAACTCGTGTAAAGCAGCGAGCACCTCCCCGCGACGCACCGGCTTCGCCAAAACGACTGAAGCCCCCAGCGAGTAGGCCAGTTCGGGATCGTGAAAGACCGAACAAACGACGATTGGGATATCCGCAGTCTCCGGCCATGTCTTGAAGGTTTGCAGCGCCTCCCACCCATCCATGCCGGGCATCATGACATCGAGGATGATGGCGTCCGGGCGAGTCGACCGGGCCAAACGTAATCCCTCCTCGCTGCTCGCCGCAGTCGTCACGCTGACGGTGTGATCCGACAAATAGCGCGCCACTAGTTCCAGCAGTTCTTCATTGTCATCGATGACCAAGACGTTCGGCCCGATCATAGAGATTTGCAGCGCCAGCTCTGTATCACCGCCAGCCAGATGTCGTTCAGCCATTTGCCAGCCGAGGCGACCGGCGAGTGTCCCGGCGGCAGGCGAAAGATGATCTAGTAGCCGCCCGATCTCTCCGTCATACTGGAAACGAAACACGACCGCAACCGCCTCGCCCTGCCGAACAGCCGTCACCTGCACGCGCCCCGATTCCGCCCGCTGTACAACCAGGCTGACAACGCTTGTCAGAATCTGTTGTACAGCCGCGGCATAACTCCACACCTGAACCGGCGACGCCGGCGAAACGAAATCGAGCGTCACGTTGCGCGTTTGCCCCAGCCGCTCCACAGAGCGTGCCGAACGAACTAGGCACTGGCCCAGGTCAACCTGGCTTAACCGCACATCCAGGCGTTCGACCTCGGCGTCGATGCTCGACAGGTCCGTCGCCCGCGCTGGTTTCCCGGACGCGCTCTCTCGCTGGTACCAAAGCGATAATGCAACCGTTTCGACGCCGCGACGAAGATCCCTGTAAGCCTGTCTTTCCGAAATGGCAAGTTCATGCGCGCTCTCCTGCACCGACAGGCCTTCCATAAAATGCAGGTGCAACAATTGGTACAGGCGAGCCTGCGGTGCGCGGAAAGGCGTTGAATCGCCCGGATTCAGCGCTTCGATAGCCGCTTGCACTGCCTGGCGCAAGGCGGCGGCATGGCTGCCCGCCGTCTCGTCGTCAGACGTGCGCCACGTCGCTGCCAAAGGATGCTGGTAAAGGTAAGGCAGGTCAAACAAGCGCTCCAATACTTGGCGCACCTGCTCTGTAAACTCATCGGGAACGCCCGTTTGCATAGGTATCGACCGCTCTAGTGTGCGCCGGAATATGGCAGATCGGCGGCAGGTTTTTGGCAAAATCCTATAGAATAAGCCTGCCAAGGATACTATACTGTACGATAAGCGAGGTCAAGCCGGTCAGGCCGGCAAGTTTCCTATACCCTTCCGACATAGAGCCAACCGTCCCACTTATCATTCGTCGCCTGTTCCATCTGGAGAAGGAGAACCTTATGCAGCGCCAACCGTTTAGTCGCCGTCATTTCCTCCAACTGTCCGCAGTCACCGCAGCCGGTTTGATGGCCGCGTGTGCGCCAGTCCCTGCTGCCCAGCCCGGCGGAGAAGCCGGACCGTCTGCGCCCCAAGAAAAAGTCGCAGTCACCTTCATGGTTCCGGGCAGCGCCCAGGAAGATGCCGACTTCGCGCCGGTCTTCGAGGAGTTCAACAAGCGCTATCCTGAGATCGACGGCCAATATACGCCGGCCGGCACAGGATACACCCCGCAGTACGATGACAAACTCTTGACGATGCTGGCCGGCGGCACGGCCCCCGACGTCTTCAAGACGCAATTCGGCAAATTCGGAGCCTTCGCCGCCTCCGACGTCTACCTGCCGATGGACGATCTGGCAGCCAAGTATGTCGAGGAGACGGCTTTCGACGACTTCTTTGATGCCCACGTCGAAGCCTGCTACTTTGATGGCAAGCTCTTAGCCCTGCCCAACGACGGCGCGCCCGAAGGCATCTGGTATAACGTCGACCTCTATGATGACGCAGGTCAGCCGTACCCCACCTGGGATACCACCTGGGACAACATGCTCGAAGCCGCCACGGCTATCACCAAGCAAGAGAACAACATCACAGTCCAACACGGTATCGGCCATCCCTTCTGGCTGGAAACCGTTTGGAGCAACGGCGGCGAAGTGCTGAGCGAAGACGGCACAAAGTGCCTGCTCGACAGCCCCGAAGCCGTCGAAGCCTTGACATGGATGCAGGACCTCGTTATCACGCACGGCGTCGCGCCTGGCCCCGAAGCCCTCAGCGAGTTGGGCATGACGGACCGCTTCACCAGCGGACGCCTGGGTTCGTTCTGGGCGGTGCGCGGTTCGCTCGGCGCCCTGCGCACCATCGAGGGCTTTTCCTTCGACGCTGCGCCCATCCCGACCAGCAACAAGGGCACGCGCCTGACGCGCTTGCTCATCGGATGGACCTCTGTGTGGAATCAGACGAAGCATCCGGACGAAGCCTATCTCCTCGCCGCCTGGGTCGCCAGCCCCGAAGGCCAGCGCCTGCGCATCAGCCGCGGCTTCGCACACCCGTCGCGCAAGTCGCTCGTCGATCAGGACTGGTACGCCAAGTACGAGTGCCCCATGTGCAACTCCTTCGCGGTCAACACGGTCTTCCCCGAGATGTTGCTGCGGGGCGAGGCGCGCGCCTGGCCGTCCCATGCCAAAGAGGCGGAGATCTTCCAGACCATTAACACCAACCTCGATTCGCTCTGGGACGGCTCTAAACCGGCGGAGCAGGTCGCCGTGGACATGACGACGGCCATCAACGGGATTTTGCAAGAGTAGTCAGCCGTAATTCACGGCTGTTCGCCATCGATTAGTCGCTTTCGCGGTTCCGGGGTCGGCGCACCGAGTCTACACGCTGCGCCGGCCCCGGACACCCCTCCACCGTAAAGCCGTATACGCACAAAGGCAGGTTCTATGACGACTGGCGTCTATCGCCTCAGCCCCATGCGTCGCAACGAGGAACTGGCAGGATGGCTCTTCGCCTCTCCCTGGATACTTGGCTTTCTGCTCTTTACCGCCGGCCCAATGTTAATTTCCGCCGGCTTCGCCTTTGCCGAGTACAACCTCCTGCAACCAGCGCAATGGGTTGGCACGGCGAACATTGAGAAGGCCCTGTCCGGCGACCCGCTCGTGTGGCAGTCGCTGAAAGTAACGACGATCTACGCCTTCGTCAGCGTCCCGCTTCAGATCGTGTTTGGGCTGATTATCGCCCTGCTGCTCAATACCAACATCCGCGGCCTCCAGTATTACCGCACGATCTACTACCTGCCGTCCGTGCTGTCAGGCGTAGCAGTTGCGCTGCTCTGGCGCTGGATCTACGCGCCGAACTATGGGCTGATCAACGCCTTACTTGCCGGTTTCGGCATCCAGGGCCCAGGCTGGCTCAGCGATGCACGCTGGGCGCTGCCATCGCTGATCGGCATGTCCCTGTGGCACGTAGGCGGCGGCATCGTCATCTACCTGGCCGGTCTACAAGGCGTCCCCACGGAAATCTACGAAGCCGCCGAGGTCGACGGCGCAGGCTGGCTCACGCGCTTCTGGAACGTGACGATCCCCCTCATCACGCCGGTGCTTTTCTATCAACTCATCATTGGCATCATCACAGCGCTTCAGGTTTTCACCCAAGCCCTGATCATGACGAATGGCGGCCCGCACGATTCAACGCTCTTCTTCGTGCTCTATCTCTACCGTAACGCCTTCCAGTTCTTCAAAATGGGATACGCCTCAGTGCTCGCCTGGATCCTGTTCTTCTACATCCTTCTGCTGACGCTGCTGGTCTATCGCTCGTCCAGCGTCTGGGTCTTCTACAGCGGCGAGGTCAAGAGGAGCTAGCGCCATGAGCCTTGAAACGCAAGTGCAACGTCCCTCTCAGCTCGCCGCCCATCACCGGCGCGGGTCGTATCGACTACGTAAAACCCTCGGCAAAATCATCATCCACGCCGTGTTGATAACAGGTGCGGTCTTTCTCATGGTGCCCCTGCTCTGGATGTTCTCGACATCTCTCAAAAGCCTCGGCACAGTCATGGTGATTCCGCCGGAATGGATTCCCGAAGAACCTCTCTGGAGCAACTACGCCGAAATCTTTCAGGTCGTCCCATTCGGTCTCTACATCCGCAACACGGCATTTGTCACCCTGGCCGATGTGGTCGGCAAGATCATTTCTTGCTCGCTGGTGGCGTTCGCCTTCGCCCGTTTGCGCTGGCGCGGGCGAGACACGCTCTTCATCATCATGCTCGCGACCATGATGCTGCCGACACAGGTGACGCTGGTCCCGCAGTTTATCATCTATCGCTACCTCGGCTGGATCGACACCTATTTCCCGCTGATCCTTCCAAACTGGTTCGGCGGACCCTTCCTCACTTTTCTGCTGCGCCAATTCTTCATGTCCATTCCGTTGGAACTGGACGACGCCGCCCGCATTGACGGGGCCACCATCTTCGGCATCTACTGGCGCATCATCCTCCCCCTTTCCAAACCTGGGCTGGCTGCGGTGGGCATCTTCACCTTCAACGCATCCTGGAACGACTTTTTCGCGCCGCTCATCTACCTGCACTCGCGCGAACGCTACACCCTTTCACTCGGTCTGCGCTCCTTCCAAGACCAAAACTATACCGAATGGCACCTGCTCATGGCTGCTTCACTCGTCGCCATGGTGCCGGTGCTGCTCATTTTCTTCTTCGCCCAGAAGTATTTCATTCAGGGCATCGTCTTCACCGGCATCAAGGGATAAGGAGAAGCGCTTCATATGAAAGCACGCCTCAAGATCGATCTGGATCGCAGCATCGGACGGATCAACCCCAACATCTACGGCCAGTTCATGTGCCGCCGGCCCGGCTGCTCTGAGGGCGGCCTTTACGAACCGCAAGCCGCCAATGCCGACGCCGCCGGCCTGCGCAGCGACGTGGTCCAATACATCCAGGACCTTCGCCCGCCAATCTTGCGTTGGCCCGGCGGCTGCACCGGCACCAGCTACCACTGGCTAGACGGCGTCGGCCCGGTGGAAGAGCGCCCCAGCAAGATCGACCTCCACTTCGGCTGGCCCGCGCGCTATGAGTTCGGCACACACGAGTTCATCCAGTTCTGTCGCCGCATCGGCGCAGAGCCGCATCTCAACTTCGCCATGGGCACGGCAGATCTGGAAGAAGCCGCCGCTTGGCTCGAGTACTGCAACGGCACAGCCAATACCTACTATGCCAACCTCCGTCGCCAACATGGCCAAGAAGACCCCTACGACGTCCACTACTGGCAGCTAGGCAACGAGATGTACGGCCCCTGGGAGATCGGCTACTGCAAGGCGCGCGAATACGGCGCAGAGGCGCGCGAATGGGCCAAAGTGCTGCGTCGTCTCGATCCGTCAATAGAACTGATCGCGGTCGGCGGCCACCCGGCAGCCGCCCAAGACTGGGTGCTGGATGTTGCACCGGAAGTCTGCCCCTACGTCGATTACCTCTCCGTCCACGATTACTGGCACAGCGGACCGACGCTCAGCGGCTGGGAAAGCCACATGGCGGGACCGCACCGCACCGGCCAGGTGATCGAGGAAATGGCCGCGGTCATCCGCAAAGTGCGCCGCAACAACCCGCGCAGCCGCGACATCTCCATTGCCGTCACCGAGTGGAACGCCTCCCCCGAAGGCACCATGATGGCGAACCATCCGGAACTGAACCCCTTCGGGCCGACCTACTACATGCGCGACGCGCTTACGGTGGCCGCCTTCATGAACCTCATGCAGCGCCGGTGCAACATCGTCAAGCTGGCGACTGTCGCCCAGTCGATTAATGTAGTCGGCCTGATCATGGTCACCAAAGATGGCGTGTGGCGCGAACCGGTCTACTGGCCCTTCTGGATGCAGGCCAACCACAGCGGCCCGATCGCACTCGATGCATGGCAAGAATGCGACACCTTCGACGCGCCCGAACTGCGCGTCTGGAACATCCCCTATCTCGACAGTTCCGTCACCTTCGACCCGGAAAAGAAAACCCTCTATCTGTCATTGGTCAACCAACACCAGTCCGACGCCATCGAGCTGGACATCGCCCTCCCCGAAGCTTCGGTGCGCGAGACCGGCACGCTCCGCCGCCTGGAGCACGCCGATCCGCTTGCCATGAACACCCCTGCACATCCCGACAATGTCTCGCCATCCGTCCGCACCGTCGACGGGCTTGGCAGCCGCTTCACCTGCGAACTTCCTCCCGCTTCCTACACCATCCTCGAGCTAGGACTGAACGCGTAACGACCTTGGCAGAAGCTATCTTGAGGGGACAGGCTATACGTCTGTCCCCACTCTTTCTTGCGGCGTCTTCCCGCCTGCGTTACTCTCCGGGTCTGTCCCAAGATATAGGAAATGGGTAAAATAGGAGGAAAGCGGAGGAAGGTAGAGACGAAAGGAGCGTCGGGGATGGGTGATTCAGGTAAGCATGAACAGAACAAGGCAGCATTTCTGCGGGAAGCGGAGCGGATGTACGACGAGCTGCATAGCTGGCGCGCCGAGAATCTCGACGCCAGCTTCGATGAGATCGGCGACCAAGTGACACCTTACCGGCGCGCGTTGGTGAGCAAACTACTGGAACAATTGGCGGTGGAGGCGGACGCACGGGTGGAGGCGCCGGAGTGCGAAGCGTGTGGCGAAGCCATGCGCTATCGAGGAGACCCGACTCGGATTGTGGGACACCGGGAAGGGGAGGTGGCAATGGAACGGGCGTACTATTACTGCGACCAGTGTGGTGGGAGTCTTTTTCCCCCTGGACCGCCGCCTGCAGTTGAGTAAGCATGCGTGGAGTCCGCAGACGGTCCAACAAGCCGTGCGTCTGGCCGTGGAAATCCCTTCGTATCGCCGTGCGGCGGACGCCTTTGGCGAGCTGACAGGCGTCTGGTTGAGCAAGAGCAGCCTACAGCGACTCTGTCAGGAAGCGGGGGATGCCTTGGTGCAGCAGCAAGCGGCGGAGGCGCAGGCCCTGCTGCAGGCGCCCAAACAGGAGGAGGCAGTGGTGTCGCGGGCGGTCGTGCAGCCGGACAGCGCGGTGATGAGCGTCTCCGCGGATGGGGTGATGCTGCATGTGCGTGAGGAAGGCTGGAAAGAAGTGAAGGTCGCCAGCATCTCTGCCGTAGAAGCAGACGCAACGGGCGTGGCCCTCACGCATCACAGCTACCAAGCGGGATTATGGGAGGCGCCGGTCTATGGGCGTCACTTGTGGGCCGAAGCCTGTCGCCGGGGTCTGGAGCATGCCCGGCGCGTGATCTGCGTGAGCGATGGGGCGGTTTGGATCTGGAACCTGATGTTTATGTGCTTTGCCCTGCGCATCGAGATTCTGGACTGGTGGCACGCCGTCCAACGCCTGTGGACCATTGCCCAGGTAGACTTGTCTCCCGCAGATGCGCCCCTGTGGGTGGCCCAACAGAAGCGCCATCTGGCCCAGGATGGCTTGCGCCAGGTCTGGCGTGCCGTCCGTACTTTGTACCCCAGAGGTACGCCCCTCCCCGACGACGTGCGCCAAGCCATCGGCTACCTCTTTGGTAACCGGCATCGCATGCGCTACGGCACCTTTCGCCAAGCCGGTTATCCCATCGGCAGCGGTACGGTGGAGTCGGCTTGCAAGGTCGTCGTGCAGCAGCGTATGAAACAGGCGGGTATGCGTTGGAGTCGTTCCGGTGCACAGGCCATGCTGGCGCTCCGGTGTGCTCTGCTCAGTGACCGCTGGCACGACACCTGGCGCCGTTTGCCCCGCCCCACCTGATCTCGCCTAATTCCTGGGACGCACCCTTACTCTCCTTCCTCCTTGACCCGCCCCACTTGCGGCGCTACAATCAAGATGATCCCGGCTGTGTGCGAAGGCCGTCGGGCTTTCGGCGGGAAGAAAGGTGAGGATCAAATATGACGGCCACTTCAGAGTCTCCCAACATCCGGCAGCGCATCGAGGAGCGCATGGCGCGCGCCCGTGAGCGCAGACGCAAGGCCGCATTGACCTGGCTCGGCCTTGCCGGCTTGACCTACGACGCCGGCATTTCATTTCTGGAACGCGCCAAGCAACTGCGCGACAAGGCTGAAGCGCGCGGCGAGCAGGTCCAAGAAGATGCCAACGTTCACATTTCCGCGCTCAAAGACAAGGTCGCCGGCACGATGGAGGAGCGGCGTCGCCGCTGTCGCCAACGGGTTGAACGCATCGTCCCTAGCAAGACAGAAGGCGGCCAGGGCAATGGAGAGAGCGTCGAAATCGACGTAGAATTCGTGGCGGAGGCCCCCTGGCCCGGCTACGACGATCTCAACGTCCAGCAGGTCGTCGAACGACTACAGGCGCTTGAGCAGCATGACCTGAGGTCGTTGCGCGCTTATGAGGTCGCCCACAAGAACCGCGTGTCGGTCCTGCGCGAGATCAACCGGCTCCTTACTGAACCCGTTCAGGCATAACCTCAGTCGCCAGACGATCGCGACGCTTAGCGTGTCCTGTCATGCCGGTTATAGGCGGCAATCCCCGTCCGCTTTGCACATCGATCCGGCAGTGCTATACTGCCTTCGCGGTCGCCGGCAACGCGCCCGCCGCCTTTTTCGGGCGCCCAGTAGACACAACGCAGGAGCAGGCATGCCTATCAGCACTTCATCCTTCGGCGATGAACGAGACAGTCGTTATTCGGAATACGACCAAGAGGAGATGTTCGAGCAGGAGACGCTCGCCTTCCCCGGCATGACGCCGGACCTAGCGGAGACACTGCTCAAACGGCTAGGCGGCGGTGTGGCCGAAAAGGGCAAGCTCCTCGAGGGCGTCGGTTGGCGCGCCGTCATCACCCCAACCGCGGATGGCGTCTCCGTCGAGTTCGACGCCCACGACGAGCTTCTCGACGACCTGGTCCGCCGCTTCGAGGACATGGCGGATCGGGAGTTGTAGAGCTGTCGCGCCATGCACAAGATAACCGTACGCGCCGGCAGCAACATCGCCTTCATCAAGTACTGGGGCGTCGCCGATCCCGCCATCAACCTGCCCCTCACCAGCTCGGTCAGCATGACCCTGCAGGAGGCCCACACCACCACCACCGTGGCTTGGCAGCCCGCAAGCGATCTGCCCGCCGACGCCGTGACCGTAGACGGCGCGCCGCTCACAGGCGACGCCTTGGCGCGCATCGAACGCCACCTCGACCGCATCCGCAGCTTGGCCGGCGTCTCTCATCGCGCCCAAGTGACAAGCCGCAACAACTTCCCTATGGCATCAGGCATCGCCAGCTCGGCGAGCGGCTTCGCCGCCCTCACCGTCGCCGCCTGCCGCGCCTTAGAACTCGACCTGGATGCCACGCGCCTCTCGGCGTTGGCGCGCCTAGGCAGCGGATCAGCCAGCCGCAGCCTCTTCGGCGGCTTCGTCCTATGGGAACGCGGCGTCGACGATGCGACCAGCGTCGCCCGTCCCCTCTTCCCGCCGGATCACTGGGACCTCGTGGACATCGTGGCGGTCGTCAGCAGCGCGCCCAAGCACGTCAGCAGCGAAGGCGGCCATCGTCTCGCCGCCTCCAGCCCGCTCAACGACGCGCGCATCGCCCACGCCGGCAAGCTCCTGCCGGACGTCATCGCGGCCATCCGCAACCGCAGCCTGCCCGAACTCGGCCCGCTTATCGAGATGGACGCGCTCGCTATGCACGCCGTGATGATGACCAGCACGCCTAACCTCATCTACTGGCAGCCCGGCACGCTGGAGGTTATCCACGCCGTGCAGCGCTGGCGCAAAGACGATGGTCTAGCCGCGTACTTCACCATCGACGCCGGCCCCAACGTTCACGTGCTTTGCGATGGCCGCGACGCCGGCACGGTGCGCCACAGCCTCGAGGCGCTGCCCGGCGTCAGCCGCACCATCGCCAGCGGCCCCGGCCCTGCCCCGTTCGAGTTGACCGACCACCTCTTCTAGGAGGACAGACCATGAGCAAGCTTCCTGGCGGGGCCCTCGCCAGCCGGCCCCTACACTTCGTCTGGATCGCAGACTGCTCCGGCTCGATGGGCCTCGACGGCAAGATTCAGGCGCTCAACAACGCCATCCGCGAGGCCATCCCGCACATGCAGCAGGTCGCGGCCGAAAACCCGAACGCACAGGTGCTCGTGCGCGCCGTCGCTTTCTCGGATGGGGCGCGCTGGCACCTGGCCCAGCCCACACCCGTCGCCGACTTCCGCTGGCAGGACCTTAAGGCCGGCGGCGTCACGGACATGGGCCAGGCCATGAAGCTGCTCGCCGAGCAGCTACAGCCCGAAACCATGCCCGCGCGCGCCTTGCCGCCTGTCCTCGTCCTCATCTCGGACGGCCAGCCCACCGACAAATTCGACACGGGGCTACAGGCGTTGATGGAGCAGCCCTGGGGCAAGAAGGCCGTGCGCATTGCCATCGCCATCGGCGACGACGCCGACCTCAACGTCCTCCAAAAGTTCATCGGACACCCTGAATTCAAGCCGCTCCAGGCCAACAACGCCGACGCACTCGTGCGCTACATCAAATGGGCCTCGACCGAGGTGCTCAAATCCGCCTCGTCGCCCGCCAGCCAGGTTCTCGATGCGCGCGAGTCCGCGGTCAACGTGCCGCTGCCCGCCGTGCCCGAAGCCGCGCCCGGCCCCGAGTCCGCTGCAGACGTCTGGTAACAAAGCAGCCGGCGCGTTCCGCGCCAGCGCCATGATTCTATGCACGACGATCAACTGCTCGCCTGGCGCATCACCGGCGCAACTGTACGCGGTGCAAGCCACCGTCGCAGCGATCTGCCCAACCAGGACGCCCTAGCCTGGCGGTCGCCTGCCGCCTCGGGCGCGCCTGCCGCCTCGGGCGCGCCTGCCGTGTTGGCGATAGCCGACGGGCACGGCAGCCCGCTCTACATTCGCAGCGATCGCGGCGCACGCATCGCCGTGCATACGGCCATTGCGCTGCTGGCGGACTTCGCCGCGGCCCACGCAACTACGCCAGCCCTATCTGCGGTCAAGCGCGTCGCCGCCGAGCGCTTGCCGCGCGATCTCGTCCTGACCTGGAACCAGGGAGTCGCCGCCGATCTGGCAGCCGAACCGATTTCGGAAAGGGAAATTGCAGCAGCAAAGATACGCGCCCCACGCGCTGCGCTCGACCGTCTGGCAGACGACCCGCGCCTGGCGTACGGCGCTACACTGCTTGCCGCCGTCCTCACGCAGCGTTATCTGCTGGCTGTCCAACTTGGAGATGGGGATATCCTAACCGTCAACGATGACGGAACTGCGGCGCATTGGCCGTTAGCCCCTGACCCGCTGCTGATCGCCAACGAAACGACCTCGCTCTGTAGCCCGGACGCCTGGCGTCATGTGCGCACCTATCTCCAACCTGTGCATGCCGCTGCGCCGCAACTCGTGCTTCTCGCCACGGACGGCTACGCCAATTCCTTCGTCGACCAGGGCGGCCTGCTCCAGGCAGGGGGCGATATGCTCACCGCCATCCGCGATGAGGGCCTCGCCGCCGTTAGCCGTCAACTGCCCGCCTGGCTGCGCGCCACCTCTGCGGCGGGCAGCGGCGACGACATCACCGTAGCGCTAGCCGTGCGCGCCGGCGACCCGCAGCCTTCAGCACAGCCCTAAGCGCACTACCCGCTACCAGCCGTACCGCTCCGGCCCCCACGGCCGCGTCGCCAACTCCTGACGCACCGTGACGAGTTGCCGATCCGGCACGTCGTCATACGCAACGACGCCCGCGCCCAGGCAGCTATAGACGCCGACCCTGCGCCCCGGCATCAGAATGGCGTTGACGCCTGTGCGGCAGAAGTCGCCGAAATAAGCCGCGTTCGAAGCAATGCGCGGCATCTCCGCCCGCCCCTTCACTCGCCACACCGTCTCGCCGTCGTCGAAGCGCAGGTTGCCGCACACGGTCGCCGCGCCGAAATCCACAGCCAACCCGACCACGCCCCACACCTCGCAATAGTGATAGCAGTACACCTTGTCGAGCGCCACGCCCGAAAACTCCGCGCCGTGACCGTACACGCCGTTGGTCCCCAGGCTGGAATGCCCGCCGATCAGACAGTAGTCGCGCAGCTTCGCGCCCCGTCCAATCACGGCAGGCCCGCCCACAATGGCGCCATTGGTGATGCTGCCGCCTGCGTCCATCCACAGATCGCCCCGCACGACGGCGCGGTTGCCGATCACGCAGTTCTCGCCCAGCACGACACGCCCTTCGATCTCGGCGCCGTCGTGAATGCGCGCCGACGCAGGGATCACATCGCCTTCGGTCTCCCGACGCATCGCCTCGATCACCTGATAGTTTGCCTCCAGAATGTGCCACGGCTTGTCGAGGTCCACGCAGAAGCCGGCGGCCTCTATTGCCAGCACCGGCTGCCCCTCGTCCAGCGCCACCTGCAGCGACTGGGCCAACTCAGCCTCGGGTGGCGGCATCCCGCCCACCGGCACGCTGTGCATGACGCCGGGGTTGTCACGCAGCAGGCCTACGGCGTCGGTGCGCAACGCGTAGACGCCGCACAGCCGGTAGCCTCCGCCTCGACCGTGCCCTTCAACGCCTACAAGCTGCTCGCCCTCCGTATGCGCGACAAGCCAGTCCTGTGGTCGTTCATTACCCAACGGCTGCACCAGCGCAGCGGCGAGAGGCCGCTCCTCCTCGAATCGGCGGATCAACTCCCGCAGGTTAGCGGGGTCCGTCACCACGTCTCCGTACACGACGAGAAAGTCTTCGTCCAGACCCGCTGCCCCGCACAGCGCCGCGTCCGCCGTGCCTGCCGGCGCAGGCTGGCGTACGTAGCGCACATCGCCGGCGCAGCCGCGCAGCGCCGCCCGCACGGACGGCTCGCCCGCGCCCGTCACAACCGCGATCCGGTCCACGCCGATCTGCGCCAAGCTGTCGACCATGCGCCGCACCGCCGGCACATTGGCGATGGGAAATGCCGCTTTCTGCCGCACGACGTTGTACGGCCAAAACTTCGCCCCCGCGCCTGCCGCCAACACGACCGCGCTGCGCATCGTCGCCTCCTCCTATTCCGCTTCTCAGCCCGAGCGCGCTACGCCGATGGATACCGGCTCCATCCGCTCAATCTTGTCCATGTCCAGTTCGATCCCCAGACCCGGCGCATCCGGCACGGCGATTGTGCCCTTCTCCGGCCTGTAAACGGTCTTCTGCAGGCACTGCTTCACTTCCTGGTTGCGGATCAGATACTCCACATAGGGAACGGTCGTCGGGGATTGAGCCGCGGCGTTGTGCAACGCCGGCAGCAGCGAATGTCCGTGAGCCACGACCGGAACCTCGAACGCCGAAGCGAGCGCACACACTTTGACCAATTCGGAAATGCCGCCCGTCCAGTCGGGATCGTTCTGCAGAAAGTCGACCGCTTCCTGTACCAACAGCTCCTTCGTCTGCCAGCGGGTGTAGACATGCTCGCCCGTCGCCACCGCCACGCCGCCGCGTTCGCGGATCTTGCGCAGCGCGCCTACCCGTTCCGGCGGGATCGGCTCCTCCAGCCACAGAGGCCGCAGCGGCGCCAGCCGCTGCGCCATCACCACCGCATAGCTCGTGCTCCATCCCATGAACGCGTCGAACATGAGCGTGTAGTCCGGCCCTACCGCCTCGCGCACAGCCTGCGCCATCGCCAGGTTCTTGGCCATGCCCGCATCGCCATCGCCGGGACCGTAGCGGAAGAACCACTTCTGCGCGCTATAGCCTTTATCCCGGTACTCCGCCGCCATCGCCGCCGCGACCTCAGGCTCGAGCGAAAAGCCCAACATGCTCGCATACGCCGGCACTCGTTCTCGCGTCGGCCCGCCAAGCAGCCGGTAGACAGGCTGGCCCCACGCCTTGCCCTTCAGATCCCACAGCGCGCAGTCCACCGCGCTTGACGCCGTGATCTGCGCGCCGGAGCGGCCATGCCTGTCCAGCCGCAACATCTGGTCATTGCGCTGCTCCGTCGCCAACGCATCCTGCCCAAGCAGAATCGGGCGCAGTTCATAGAGGATGAAATACGCCTGCTGCTCGTAGATGGGGCCGTACAGCCCGTTCACCCCCTCGTCCGTCTGCACTTCCACATAGAAGGCCGTCACCGTCTGCCCGGCGACGGGCGCGGCAGGCGCTTCCTGGCGGTTAAACTCCGGGTAGACGTCCGCCTGCTTCGCCTGCCGGTCCCCCGGCGGAAACTCCGGCCCATTGTAGCGTCCTGTCACCTCATAGATGACGACATCGGAAATCCGCATGGGCGTCCTCTCCTATGCTTCTGCGCTGCCGTCTAGGACGGCGTTGACCTCTTCGAGTTCCTCCGCAGTCAACTGCCAGCCGGCGCTCTTGGCATTGGCAACCACCTGCGCGACGCGCGTCGCGCCGGAGATGACCGAGCTCACCAGCGGATGCGCCCACAGCCAAGCGTGCGCCCGGTCGGCCCGTGCATGGCCGCGGTCCGGCGCCCCCCCCCAC
>JASGTU010000131.1 GCA_030058085.1 Chloroflexota bacterium
CCGAACTCCGTTCTCACCGTTTCAACCGAACGGTCCGCCTCGTAGCGCTGTACAGGCTGCACGCGCACGCCCAGCGTGGTCGTCTCGTGCAATACGGCCTCGGCTAACTTTGCCTCCAGCGTCGCCGGGGCTAACACACTCAGCGTGACGCCGGGCCGGCCTTTCTTCATCTGGATGGGCGTCACCCACACGTCCACCGCGCCCCGATCAAACAGTCGCCGGCCAATCGGCTCATACAACTCCGGATTCATATCGTCGATATTGGCCTCGATCACGACGTAGCCCGACTGGGCCTTGCCGCCGTCGGGCTGCGTCTCCGCCTCCGGCTCGCCCAGCCACAGCCGCGCCACGTTCGGCCAGTTGAACTCCTTGCTGCCCGCGCCCAGCCCGATGCGCTGCACGCGCAGGCGCGGCTGGCGAAACTCGGCCAACTCTGCCAGCAGGGCCGCGCCGGTCGGCGTCACCAGTTCGCCGGGGCCGGGAGCCGGTCGCGTCGGCGCGCCGGCCTCCGCCAACAGCGCCAGGGTAGCTGGGGCGGGCAGCGGAATGCGCCCGTGCGCGCTCTTTGTCCACCCTTCGCCCAGCGGCAGCGCCGAGGCATAGAGCTTCTCTACGCCTAGCGCATGCAGCCCCGCACACGCGCCGACGATGTCGACAATGGCGTCGATGGCGCCCACCTCGTGAAAATGCACCTCTTCGACCGTAGACCCATGCACCGCGGCTTCCGCATGCGCCAAGCGCCGGAAGACGGCGACGGCGCGCTCCTGCACCGGCGCCGGCAGGTCCGCCTCACGGATGATGCGTTCGATGTCGCCCAGATGGCGGTGGACATGGGTCTCCGGCGCATCCACCTTCACCAGCGTAGCCGCCAGCGGGCCCCGCATCACTTGCTCTTGCGCCAGCGTGCAGGCGCCCGGCGGCAGCCCCAGCCGCGCAACCACGCTCTCCAATTCCGCCAGCGGCCAGCCCGCGTCGACCAGACAGCCCAAAAACATATCCCCCGAAATGCCTGAGGGCGTGTCCAGATAGCCGATCATCCGATCCCCACTTCTTGCAATGTGATGACGGTCCCGGCATTGGCGCCGTTCAGCGATCCGCTGCGGAAGCCGGCCAAGTCAAGCGCTACAAAGCGGTAGCCCGCGCGGCGCACGCCGTCTACGATGGCCTCACGGCATTCCAGCGCGCGGGGTATCTCCTCCACCGGCAGTTCGATGCGTGCGATCTCGTTGTGATGGCGCACGCGGAACTGGCGGAAGCCCAGGTCGACCAGCGTATCCTCCGCCGCCTCGATCTGGCGCAGCAGTTCCGGCGTGATGGGCGTGCCGTGGGGCACGCGCGACGACAGGCAGGCCATCGCCGGCTTATCCCATACCGGCATGCCTAGAGACCGGGCGATCTGCCGCACCTCGTCCTTGGTGATGCCCGCCTCCAGCAGCGGCGAACGCACCGCGCGGGCGCGCGCCGCCTCCATACCGGGGCGGAAATCGCCCACATCGCTGGCGTTGTTGCCGTCCGCCACAACCGCCCAGCCCTCTTCTTCGGCAATCGCCTTCAGACGGTCGTGCAGCTCCGATTTGCAGAAGAAGCAGCGGTTCACGGGGTTGGCCGCGTAGTCCGGGTTCAAATGCTCCTCGGTGTTGACCAGCCGGTAGGGCACGCCCAGCGATTCGGCCAGATTGACCGCCTCGCGCATCTCGCGCGTCGGATAGCTGGGTGAAACGCCGATACACGCCAGCGCCCGCTCGCCAAGCACCTGGTGCGCCAGCGCCATCACCAGGGCGCTGTCCACCCCGCCCGAATAGGCCACGAGCACCGACCCGTACGCGCGCAGCATAGCGCGCAGGCTGTCCAGCTTGGCGGCAGCCTCGGCGGGAAGCGTCACTCCGCCGTCTTTCACATGACCATTACCCTGCATAGCTCCCTTTCCTGCGTACAACAATCCTGCCTAAGCAGTTCGTTTACCAATCACCTATTATGCCATGCTGAGCGTAGCGAAGCATCTCGTAACGAAATGTCTCTACCTCTGGTACAACGAGATTCTTCAGCTCGCTAACGCTCGCTTCAGAATGACAGACTGCTGGCGGACAGGCGCCAAGTCTCCCTACGCCTCGGAGACGCCGTTGATGCGGCTATTGATCGCCGCCGCCATGTGTCCGGCGCCGTAGCCGTTGTCGATGTTGACCACGGCCACGCCGGTGGCGCAGCTGTTGAGCATCGCCAGCAGCGCCGCCAGCCCGCCGAAGCTCGCCCCATACCCGACCGATGTCGGCACGGCGATTACCGGCGCCGAAGTCAGCCCGCCCACCACGCTGGCGAGCGCGCCCTCCATCCCCGCCACGACGATCACCACGTTGGCGGTTTGCAGCGTCCCCACATGCGGCGCCAACCGGTGCAAGCCCGCCACGCCCACATCCTGGATGCGGATGGGGCGATGCCCCATCAGTTCCAGGGTCAGCGCGGCTTCTTCAAGCACCGGCGCATCGCTCGTACCAGCAGCGACAACGACCACGCCGTCCTGCCGCGGCCGGTCGGGCTCGCGATCCAGGTACAAGCAGCGCGCCAGCCGGTGATACTGCAAATCAGGGACGCGGGCCTGCGCCGCCGCGTAGTGCGCTTCGCCGGCGCGCGTCCCCAACAGCCGCGGGCTGTGCGCAGCCAGTCGCTCCGCAATGCCCGCCACCTGCTCCTCGGTCTTGCCGGCGCAAAAGATCACTTCCGGAAAGCCCCAGCGCAGGCTGCGGTGATGGTCAATCGTGGCGAAACCGATATCCTCGAACGGCAAGGCGCGCAACGCAGCCAGCCCGCTCTCCACATCCCGTTCACCTTTGGCAATCTCGTTCAGAAGAGCGCGCAGCGCGCGAGCGTCCATTCCCGTGCCACCATGATATGCTAAGAACCATGCCGCCCCATCCCCACGCTGTAACGGCGCAGAGACAAGGCGGCGCGTTCATTGAACTCAGATGAACCGAAAGACTACCAACGGAACTCGTGCGGGCCAAAATTCGCCTCGTAGAAAGGCGAAACCATGCGCCCCGGCGGGACCAACTGGTCGATGGCGTCGCGGTCCTCGTCGGTGATCTCCACCTCCAGCGCACCCAGGTTGTCGACAAGCTGCTCCATTGTGCGCGGCCCGATGATGGGGCTGGTCACGCCCGGCTGGTGTATGCACCAGGCCAGCGCAAGCTGCGCTAGGGTGCATCCCTTTGCATCCGCCAGCGGGCGCAGCCCTTCGACCACGTCGTATAGCTCATCGGTCTTGCGGTCGGCGAAGCGCTGGTTGCCCTGTACGTCGGCATAGCGCGCGCCTTGCGGGGAGGGATTCTCGCGCGTGTATTTGCCTGTGAGCAGACCGCCGGCCAGCGGGCTCCACGGGATCAGGCCGATGCCGTAGGTCTGCGCCATCGGGATCAACTCGCGCTCGATGCGCCGATCCAGGATGTGATAGGGCGGCTGCTCGCAGACGAAGCGGTTCAGCCCCAGTTCTTTGCTCACCCACAGCGACTCCATCACCTGCCAGGCGGCGAAGGTGCTCGTGCCGATGTAACGCACCTTGCCGGCGCGGATCAGGTCATCCAACGCGCGCAGCGTCTCGTCGATGGGCGTATCGGGGGCCGGGCGATGGATCTGGTAGAGGTCGATGTAATCGGTCTGCAGACGGCGCAGGCTTGCCTCGCACTGCTCGATGATATGACGCCGCGAGTTGCCTCGTGCATTCGGATCGTCGTCATCCATCTCACCGTGCACCTTGGTCGCCAGCACGATCTGATGCCGCTTGCCGTTGCGCTTCAACGCCTCGCCGGTCACCTCTTCGCTGCGCCCGCGGCTGTAGACGTTGGCCGTATCCAGGAAGTTGATCCCGGCATCAATCGCCCGGTCGATGATGGCATAGGAGTCTTCGGCGCCCGTCCGCCCGCCAAACATCATACAGCCCAGGCAGAGCGGCGTGACCTTGACAGCGGTGCGTCCCAGAGATCGGTATTCCATGCGTTGTTCTCCTTATTCTTCTATTTTTGCCGTTTGGCAGACTGCAGATCGATGCGGAGTCTTCAACACGCCGGCAGACGTACCTGCGCCTAAGTATAACACACGCAGTCGCGCGTCTAGCCGCCGAAGGCGTCCCCTCGACCGTTTAGCCGCCCCCGCCTGGCAATGGCTCACCGGCGGAAGTGTGCCACCACCTGGCCCAACAGCCTCACCGCCTCCAACGGGTTGGGGCCGAGCGGCGGGCCAAAGCTGAGGTGCGTCGCCCCCGCCGCCACCAGCGGCTCCAGCCGTTCAATCACGTCCCCCGGCCCGCCGACCACGCCGATGCGCAACATGCGCTCGTCGACCAGGCCGATGGCCTTTTCCTCGTCGCGCTCGACCGTCATGGCCCGCTCGACGCCGGCGAAGTCTGCCCGCGTCAGCCCCAACTGATCCAGAATCAGCGGGTTGAGCGTATAGCCGTAATACGCGATCTTCTGTGCCAACACGCGGCGCGCAGCCTGGCGGTCATCCGAGAGCGACACCCAGATGCACGCCGCCAAGTCCAGCGGGGCGAGCGATTCGGGCCGCTGCGCCATGCCCGCCTCAATATGCGGCAGCACGCCGAAGTAATGCTCCGGCGGGAAGAGCAGCGGCAGCGCGCCGTCCGCCACCTCGCCGCACAGTTGAAGCATCTTCGGCCCCGTCGCGCCGACATAGATCGGCGTCACGCGCGGCGCGCGGAAACGTAAATACGCCTCGTCGTTCCAGCGCAGCGCCCGCCCCTCCATCTCCACCGTCTCGCCTGCCAGCAGACGGCGCACGGCCTGCACCGTCTCGCGCACGGTCGCCAACGGCGCGCTCTGCTCCAGTCCGACCCACTGCAAAAAGTCGCGTGCGCCCGCCGCCAGCCCCAGGTTAAAGCGGCATCCTGTCAGTTCGTCCATCGTCGCCGCGTACATCGCCATCTCGGCGGGGTGCATCGTGTAGGGATTGAGGATGCCCGTGCCCACCTCCAGCCGCGTCGTCGCCTGGGCGATAGCCGGCAACAGCGCCAACGCGCTGCGCAGGAATAGGTCATTGCTCACCCAGAACTGGTCGAATCCGGCTGCCTCCGCCGCCTGGGCCAACGTCGTGTATTCGTGTAACGTCAGGTCGTTGTTCAAACGCAAGCTAAAGCGCATCACCTGCTCCAATCACTGCTTCTGCCTCGATCTCAACCAAGTACTCCTCGCCCACCAGACGCGCCTCGACCAGCGTATTGGCCGGACGAATGGCGCCGAAGCGCGCCCCGTGGACCCGCGCCACGGCTTCCCAGTCCGCGATGTCTCGCACATACACGCGCGTGCGCACCACGTCCGCCAGCCTGCCGCCCAACTGCTCGACGGCCGCCGCGATCTTGTCGATGGCGTACCCGGCCTGGGCCGCGGCATCGCCCGCGCCCACCAAGCCGTCCGGCCCGGTCGCGGTCGTGCCGGAAACCAAAATGCGGTCGCCGACGCGCACTGCACGGCTATAGCCCGCCAGGGCTTCCCAGTGCGTGCCGCTGCTGACCGTCTGCTTTCCTTTCCCCATAGGTTGTCGCTCCGTCTAGTGAATGTCGTTGGCCGGGGCTGCCGCCCGCGCCGAATGTAGCCACGCGCCCATGATATCATGTACAATAGCCGCGACAGGTTGCAGCCGGCGAATCGTCGCCGGCCTATTCTATCGCATTTTGGGGTTGGCGTGAGTATCTCGAACGCACCGCACAACGGCGCCAAAGCGCCCGCAGATACGACAGTGGTCGTCGCCATGAGCGGCGGCGTAGACAGTTCCGTCGCCGCCGCCCTGCTCGTCGAGCGCGGCTATCGCTGCATCGGCGTCATGATGCGCCTGTGGACCGAACTGCGCGCCGGCGAAGCCTCCACCAACAAGTGCTGCAGCCTGGAAAGCGTCGCCGACGCGCGCCGCGTCGCCGACCAGTTGGGCATGCCGTTCTACCTGATCAACGTGGAACAGCCCTTCAAGCAGCAGGTTGTCGACCGCTTCATCGCCGGCTACAGCGCCGGCTTAACGCCCAATCCCTGCCTCGCCTGCAACCGCCACATCCGCTTCGACTATCTGCTCAACTACGCGCGGCGGCTTGGCGCAGACTACCTGGCGACCGGCCACTATGCCCGCCTGCGCCGCGACGCAGACGGCAAAGTCCTCCTGCTCAAAGCCGTCGACGAACGCAAAGACCAGAGCTACGTGCTCAGCGTGCTGGGCCAAGACGAACTGCGCAGCGTCCTCTTTCCCGTCGGCGACTATCCCAAACCGGAGATCCGCCGCATCGCCGCCGAGCGCGGTCTGCCCATCGCCAGCAAGCATGACTCGATGGACCTCTGCTTCGTGGCGGATGACGACTACCGGCGCTTCCTGCACGACTGGGCGGCGGACGCCATGCGCCCCGGCCCGATGGTCGACGTCCGCGGCCGCGTCCTGGGCCAACACGAGGGGCTGCCCGCCTACACCATCGGTCAGCGCAAAGGCCTGGGCATCGGCGGGGCCGGCGAGCCGCTCTACGTCATCCAACTGGACCGCGCCCGCAACGCGCTCGTCGTCGGAACCAAGGACGAACTCGGCCGCGACAGCCTGATTGCACGCGAAGTCAACTGGACAATGGACGAACCGGTCGCGCCCGGCACGCCCGCCGGCTGCAAAATCCGCTACCGGGCGCAGACGGCAGCCTGCCGTCTCTACCCGCAGGCGGACGGCAGCGTCACGGTCCGTTTCGATCATCCCTTGCGCGACATTGCGCCGGGCCAGGGCGCCGTCTTCTACGACGGAGACCGCTGCCTCGGCGGCGGTATTATCGCTCTATGATCGCACTTGTACCGCCTGGACTGCTTCTCGGCGCTCTCGTCAGCGCCGGTTTTGCCGGCCTGTTTCACCTGTGGGGCGGGCGCAGCCTGCGCGACCTCGTCGCCTACCTAGTTGCTTCCGCCGCCGGCTTTGCGCTGGGCCAGGCGATGGGCGCTCTGCTGAACTTCCCGCTGCCGCGCATCGGCCAAGTGCACATCGTCGAGGCGTCGGTCTTTGCCTGGGCCGCCATGATCGGCCTGCATGAACTGCGCGCCGCCGTCATCGGCGACAGCGTGGACCGCGCCTGACCAAATAGGGAACCGCATTCCTGACCCTTGACTCGTGACGCATGACTCCCGATGCATCACGCATCACCAACCGAGGAGACGCCTAAGTGGTCATCAGTGCAACCGTTCGAGATATCGCCATCATCGTCGTCGCTGTGCAGAGCATCGTCATCGGCGTCCTCATCGCCGTTCTCATCTGGCAAATCTGGCGCCTGGCGGCGCTGATCCAGACCGAGATCAAGCCGCTGCTGGACGATACCAAGGCGACCGTCAACACCGCACGCGGGACGGTGACCTTTCTCAGCGATAACCTGACCGAGCCGGTGATCCGCACCAGCGGCACGATGGTGCGCTGGCGGCGCACAGCCTCCGCCCTGACGCGCGAACTCATCCCGCGCCGCAAGTAGCGTAGGCCGGCTTCGTTCGTGTTCAGCCGCGCGGCGATTCGCCGCCGTGCGACGCGCCATCCGCTTGCGCCGCCTCGCTCGCCGGGAACACCTCGCCCGCACGCACGTGCAGGCATTGCGCCGCAGCGCGAAACTCGGGCGTGAAGTCGTCCCAGTCCGTCGTCGTCAGGATGGCCTGCTCCACCCCTTCCAACGCAGCCAGCAGCGTACTGCGCCGGTTAGCATCCAACTCGCTCATCACATCGTCCAGCAACAGAAGCGGCGCGCTGCCTGTGGACGCGGTCATAGCCTGCACCTCAGCCAGCTTCAGCGCCAGCGCCGCACTGCGCTGTTGGCCGCGGCTGCCATAGGCGCGCAGGTCTCGCCCATTGGCGAGCAGCCGCAAATCATCGCGGTGCGGGCCATACAGCGTGGCGCCCGCGGCCAGTTCGCGGCGTCGCCGTTCCCCCAACCGGCGCGTAAAGCGCTGCGCCACCGCTTCGGGCGTCACCGTAAACGCGGCCAGCCCGGCGTCGCCAGACATGCCGTCTTCGCCCAGGCGATTGCCGGCGCGCCAGCGTCTGTACTCCCCCTCGTCCAGCGGACCGTAGTTGAAACTAGGCAGATACTCCACGTACAGCGTCTCGCGCCCGCCGCTCAGGTCGGCGTGACGTTGCCGCGCCAGCACGTCGAGTTCCGCCACGAAGTTCTGCCGCTTCGCCAGCGCGATGGCGCCGTGCTGCACCAGCTTTTCGTCCCAGAAGTCCAACTGCGCATCCACCGCCGGGGACGCAGCCTGAACGCCCTGCTCGCGCAGGGCCTTGAGCAGGCTGTTGCGTTGGGCCAGCACCTTCTGATACTCGGACAGGCTGCGGCAATACGCCGGGTCGATCTGGCAGAGCGCGATGTCCAGGTAGCGACGCCGCTCGCCTGGCCCGCCATCCACCAGCCGGATGTCTTCGGGCAAGAACAATACGGCGCGCAGCAAGCCGATCAGGTCCATGCTGCGTTTGCCCACCCCGTTCACCTTGACCTGTTTGGTGAAGTTGAGGCCGTCGCTGCGCGGCGTGAAGATCACTTCCAGTTCGAGCGGACGTTCGCCCTCGCCTGCCCGCACCTGCGCCGCCACGCGGCAGTAGGGGATCGGCTCCTCCTGCGCCTGCCAATCCACTACTTCGCGCTCCGTCTGCGCGTGCACAGGCTTGCTCGTGGCGAGCAAATACACCGCTTCCAGCAGGTTCGTCTTACCCTGCGCGTTGTCGCCCTGCAGCAGCGTCAGCCGGTGCGTAAAGTCCAGGTCGAGATGGGCATAGTTGCGGAAATGGGTCAGCGAAAGATGCGTGAGGAAGGTCATAGATGAGGCGGCCTTTGGATCAGCGCCGCTGGGTCAGTTCGGCGATCAGCACGTCGATCTCCGTGTCCGCGTCCGCGCCGGTCTTCATGGCGAAATCCGCCTCCAACAGCCGGTTCATGATCCCTTCCAACTCGGCGAGGCTGTAGGCTTGGGCTTGCTGCATGGCCTTGCGCACCGGGTAGGGCCGCTCGCCCACCAGCGTTGCAATCTCCTGCTCGCCGCCGCGGATTGCGCCCATCGCCTCCTTCACCTTGAGGATGATGCGATACTGCCGGGCGATCATCGTCAACAGGTAGAGGGCGTGGGCATCGGCCCGGCGCAGACTGTGCAGCGCCAGCATGGCGCGGCGACCGTTGCGCTGGCTCAGCGCGTCGGTCAAGTCCCAGATCATGGCTTCGCTGGCGTCGCTCACCAACAGCATCACATCGTCGCTCTGGATCGGGCGCTCGCCTGCGTAGGTTGACAGTTTCCCCAATTCATTGTCAAGCTGGCGCAGATTCGGTCCCACGAAGTTCGCCAATTGCTGCACCGCGCGTCCGTCGATGGCGATCTTGCGTTCGCGCGCCCGCCGCTGGATCCAGCTGGGCAGCGCCTTGGCGTCCGGCGTGCCGGCATCCTCCATCTGCACGGCCTTGGTCTTGACCAGCGCATCCAGCCCAGGCACAGCCCGCGCCGCCTTGTCGCCGGACGCGTTGATCTTGAAGCCGCGCCACAGCCCGCGCCGCTTATCCACGCCGCTGTCCACGAAGACCAGGTCGCACGATTCCGGCGCATCAGGCAGGCCCTCCAGCAGCGCAGCGGCCTCGGCATGCGCCGCGCTGTCCGTACCCTTGCTGGCAGCCATGCGCTTGTCCAGGTGGCTGAGATAGCCATGTACCGTCACCAGCCGCCGCGGCGTCAGAAAGGGCATCATCGCAGCGTGCCCCAGAATCTCCGCCGCGCTGGTCTTGCCGCCCGCCAACTCAGTCGTGTTGAGGCCGGCCATTTCCGGATCACCCAACGCAGCCGACAGTTTAGCCAGCCGTTGCGCCCCCAGGTATTCGTCATAGTCCAGCAGGAGATATACCATCAATCGGCAGAAAGGGCCGGTGAGCGGTTCGGTTCACCGGCCCAGAATGTCCAATACAACCCGTCAATCAAACGTCACCCGGAAGACGGCGACCCTGCCGGTTTGCAAGGTCCGGATCTCCGTCACCACCCGGTCTTCCACGTCCGGCAGCGTCGTATACGCTTGCAAGCGCGAGCCGAGCGGCCGCGCGGCTACGAGCGCGATCAGAACCAGCACAAGGCTCAACACAAAACGCTCCAGCCGGCCGCGCACCACCGCCGAGCCGAACATACTCGCCGCCGTCACAGTCGCGCCCGCCGCCAGCAGGTTCGTCCCGCAGTTGGGATGAATGGCAAGCCCGCGCTCGCCCGCCTGCAGGCGCAGCAACGCATCGCCCACGGCGTGCTGCAACTCCTCCGTCGTTGCCTCCCCAACGATGGTAAAGCCCAGCGGATCGCTGTAGCCGCCAAAACGCCGGTTGGGAAGGCGCGCCGCCAACAGATGCAGCGTCGCATGCTCGACGGCGTGGTGCTGGCGCGTCCGCCGCACCACGCCCGACAGGCTGTTCAGCATCCGCCTTAGCCTTGTATCAGGGTCTTGGCCTTGGCAACCGCCGCCTCCGGCGTTAGGCCGAACTCGGCGTACACGCGCTTGTACGGCGCGCTGGCGCCGAAGCGGTCGATGCCCATCACCGCGCCCTTGCGCGGGTCATTGCCGACCCAGCGCTCCCAGCCGAAGGTCACGCCTGCCTCAATAGCAAGCTTGGGAACGTCCGGCGGCAGAACCTCTGCGCGATAGGCTGCATCCTGCGCGGCAAACAGCTCCCACGAAGCCAGGTTCACCACGCGCACGCCGATCCCCTCTCCGGCAAGCTGCTTGGCCGCGTTGAACGCGATCTCCACCTCGCTGCCGGTGGCGATCAAGGCCACCTGCACGCCGTCCGGCGCGGCCTCATACATCACATAACCGCCGCGGGCCACCCCTTCGGCGCCGCCCATGCCTTCAGCCGTGCGGTCGTAGACGGGCAGGTTCTGTCGCGTCAGCGCCAGCACGGTCGGGCCGCTGTTGGTGAGCGCTATCTTCCACGCCACAGACACCTCGTTGGCGTCTGCCGGGCGGATCACCGTCATGTTGGGAATGGCGCGCAGCGAGGCCAGATGTTCGATGGGCTGGTGCGTAGGCCCGTCCTCGCCCAGGCCGATGCTATCGTGCGTCAGCACATAGACGACCGGCACGCCCATCAGCGCGGACAGACGCATGCTGCCGCGCATATAGTCGCTGAAGACCAAGAACGTGCCGCCGTAGGGAATGACGCCGCCGTGCAGCGCCATGCCGTTGAGAATGCCCGCCATGCCGTGCTCGCGCACGCCGAAGTGCATGTTGCGCCCGCCGTACTCGCCCGCCTGGAAGGCCGGCACGCCGCTGATCATCGTCTTGGTGCTGCCCGCCAGGTCGGCGCTGCCGCCCATCAGGTTCGTGACTGTCTTGGCCAGGGCGTTGATGACTGTCCCGCTGGCATTGCGCGTCGCCACCGGCTTATCCGCCGGGAAGACGGGCAGCGCCTCTTCCCAGCCTGTGGGCAGTTCGCCGTTCAGGTAGCGCTGTAGCTCCGCCGCCTCAGCCGGATACTCCTTGCGGTAGCCTTCCCACAACTTGGCATACTCGGCCTCCAGCGCCTTACCCCGCTCGACAGCCTGGCGGAAATGGGCCAGCACGTCGTCGGGAATGTAGAAGCGCGGCTCCAACGGCCAACCCAGTTCCTCCTTGGTGAGCTTCAACTCGTCCTCACCCAGCGGTTCGCCATGAACGCCCGCGGTGCCCGCCTTGTTAGGGCTGCCGTAGCCGATCACGCTGCGACAGCCAATGATGCTGGGCCGCGGGTCGGCCTTCGCCGCCGCAATCGCCTGCACCACCGCTTCCGTGTCCATCCCGTCGATGCGCTGCACATGCCAGCCATAGGCCTCGAAGCGCTTGGCCCAATCCTCCGTATAGGCCAGATCCGTGCCGCCCTCGATGGTGATGTGGTTGTCGTCGTAGAGATAGATCAGGTTGTCCAGCTTGAGGTGACCAGCCAAGCTCGCCGCCTCGCTGGAGATGCCCTCCATCAGGCAGCCGTCGCCGGCAATAGCGTAAATATAGTGGTCCATCAAGGCGTAGCCGGGCTTGTTGAAGCGCGCGGCCAGCCACTTGGCCGCGATCGCCATGCCGACGCCATTGGCGAAGCCTTGCCCCAAGGGACCGGTGGTCGTCTCGATGCCCGGCGCATGCCCGTACTCCGGATGCCCCGCCGTCATGCTGTCCCACTGCCGAAAATTGCGCAGTTCGTCCAGCGGCAGATCAAAGCCCGTCAAGTGCAGCAGCGCGTAAAGAAGCATGGAGCCGTGTCCTGCGCTCAACACAAACCGATCGCGGTTGGGCCAGTCAGGGTTCGTCGGGCTATAGCGCATCACACGCGTCCACAGCGCAAACGCTGCGGCGGCCATGCCCATCGGCATGCCCGGATGCCCGGACTTCGCCTGCTGTACGCCGTCCGCGGCCAGCATCCGTATCGTGTTGATGGCCCTCGCCTCGAACGCAGGGTCCAATGGTTGCTCTGTCAATGCTGGTGCCGAGTTCATAGTTTTATCCCCATTATCTGGTCTTGAGTCGAATGAAGCCGCCGCAATAGACGGCTATAGCAGCATATGGACTGCCGTCCATTTTCCCCTCTATCGAAGCCCTTGTCAATTTATTGCCTGAATTCCCCACAGCGCCTCGACAAGGCGTCTCATTCGGCCTAGCGGCTCGCCTCGCCCGCGGACAGGGGCGCGCCTCGACGCCGCACGATTTGGCGTTCCTTTGCCCGTGCAGTACGATTGGATGTCGCGTGCCGGGTGGAACTATCGCCTTGAACGCGTACCATTGAACGTATGTACCGTAGTTCGCACAAGTTTGGATATGCGGCGCCGTGAGGGCTCGCCCACTGCTGCGCCGCCCGGAGTGAATGTGAACCTCGTTTCCGCCAACCGAACCCTGACCGCGCTGCGCCGCAACGGACGCCTGCGCGCCCAACTCCTCAGCGGCGCCGGCGTCCTGGCGGGTGTAGGCGCCGGGCTGGCCTCATATGCTTACTTCCGCGAGCCGCTGCGCGTCAGCCTAGACAAGCTAACCATCCGCCTGCCCAATGCACAGCGCCATCTGCCGGCCGCGGGCCTGCGTATTTTGCACCTCACCGACACCCACTTCCGCGGACTGGACTGGCGCGAGAAAGCCAAGATCGACGCCGTCCGCCGCGCCTGCGCCGGGCTGGACTACGATCTGCTGGTGCACACCGGCGACTTTCTGCACGACGACGGCGGGTTGGGCAACGTCCTCGACCTGCTCGACGCCCTGCCCGCGCCGCGGCTGGGCGCTTTCGCCGTCTTCGGCAACCACGACTACACGACTTACAGCGCCAATCAACTCCTGAACCGCAGTTGGGCCGCCTTTTGCACCCTAGAAAACGGCAACCGTCCGCGCGGCAAAGCAGCCCCCTGGCAAGAAGCCGCCCGCCTTGTACGCTTCGGCCGCTTCCTGGCAAACGTGCCGTTCGACCTCAAACGAACCGGCCACAACGACGTCTCCCGCCTGCAAGACGAACTCGTCGCGCGCAACTTCCAGATTCTGCACAACCGCGCCGTGCGCCTAGCCCATAAACCCGGCGAGGGCGACGGGGTAGACCTCTTCATCGCCGGCGTCGACGATTTCACCGAGGGGCTGCCCGACCTCGGCAAGGCTTTGGCGGAAGTGCCGCCCGCCGCGCCGACGCTGCTACTCAGCCACAACCCCGACATCCTAAGCGAGCCGGCTGTCAGCCGCGCCGACCTGGTCCTCTCCGGCCACACGCACGGCGGCCAGATCGTCCTGCCCTGGTATGGGCCGGCCCACACCCACACTGAACACCTGGCGCGCCACGAAGCGTCGGGCTACCTGCGTCGCGGCCGCACCCAGGTATTCATCTCGCGCGGCGTCGGCGAGGGCATCCCCCTGCGCTTTGGCGCCTCCCCCCAGATCACGCTGCTGACGCTGCTGCCGGAATAACACCGCGCCGGTCACGCAAAGCCAACTGCACTACCGCCAATAGCGCAATGGCATAACCGCCCGCCGCGCGTGCGCAATCGTGTCGGGAGTTTGTACGAGTTTGTATCCTTCTCTACGGCAAACGCCCCCAAAGGCGGCTATAATGGCCAAACGTAAACGATTTGGCTAAAAAAGACGCCGCACATTTCACAAAGCAGTTTCAAGGAGGGAATAAATGGCTTTCACGCTTCCGAACCTACCGTATCCGGCCAACGCTCTTGAGCCGACGATCGACGCGCGCACGATGGAAATCCATCACGACAAACATCATGCCGCCTATATGAACAACCTGAACAACGCCATCGCCGGCACCGACCTCGAAGGCAAGGACATCGTCTGGATCCTGTCCAACATGGACAAGGCGCCCGCCAACATTAAGACAGCAGTGCAGAACAATGGCGGCGGCTACGCCAACCACAACCTGTTCTGGACGATCATGAGCGGCAACGGCGGCGGCAAGCCGGCTGGCGATCTGGCTACAGCCATCGACAGCGCTTTCGGCAGCTTCGACGCCTTCAAGGAGAAGTTCAGCAACGCCGCAGCGACCCGCTTCGGCAGCGGCTGGGCCTGGCTGGTCGTCAAGAGCGACGGCAGCCTCGACGTCTACAGCACCGCCAACCAGGACAGCCCCTACATGCAGGGCGACACCCCCATCCTTGGGCTGGATGTGTGGGAGCACGCCTACTACCTGAACTACCAGAACCGCCGGCCCGACTACATCAAGGCTTGGTGGGACGTGGTCGACTGGAACGCAGTGAGCAAGAATTACGCAGCGGCTAAGTAAACATTATCTTGCCAACAGGCTAGTATCCCTATACCCTTGTGATCGCGAAGGCCGGCGGACATTCTCGCCGGCCTTCGCCTTTGTTGTCATTGTGGCGTTTCAGTGTTGCGTTTCAGCGTGGCGTTTCAGTTAAGCACGATGTCACGAACTCTTGGGGAAACTGTCACCCTGAACGAAGTGAAGGGTCCCGACGCTAACCTCAGGAACTAGCGGCGCACATAACAGCCGCAAGCACGGCGCGGTCAGCCCGCGTTCACGGCGCGGCCGCAGCGCTGCTATGCGCCGCCTGGCTTGTTTCCCCGAATCTGAGCAGCGCCCGCTCCACCTTGTCGGGCAAGGCGCGCGTGTGCCGCTTCAAAAACTCCACGATGAGCGACGCGGTTATGCCCTCGTCCGCGGCGCGCTGCAAGCTCTGTTGGCGAATCTGGTATACATACTGCGGGTAGCTCGACCGCCACTCGGCAAAGCGCTCCACCCGAAAACGGTCGATCAACGGCGTGCCATGCGGCACAACCACGGTGAAGTCCCCCTCGACCATTAGCGGACGCCGCGGCGACTCGTGCGGCTGCGGGGCGTCCTCGCCCAGCCAGTACGCGCCCCACTGGCTCAGGGAGATGCCGTAGTCGTCTCCGGCGGACGGTTCGGCAAGGTCCATAGCCTGCAGCCAGTGCAGCGGCCCGCGCAACAAGAAGCGCAGCAGTTCGCCTTCCACCGCATCCCACTGGTCAAAACCCTTGAGAAATTCCTGCGTATCCGTCCGGCGGATGTACCAGGTGTCATAGTCGCCCGTAGGCCGCTGGAAATCCGGCTCAGCCTCCTTGAATGCGTCGATCACCTCGGACTGGCTGTACCAGGCGCCGGGCTGCAGCATAGCCAATATGCGCAGCACAGCCGCACGCGTCTGCACGGGGTCGTTGCTCCAGTTGCCGGCCTTGGCGCACTCCAGCCCAGGTGTACGGCACAGATCGTTCCAGTCCGGCGAATCGCGCCAGGCCTTCCACAGCGTCACACGCTGCTCGGGCCGCGTCTGATCCATAAAGGCGCGCACGCGGTTGCCGGTCAACTGCACGGACCCGTCGTCGGTGCGGCGCAGCCACCCCATGCGATTGGCAAGGTGAAGCAGCAGCGCAAGGCGAACATTGAGGTCCGCCTCGTCGGCAAAGGGCATTTGCAAGCGCTGCACAAAGCGATCAATGTCCGCCGGGTCGGGGCCGGATGGCGTCAGCCGCAACCGCTCCGTGTGCAAGAAGCCGATCAGCGTGCCTACATCCTCCAGGAAGCCGTCATCGGCGGGCAGCACGCGGCCTGCGGACGGCGGGGCAATAGGCCGTACGTTCAGGCCTTCTTCCGACGCCGGGTTGAACGGGTGCGGCAGCCACGGGCTGACGTCGTCGGGGATATAGATCGTGGTATGCGCCTCTGGGCCCGCCCCGCGAAACCCCGTGCCGATCATGCCATAGTAATAGAGCAGTTCCGCCACACTCTCCGGATAGAACCACGGCGTTTCGCGCTCCAGCCGCGCCGGCCCCATGCGCCGGATGCCGCCGAACTCGCGGCTGAACTGCGCCTCGCGCATCTCGCCGCCCTCGCGCAGCAACGTCTCGATTGCCTGTTCCACCGGCGGATACGTCTCGGCCAGTTCGTCGTAGGTCATCTGCACCGAGGTCGGCTCGGTGACCTGCGCCGCCAGCATCTCGATCTTCTGTTCCGGGGTATCGGCCCCTTCCAGAAAAGCCCCGCGCAGCTCCGCCATCACTTCCAGCAACTGGTCTGGATAGCCGCGCAACATCTGCACTGTCGTAGGCATGCGTTCAGATCACCGTTTCGTCAGAGCGTGCAACGCCGCGCTCTCTGAAGTTCTGTTTCGCCACCAATTTACCGCACTTCTGAACCAAACCGCCAGCCGTTTCGTATTATCCTTAGCGAGCGTGCTGCACGTCCGGCGGCAAGGATGCCGCCTCTACACATTGATCGGCCATGACCCGGGATAGCCCGCAGGATCGCCGCTCAGTTGTCAGCGCGCCCGAATTTCGTTATACTTGTCTCACTTTGGTTGTTCAATAAGGAGTTCTCGCATGAACGGTAATTCAACCTATCGCGCCGGCAGGCCCAACGGAGGCTTCTTCGGGCTGATTCGTGACGCAGGCGTGGCCTGGCGTCTGTTGTGGGATCCGGCCGTGCCTGGACTCCTCAGGCTCGTGCTGCCGATCTTGGCCCTCGTCTATTGGTTTTCGCCGCTAGACCTGATGCCTGGTTTGCCGTTTGACGATATCGCCATCCTGCTGTTGGCCGCACGTATGCTCGTATCGCTTGCCCCTGACGACAGCGTCCGCAAAGCCTATGCCGGCGGCAGCGCGTCCTCAGCGCCCCCAAACCGTCCGGCAGGCGATGACGGTGATGTCATCGACACGACCTGGCGCATCGTCGATGAATAGCCTTTACCGGTAGAGCCACATGACCGATGGCGATCCGCTGCACTCCAGCCCCCAAGAAAAACTCTTCTCATCCGAAGAGGTGGCCGGCCATCTCAATCTTTCGGCGGACGCATTGCAGCGGATGAGCGCCCGTTTCTCGCGCTACCTCAGCCCCCACGCGGCGCAGGATACGCCCGCCTACACCACCGCCGACATCGCCGCGCTCGTCGCCGTGCAAAAACTGCTGGCCCAGGGCTACAACGACGACCAGGTCAACCGCTACCTCACGCCGGTACGTATGGAGGACAGCCCGCCCGTTGCCTCTACGCTGACGCACGCCGCAAACGGGCACGAAGCTCCGTCGTCCGCAGGAGAATCCTTCCTGCCGGTACTAAGCGAGATCCTCAACACCATCGTCAGCAACCAAGAAGCGCTGCTCAACGCCCAGGCCACGCTGCGCGAGATGGCGAACGTCGTTGTCCAGGACAATTTTAATCTGAAGGACGACAATCGCAAACTGCGCGAGCGAATGCTGGAGTTGGAGCGCGTCCTGGCCGAATACCAGCGCCGCGAAGAAACGCGCAAAGAGCGGCTGGAAAGCCGTCTGCGCGCTGTAGAAGGCACGGTCGGCGCGCTGCAACAGCAGCTTGCGCAACTCGTGCAGCTCTACCGCACCCAGAGCAAGCGCGGCGGCTGGTTCGGCTAATCCCCGTCCGGCATGGCGCTGAGCGCAATCGTCTCCTTCGTACTGGAGAACGTCTCCGCAATCAGCGGCTCGCCCACCAAGTCGTACTCCAGGGCGCCCGTAATCACCACCTCCAGCATCTCGCCGGCGGGCAACCCCTCCAAGCCGGGGATCAACACCAGGCCGTCCACCTCCGGCGCATCGCGATAGCTGCGCCCCAGCAACAGCGGCGCGCCGCTGCCGGCGACCTCGCCCACGCCCTCCGCCAGCACTTCAAGCCGTCGCCCGGCCTGCTGCTGGTTCTTGCGCAGCGAAATGGGCTGCTGCAACTCCATCAGCCGGGCATACCGCTCCTCCTTCACCGCGTCCGGAACCTGGTCCGGCAAGGCGGCAGCCGGCGTCCCCGGCTCGGCGCTGAAGGTGAACGCGCCGACCTTATCGAACTCAATGGCTTGCACAAAGTCCAACAGTCCCTGGAATTCTTCCTCGGTCTCACCCGGATAGCCGACGATGAAAGTCGTGCGCAGCGCAATGTCCGGCATGGCGGCGCGCAGCTTTTCGATGTGGTCGAAGACCATCTCGACGCGGCTAGGCCGGTGCATGCGGCGCAGCGTGCGCGGGTCGCCGTGTTGCAGCGGCATATCCAGGTAGGGGACGATCTTGGGCTGGCTCGCCATCACCTCCACCAGGGCGTCACTCACATGCCCCGGGTAGGCGTACATCAGGCGCACCCAGCGCAGCGTGTCCGGCGTGCGCTCAGAGATGGCGGAGAGCAGGCGCGGCAGGCTGTCGGGTTCGCCGCGGTCGCGGCCGTAATCGGTCGTGTCCTGCGCCACCACCACCAGTTCCTTGGCGCCGGCAGCAACCAGCCCGGCGGCCTCGTCTACGATGGCCTCGAGCGGGCGGCTGCGCAGCTTGCCCTTGAAGGTCGGGATCGTGCAAAACGCGCAGGGGGCGTTGCAGCCGTCGGAGATCTTGAGATAGGCGCTGCCGGCGGTCACGGTCGAACGAGGCGTCGCCGCGTCGAAGGCATGGTCCGGGTCGCCGAGCAGCGCCGGCACTGCACGCTTGCCCTCGCCCAGCATGTCGTATTGCGCCAATGTGCGCGCCTGACGCCCGCCGCGCACATGCTGCAGGAGCTCCAGCACGTCCATCCAGCGCCGCGTCCCCAGCAGCCCGTCGACCCTCGGCACGCGGCGCAGCACGTCCTCGCCGTTGCGCTGCACCAAGCACCCCGCCGCGATCAGCAGTTGGTTACGGCGTTTGCGCCGCCCCAGTTCGCGCAGCACACCCAGAGATTCCTCCTTGGCCGCCTCTAGGAAGCCGCATGTGTTCACAATGAGCACATCGGCTCGATCCGCCGAGTCGCTGTCGACGTAGCCGCCCTGGCGCAACAGCGTCTCCATGCCGTCGCTGTCCACCTGATTCTTGGGACACCCCAACGTAATTAGGTGATACTTCAAAGCCATAGACTCCTCACACGCCTCCAAACCGCTCTTCTCGCGCCCAAAGTTCCAGCGCGGCGATCATATCCGCAAAGCGCTGCTCCGCCAAACGCCGGGCAGGCGTCGTGTTCATGCTCGTCACAGAGCGGGACAGCACCGTTTGTGCGTACTCGGTGATGTCGCGCCGCCGCTCGGTCAGGGTTTTGCCCTGCGCATAGGGTGCGCTCAAATTGTAGGCCAGCGCCTCCATCCCCAACTTCGACAACTTGTCCGCGTCCCACAACACCGCAGCCACCAGCGGCTCAAGGGGCGGCGCGCCGTCCGGGCGGAACAACCCCGCATGTTTGCGGATGGCCTCGACCACAAGCGGCGCCTTGGTCGCGGGGAAGTCGCTGCGCGCCAGAACAGCCGCGGCAGCCACAGCGCCGGCCTGCCCGTGATCAGGCTCGCCCTTGCGGATGTCGTGCAGCCAGGCTGCCGCCTCCGCCGCCTCCGGGTCGGCGCCCGTCTCCTCGGCTAGCCACAAAGCAAGCTGCACCACGCGCTGCACATGCTCCCAACGATGGTTGAACGGCGCCTCAACGCCGTTCTCGGTCTGCCATGCGGTTTGCGCTTCGCGCTCGGCCTGGCGAGCCGCCTCCTGGCGGCACAACTCGCGCCAGGCGCCTGCCCCATCTCCTTGCGCCATAGCCTTCAGCGCCTCCTTCCTGGTTCCAGTTCAAGCAGACGAAACGGGTAGACGTTGATCACCTCCGTTTCCTCGAACTGCGTGACGGTGGTGACATCGCGGCGATACAGATGGATGTGCCCGTGCA
>JASGTU010000132.1 GCA_030058085.1 Chloroflexota bacterium
AACCGCCCCTGGGCGCGGGTGAGGCCACGGTCGGCCCCGCCGCCGCAGCCCTGGCTAACGCCATCTGGGATGCAACCGGCGTCCGCCTGCGCCAACTGCCCTTTACGCCCGAGCGCGTGCGCCAGGCGCTGCGCGCCGCCTGAGTGCTCTGTTAACATATTTTGTGCAGTTGTCATTCTGAGCCGAAGGCGAAGAATCCCTGTGTGATGGACGAGCAGATTCTTCCTCCCTCCGGTCGTCAGAATGACAGAACCATAGTTGCCAGAGTACTGAGGTTCGCAAGGCATCAACTATCTTGTTCCTACAAGGAGAACGACCATGAGCCGCACCGGACGCGCTGTCGTCACCCACGGACGTGATTTCGAGATTCGCGAGTACCCCGTTCCCGACCCGGCCCCGGGCACAGTGTTGCTGCGCCAGGAGTTGACCGGCATCTGCGGCACGGACCTGCACAACTGGCAGAAGGGCCTGCCCGTCGACACGCTGCAAGGCCACGAAGTAGTCGGCATCGTCGAAGCCCTGGGCAGCGGCGTCTCCGTCGATTACCTGGGCAACCGCCTGCGCGAGGGCGACCGCGTGGTCTTCCACCCGCGCAACAGCGGCGTCGCCTACGGCTTTCGCGGAGCGGACGAACCCTTCACCGGCGGCTTCGCCGAGTATGTCTATCTGAAAGACCCGGTCAACTGCATCATCAAGACGCTGACGCCGCCGCAGGTCGCGGTCCTAGCCGAGCCGTTCACCGTCGGCGTGCACTCGGCCCTGCGCGCCAAAGTGCAGATCGGCGACACGGTGATCATCCAGGGCGCGGGGGCCATCGGCCTCATGTGCCTGATCGCGGCCAAGATCACCGGCGCGGCCCGGCTGATCGTGGTTGGCGGGCCGGCAGGCCGTCTCGAATTGGCGGAAAAGTTGGGCGCGCACGTCACTATCGACATCGCCGACTACCCCGATGTGGAGACGCGCAAGCAGGTCGTGCTTGAACACACACCGCGGCGCGAAGGCGCGGATGTCGTCTTCGAGTGCGCCGGCTTCCTGCCCGCTTTCCCCGAAGGGCTGGAATACGTCAAGCAGGACGGCACGTTTGTCGAAGTGGGCCATTTCGTGGACTCCGGCCTGATCGAGGTCAACCCGCACAAGCATTTCCTGCGCCCCAACCTGCGCCTGGAAGGCGTGTGGGGCAGCCGCCATCACCACTTCGTGCGCGCTATGGCCGTGATGGAGAACGAGGAGTTCCCCTTCGCCGACATGGTGAGCCACGTCCTGCCGCTGGAGCGGGTAAAGGACGGCTTCGACGCGCTCAACGGCGCGTACAGCCTGGGCGGCGAAACCGTCGTCAAGATCGCGATCCAGGCGCCGGCAAGTTAGCCGGCGGAAACCAACCGCATCGCCTAACTGCAAACGACCCGCTAGGAGCAGCCCCGTGACCGCATCCGTTCCGCTTTCCGCCCTGCACGCGCTGGGCATCCGCTATCTGAACGCCGAACCCGCGGCGGACGACGAGCGCGCCCTGGACGCCTACCGCGCCGCCGGCGTCTATGCCGCAGCCGGCGTACCCGTACACGAATCCGAGCCGCGCCTGCCCGCCGGCGCCGGCATCGGCGCCGGCGACGTCATCCGCGACCTGGGCGCGCTCAACGGCGCCATCGCCGAGGAGGTCGCCCGCGCCCGCCAGGCCGGGCGCGCCGTCCTCATGACCGGCGGCAACTGCTGCCACATCACCGGCATCCTGGGCGGCCTGCAAGACGCGCACGGCCCCGGCGTACGCGCCGGCCTCGTCTGGTTCGACGCGCACGGCGACTTCAACACGCCGCAGACCACGCTCAGCGGGATGCTGGGCGGCATGCCGGTCGCGGTGTGCGCCGGCCTCGCCTATCCCGTCTGGCGCGAAGGTTCGCATATCGTGGCGCCGCTGCCCACGGACCGCGTCGTCATGGTCGACGTGCGCAACCTCGACGCGGCCGAGGAGCAGTTGATCCGCGCCGTGGGCATCCCCATTGTCCCCGTATCGCCGGCGCTGCCCGGCGGGGCCTTGCACCAAGCCGTCACAGAACTGGCGGCGCGCGTCGATATGCTCTATCTGCACATTGACGCCGACATCCTAGACGAGCGCTACGTGCCCGATAACCGCACGCGCGAGCCGGACGGCCCGGACATAGAGCAGGTTCTCGCCGCGGTCGACGCGGTGATGGCGACGGGCAAGGTGGCGGTCTATGCGGTGGTGTCGGTGGACGCGCGCGGGCCGGGCCGCGACCGCGCCGTCGCTTCAGGCATCGAGCTCATCCGCAGCGGGCTGGAGTCCTGGCGGCGTCACGGCATGGCGGGATAAGCGAAAGTATACGAGGCTTGGTATGACTACTTTGGCGCTGCAATCCGATACCAGTACCCATACGCGTCGGTGAAGCCTAGCCGCGCGTACAGGCTGCGTGCCGTGCTGTTGCGCTCGACGACCTGCAGGTAACACGTCGCCGCGCCGCGTTCCTGCGCCCATCCCGCCATCTGCCGCACGAGCCGCCCGCCCAAGCCCTGCCGGCGATGCGCCGCGTGCGTCACGATGTCGAACAGGCCGAAACGCCGCCGGTCGAGCACGCCCATGCCGCACGCCAGCGGCTCTCCGTCCACGACGAGCGCGGCGAAGAGTCGCGGCGGCACGATGGCTTGCAGGATGGCGCGATGAGCGGCGCGGGTGTGCGGCGCGGCCTGGCTCAACTGCATGTACGCATCGAGCCATCCATCCAGCTCCATCTGTACGAATTGCACTGGCGCCGCTGAGGCCCCCTGCAATGCCGCCGCGCCGTCGGCCGCATCCGCCGCCGCGCAGGTCATCACCACCGTCTGGTCCAACATCTGATAGCCGCGCTGCGCCAAAAACCTGTCCAAGGCGGCGGATTCCGCACTATCGATTAAGCGAAAGATGGGGGGCAGCCCGCGTGCCCGGTAGAGGTCCTCGCACAGGGGGACCAGTTCGGCGGGCGCGATACGCGGCGGGCGCAGCCGGTTGACCGAGTTGGCGCGCTTGGTGTAGCCCTGTGCAAGGCGCACCACGTACCCGTCGAGCAGGTATTGCTGGGCTGCGGGCCAGGCGTTGAGGGCCGCGGCCTCGATTTCGTCGATCTCGTTCTCATCCATGCGGCGCATCGTCCACGTCCCTACCCTACAGCGGGTGATCAGGCCAGGCCCTCGATAAACTCCAGCGCGCCGTGGCGGATGCGGCGATAGTAGCAGCTTTGTCGCGCCTGGCCCGCGGCGTTCTTGGTGTGGCACGCGCCCGCGCCCAGCGGACGCACCAGGTAGAGCAGCGAGTTTTGCTCGCAGTTGACGCGCACCTCGACCACTTGCAGCGTATCGCCCGACGTTGCGCCCTTCACCCACAGCTCATTGCGCGACGTGCTCCAGAAGGTCGCCACGCCTTGCTCCAGCGTATGTTGCAGCGCGGCGTCGTTGGCGTAGGCGATGATCAGCACTTCCTTGCTGTCCGCGTCTTGCACCGCAACCGGCACAACCGCCGCGCCGGATGCGCCGATCTGCTGCAGTTTGGTGAAATCGATCGCCAGTTGCGCGCCTTCTTCAAGCGTATGATGCGCCATCCTCTCCATCCGCTCGCTCAACTCCGTTCTCCTCGCTAACGCCCCGTCACCGTCCGGGCGCGGCTTGCACTGCAATATCTTACCCCATCTCCGGCCAAGAAGCCCGGTCGCAAGATCACCGGGGGAAGGAAAAAGGCTACAAGCCCGTTTGACATCTGCAATGGCGTGTATTACAGTGATTCCATTGGTTTTTTTCCGTTCAACTACTCCATAGACCGTCGTATCAAGTCCTGCGCGGCGTCTTGCCTGCCGGATAGTGACGCCCCAGGGCGCTTCTTTAATATGGCAATGTCGCTCAATCGTCGTCTGTTGCGGCGACAGAGCGCTCGTTTCCAGTTTTTGGGGGTCCAGGGTTTGCCGTCCCGAGACCACTCAAGCCGGACGGGTGTGTTGGCGCTTGCGGATTTTTCCAATTTCCCCATTTTTCACTTTTAGGAGGCACGGAGTCAATGAACAGCAAATGGTTGGTCGCGATCGGGCTGGTCTTAGCGCTTGCCCTGGCGGGCTGCACAGCGGCGCCTGCGCCGGCAGCGCCCGCACCGGAAGAAGCGGCTGCGCCCGCTGAAGAGGCCGCGCCGGCGGAGGAAGAGGCTGCCCCGGCGGAGGAAGCAACCGCTCCGGCAGAGGAAGAGGCCGCGCCTGCAGAAGAAGAGGCCCCAGCGGCAGAGGCGCCTACCATCGCCCTCGTTTACGGCGTGGCGGGCGACGGTTTCTACATCACGATGGAGAAGGGTCTGCGCGACATGGCCGCCGAAATGGGCGCCGAAGCCGTAGCCGACGGCCCGTCTCAGTTTGACGCTGTGCAGCAGACGCCGATCCTCGACGCCATGGTTTCCCGCGGCGTCGACGCCATCTGTATTGCCGCTACCGACAAGCAGGCCATGATCGAACCGATGCAGCGCGCACACGACGCCGGCATCCCCATCATCTCGGTCGACACCTTCATCGGCGACGGCGATTATGAGAACGGTCCGGTCACCTTCCCGCTCTCCTATGTCGGTTCCGACAATGAGGAAGGCGGGCGCATCGCCTGCAACGCCGTCATCGAAGCGATGGGCGGCGAAGGCAAGATCTACATCCAGAATATCAAGCCGGGTGTGAGCACCACCGACCAGCGCGAGCAGGGCTGCATCGAGGCCATCGAGGCCACCGAGGGCAAGGTCACGCTGGTGGGCGTGGACTACAACGACGACAGCGCGGCCAAGGCCGCCGAGCAGACCTCGGCTGTGCTGCAGCGCGAGCCGGATTTGGGCGCCATCTTCGGCACCAACCTGTTCAGCGCCCAGGGCGCGGCTCAGGCCGTGAAGAACGCCGGGCTGACCGGCCTCGTCAAGGTCGCCAACTTCGATGCGCCGGAAGCCGCCATTGTGGACCTGCGCAACGAGGTCGTCGACATCGTGATCGCGCAGCTTCCCTACGAGATCGGCCAGAAGTGCGTCGAATACTCGATGCTGGCCCTCGAAGGACGGGAGGACGAGATCCCGGCGCGCTGGCCTACCGGTTACGTGGTGATCACGCGTGACAACGTAGACAGCGAAGAAGCGCAGATGGCGATCTACAAGAGCGAATAGTCTCACTCGCTCGTTTGCGCTGTGTATTTCCGTGTGCGGGCGGCCCATGAGCCGCCCGCACCGTTCATCAACATCCGGGGCGCGTGTTCGCCCTCGGTTCTCGCCTCCACTTGAAACCAGCCTGGACCGTACCGCAAAACCGCTGTGGGCTCCTGGCCCCTGACCACGGAATCCAATGATGACAACCGCACAACTCAAAACTAGCGCCCCGCCCTCAGCCATTCGCAGACGCAGGTGGATTGATACCGTGGGCGCGATGTGGGCCTGGCTTTTCCTGTTTGCTTTGATCGTCGTCTTCTCTATCATTGGCAAGGGTTTTCTCAGCCTGACCAACTTTCAGAACATATTGGCGAACATGTCAATCCTCGCCATCCTCGCCTTTGGTCAGACTTTTGTTATCATTGCCGCCGGCATTGACCTATCTACCGGGTGGGTTATGGGGATGGTTTCGGTTGTCTCTGCCATTGTCATGACCAGCTTGCCGGAAGGCTTGCCGCTCTGGCTCGTTGTGCTATCAGGTTCACTTGTAGGAATCCTGGTCGCGATCATGGCGGGCATGGTAAACGGCCTGCTGATCGCCCGGCTCAACGTTCCCCCGTTCATTGCCACGATGGGCATGTTTGGCATTGCGCGCGGCGTCGGCTTCTTGTTGTCAAACGGCATGCCGATCCCGATTTCAATATCCGGTCTTGGCCGGTTGGGCAACGGGTACCTGTTCTATCATCATCCTGAATTCGGCTGGTCATTCCTCAACCAACCGGCGGGCCTGGAGCGGGCTCAAATGCGCCAACTCTTAGGCGTCATCCCGTTTGTCCTGATTGTCATGATTGTTCTGCTCTTGATCGCGCATATCATGCTGTCACGCACCAAATTCGGTCTGCGCACCTATGCTGTCGGCGGCAACAAAGAGGCGACGTTGCGCGCCGGTATCCCCGTAGTGAGCCAGCTAACCCGGGTCTACGTTGTTTCGGCTGTCTTTGCCGGTTTCGCCGGCATTGTCTACAATCTCCGCTTCACGAATGGTGCAGCCAACGCCGGTGAAGCGCTGCAGCTTGATTCAATCGCAGCCGTAGTCATCGGCGGCGCGTCGCTCTTCGGCGGCGCCGGCACTGTCGGAGGGGCGATGATTGGCGCGCTCATTATCTCCGTGCTCGAAAACGGCCTGGTGATCATGGCTATCAACCCGTTCTGGAAGTATATCGCCGTCGGCACGGTGATTATTATCGCCGTGTTGATCGACCAGGCGCGCGAGCGCATGGTCATAGGGTAGGGAGACGAACATGGATAACACGCCCAGCCAAGCCACGCCGATCCTGCGGCTCGAACACGTCTTCAAGCGCTTCGGCGGCCTGACAGCCGTCAACGATGTCAGCGTGGATATCTACCCCGGCGAGGTAATCGGCCTGGTCGGCGACAACGGCGCCGGTAAATCCACCCTCATCAAGATGATCTCCGGCGTCTACCGCCCCGACGGCGGGCGCATCTATCTGGGCGAAGAGGAGATTACCTTGTCATCGCCTATGGAAGCGCGTAACCTGGGGATCGAGACTATCTACCAGGACCTGGCGCTGTGTGAAAACCTGGACGCCACGGTCAACATCTTTCTGGGCAAAGAACCTTTGCGGCGCATGTTGGGCATCTTCAATCAGGTAGACCGCCCGCACATGCTGGAGGAATCGCACAAGGTACTTGACCGGCTCGACATCAAGATACCGGACCTGAGCAAGCCCATCCGCCAAATGTCGGGCGGGCAGCGCCAGGCGGTAGCGATCGCGCGTGCGCTCTATTGGAATGCGCGCCTGGTAATCATGGACGAGCCGACCGCTGCGCTCGGCGTGCCCGAACAGCGCAAGGTGCACGAACTGGTTCACACGCTCAAAGACAACAACGTCCCTGTGATCATCATCAGCCACAACCTGCAGGACGTCTTCGCCACCGCCGACCGCATCGTGGTGATGCGGCGCGGCTCAAAGGTGGGGGACCTGCTCGCCCAGGACACGTCCGGCGACGAATTAGTTTCGTTGATGGTCGGCGTGGATTGATCGTTCGCCGCCGGCTAGATGATCTGGTTCTGCGGCAGGATGACCAGATCGCGAATCGTGACGTGCGGCGGCTGCGACAACATAAAGACGACCGCCCGCGCCACATCCTCGGAGCGGATGCTGTTATGCGCGGCAATTTCCTGGGCGATCGCCTCTTCCTCGGTGAAGCCCCACAGCGCGTTGGCAACCCGGCCCGGCGCAATCGCGCCCACCCGAATGTTGTGCGGCGCCAGTTGGCAGCGCAGCGTGTGCACGAAGCTCTGGATAGCGTGCTTGGACGCGCTGTAGATCGGCTCCCAGTCGATATCGACGAAGCCGGAGATGGAGCTGGTGACGAGAATATCGCCGGAACGCTGCGCCATCAGCGAGGGCAATACGGCATGCACGCAGCGCAACACGCCGTTGATGTTGATGTCCATCAGTTCGGCCCACGCGTCCGGATCGCCCTCCGCCGCCTGTCCGGGGATATAGATGCCGGCGTTGGCGAAAAGCGTATCGACGCGGCCAAAATGCGCCAAAGTCTTGGCGACCAGCGTCTTCGCATCGGCGCCGGCGGTGACGTCCGCCGGCACGGCGAGCGCATCCGGCCCTAGCTCGGCGGCGAGGGCGTGCAGCTTGCCCGCCGAGCGTGCGGCCAGCGTCAGCTTACAGCCGGCCGCGGCCAGTTCGCGCGCCGTGGCCGCGCCGATGCCCGAACTCGCGCCTGTGATGATGACCACCTTCCCTGCCAGCGGATGCGCCATAGCGTCCTCTCTCTCGTTGTTGTGTCGTTGTGTCGCTTATCGGTCTCTTGCGCTGTAGGATAAACTCAGGCGGCGGCTCGAATCAAATAGGCGAAGGACCTACACAGCGGAACGAACGATGCCTACCGGAAAGCTGCAAAGCACATCACAAACATGAGCATCTACACCCGACAACTCCCCCATCTCATCCTGCTCTTAGCCCTCATCGCCGGCGTGTTTTTTGTCCTCGACGACAATATGCTCGCCGGGCGCTTCTTCGGTCTGTCGACCGCGGCCTGGCTGGGCCTCGCCATCATCACGCCGATCCTCCACCAGGTCTATGTCTGGCTGGCCTGGCGCAGCGAACTAACCTCACAGCGCATCACACGCCGTTTCGGCAAAGACGGCTTTTTCTACTATGCCGCCGGCTTCACCGCCTTCTTGGTTGCCCGCCTGCTGACCATTGTCGCGCTGGCCTACTCGAACCGCTATACGTGCCCGCTGCCCCCCGTGCCGGCCTACACGCTGGCAGTCGCGCTCCTCATCCCCGCGCTCTACCTGTTCTACTCGGTGCGCAAGCACTTCGGCTTCAAGCGCGCTTACGGCATCGACCATTTCGACGATTCCTACCGGCGTCTGCCATTTGTCAGACAAGGCATCTTTCGCCTGACGGGCAACGCCATGTATGTTTTCGGCTTCTTCGTCTTGTGGACGCCGGGCCTGTTCTTCTTGTCGCAAGCTGCGCTCCTAGCCGCCGCGTTCAACCACCTCTACATCTGGGTGCACTACTACTGCACCGAATTGCCCGACATCCGCCACATTTACGGTCAAGATTTCGGTAAAGAGTACGGCAAAGACCTCTGACCTTATAGCGCTCTGCAAGGGTTGCGCTATACTAGGTTAGCGACAATGCAGGGGCCGGCCGCGCGCCAGCCCCACAGAGCTATGCGCCTGGCCGCCACAGACACACAAGGGGGAATCAGACATGAAACTCGCACAACGACTGGATAACCTGGGGACGGAGACAGCCTTTGCCGTATCGGCCGCGGCCGCGGCATGGGCGGCGCAGGGACACAAGGTCTACCCGTTCCATCTAGGCGACATCAACATTCCCACGCCGGCCAACATCGTCGAGGCCGCGCTCAAGGCGATCCGCGACGGCTACACGGGTTACTGCCCCGGCGCGGGCATTCCCGCTCTGCGCGACGTGATCGCGCAGGATGTGGGCGCCAAGCGACAGGTGCGCTACAGCGCCGAGAACGTCTCCGTCCAGCCCGGCGGCAAGCCTGTGATCGGCAAGTTCCTTTCCGCGGTCCTGGACCCCGGCGACGAGGCCCTCTACCCCAACCCGGGCTACCCCATCTACGAATCGCAGATCGAATATCTGGGCGGCATCGCCGTGCCTTACGGCTATGTCGAGAGCGACGGCGCCTACACGCTGGACATGGACCGCATCCGCGCCGCCATCACCCCGCGCACGCGCGTGCTGGTCTACAACAACTACCACAACCCCACCGGCGCCCAGTCCTCTCGCCAAGAGATGGAAGAGTTGGCCGAACTCGCCCTGCGCCACGACCTCTGGGTGCTCAGCGACGACGCCTATCACGAGATGCGCTACGCCGGAGAACCGCTCTCCATCGTCAACTTGCCCGGCATGCAAGAGCGCACGGTCATCCTCTACACCTGCTCCAAGCGCTTCGCCATGACAGGTTGGCGCATCGGCGCGGCCATCGGCCCCAAAGAGGTGATCGACGCCATCAGCAAGCTGAACACCAACGCCGAATCGTGCACCACGCATTTCATGCAGCACGCCATGGTCGAAGCCATCCCCGGCGACACGTCCGGCCCCGACGCCATCCTGGCGGAGCTAGAGGCGCGACGCGACGCGGCCGTCGCCGGCCTCAACGCCATCGACGGCATCTCCATCGCCGCGCCGGAGAGCACGTTCTACCTCTATCCGAATGTGACGAAGATCATGGAGAGGAAGGGGCTGCAGGACGTCAACCAACTGATGGACCAGGCCCTGAAGCAGAGCGACGTTTCCTTCTGCACGCGGCATCACTTCGGCCGCGCCGTACCCGGCGAGACGCAGCATTACATCCGCCTGGCCTACTCCGGCATCGACGTGCCGTCGATCAACGAAGGCCTACGGCGGCTCAAGGCCTACTTCGAGGCGTAGTTTTCCCATCGCACGCACGCCCTCCGGGAAGCTGCCGGTTTCCTGGAGGGCTTTTTGTTTCCGCCCTCTATGCCGGCTGCCCGCCGCGCAGCATCTCGGCGACGGTTGCGGGGCTGATCCGGCCTTCCATCGGCCCAAAAGCAGCAGCGTTGAGCGCGCCGGCCGCGGCCGCGGTGCGGGCGCACTCAGCCAGGGGTTTGCCCTCCAGCAGCCCGCAGAGGAAGCCGGCGTCGAAGCAGTCCCCCGCGCCGGTAGGATCGACCTCCTCGATGGGGAAGGCGGGCGCATCGATCTGCTTCGTGCGCGTAAAGACCGTACAGCCCTGCTTGCCGCGCTTGAGCACGATCACCTCCAGCGGCCAGGCGGCGAAAGCGCGGCGCACGTTCTCCTCGACCTCCTCCGCGCCGCCGAGCATCGCCAACTCGGTCACGCCGGGCAGCAGGACGCTACACTTCGCCAACAACGGCTCGACCAGTTCGCCCAAGCTGCGTTCGCCCAACAACTCGGGGCGAATGTTGGGGTCGAAGCTGATTTTAGCCCCGCGCGCGTGGAAGAATGCCATCGTATCGAAAATGCGCGCGCGGAAAGCGTCGTTCGCCATCAGCGAGCAGCCCATGACGTGGAAAAAGGCGGGGTCGCGGACCGCAGCCGCATCGGTCAGGTCGCCCAGCACAGCCGGCGTGTTGTCGATGTGGTAGATGAACTTGCGCGAGCCGTCGTCAAAGTAGGTGACGAAGGCGACCGCGGTTGCCATGTGCGCCATCTGCGCCACGTTGCTGCTGTCGACGCCGTCCGCCTGCAGCCGGTCGAGCACGCAGCGCCCGAAATCGTCTGCGCCGACGCCGCCGATGATGCCCGCGGCATGGCCGAGTCGGGCAACCGTGTCGATGAAGATGGCCGGCGCGCCGCTGGGAAACGGCCCCAGGAACTCCCCGACCCGGTCGAGCGGCATCCCCGGCCGCGGCCGCATAATCTCAACGAGAATTTCACCCATCGTCCAGATGCTTGGCATGGTTGGCTCCAGGTTCGTGGTTGGCTTGTTACGTTAGGCGTCTGTCCTTTGCGGTTTAGCGCTGTTCTTGATCCTAGCGGACAAAGGCGCGGCTTGGCAACTGTGGTATGCTGGGTGACGCTGCGCTGCGTTGCCGCCGGCGAATGTCGCAGGTTGGCGTTTGGCTTTTGGCAGCCGGCGCGCTAAGCCTGTGGCGTCCTGCAACGGACGTCGAAAGCCGTTAAGGAGCCGCACCATTGAACTACCACCGCGCTACACTGGAGACCTGTGTCAACGCCGAAGGCGCAGTCGTGGTCATCGACGTGATCCGCGCCTTCACCTCCGCCGCCTATGCTTTCGGCGCAGGCGCAGCCGTCATTACCCTGGTCTCGACCATCGACGAGGCTTTCGCCCTGCGCCAGCAGAACCCGGACGCCCTGATCATGGGCGAGGACGGCGGCAAGCCCATCCCCGGCTTCGACTTCAGCAACTCGCCTACGCACTACCTGGACATCGATCTGAGCGGACACAGCCTGATCCAGCGCACCACCCACGGCACGCAAGGCGTGGTGCGCTCTGTGCGGGCGGACACGCTGCTCACCGCCAGTTTTCCCTGCGCACGCGCCACCGCGGCGCGGCTGCGCGCCCTCCAGCCGCAGCAGGTCACCTTCGTCATCACCGGCTGGGAAGGAGACGGCCTCTGGGGCGACGAGGACATGGCCTGCGCCGACTACCTGGAAGCGCTGTTGCGCGGCCTGGACCCGGACCCCGCGCCCTACCTGGATCGGGTGCGGCATTCGCCGACCGGCCTGCTCTTCGCCGACCCGACGGTCACGCACTTTTCGCCGGATGACCTGCCCCTTTGCGTGGCGCTGGACCGCTTCGACTTCGCCATGCAGGTCGAGCGCCAAGACGGACTGCTGCACATGACGCCGGTTGCGGCAACTCAAGGCGGCGAAGAATCGGCGGATGGGGATTGCGCCAAACCCCGTTTCATGGCATGATGATAACAGTGAAATTCCAGCACATGCCATCCGAATCGCCAACGGTATTTTGCCCCTAGCTGGGACATCCTCTTTGCGCCGTGTCCGATTTTCCGGCGCTGCACCTTTCCACACAACCGTTTCGGCATCGTAGATTTCCAACACGTCCTCTTTCATCGCTACACCCGGGGAGCAACCCAAGCCCCGGCATCTCACAACAACGACCCGCAAAGGAGGAAGGCTTGGTGTGATGGAAACGAAGAGGTCCTCTCGATGGGGACGAACACAATGGGCGATGCTGGCGGCGGCTTTGATGGCGGGCGTCGCTTTGGGGTTGGGTCTGTTCACCTTCGGCTATGCCGAGGGGCTTTCCTACTTCTCCAGCGATCCCCAAGCCTGCATCAACTGCCATGCCATGCAAGATCAGTGGGACGGCTGGAATCACTCCAGCCATCGCAACGTGGCGACCTGTAACGACTGCCACACGCCGCATCGCTTTCCGGACAAGTGGATCGTGAAAGGCATCAACGGCTGGAACCACAGCCTTGCCTTCACCACCGGCGACTACCCTGATCCCATCCGTATCCGTGGGTTCAATTCGGCCATCGCCGAAGAAAATTGCAAAGACTGCCACCAGCAAGTGGTGAGCATGATCCAGCATTTCGACACAGCCGGCTATGCACACGCCAGCTTTGACAGCGCCACGGAGATGTCTTGCGTGCGCTGTCACGGCAACGTGGGGCATCGGAGCGCCGCGCGCGACTGACAACGCGCGACTGACAAAACGCCGCAACCGGCTGTCACTGGCCTTTCACCGATCTGCGCAAAAGGAGGATTCACGCGATGCGCTTTTTGTCCACACGCCAATTTTGGCTCTATGTAGCGGTCTTCGTGGTGGCGGCAGCCGTCACCGCCGGCGTGGCCGCCCTGCTCATGAATATACAGACCCGCAAGATGGAGGCGGTGCAGTATCCGCTCAAAGTCATCGAAATCCCCGCGGATGAGCTCGACCCTGAGGTGTGGGGCAAAAACTTCCCCGTCCAGTACGACTCGTTCAAGAAGACGGAGACGGATTACGGCTCGACCGCCTATGGCGGCTCCACCGTCTATAGCAAGTTGGAACGCTACCCTGCTATGACGCGGCTGTGGGCGGGTTACGCCTTCTCCGTCGACCACAACGAAGAGCGCGGCCACTACTACGCCCTGATCGACCAAAAGGAAACGCGCCGCGTCACCGAGTACAACCAGCCGGGCGCCTGCGCCAACTGCCACGCGGCCGAAGCGCCCCAACTGATCGAGGAAATGGGTTGGGAGGAATTCAACCGCACGCCCTATAACGAACTGGCCGACAGTCTGCACCGGGGCACGTCGTGCGCCGACTGCCACGACCCCGACACGATGGCCCTGCGCATCACCCGGCCCGCACTGCTCAACGCCATGGAAGCGCAAGGCATCGACATCACCCAGGCCACCCGCCAGGAAATGCGCACCTACGTCTGCGCCCAGTGCCACGTCGAATACTACTTCGCCGGCGAAGACAAGGTGCTGACCTTCCCGTGGACCGAAGGCAACACCATCGCCCAGGGCAAGACCATCGATGAAATCGAAGCCTACTACAAGAAAATCGGCTTCACCGACTGGACCCATGCCGAGACCGGCGGCGGCATGATCAAGATGCAGCACCCCGAAACCGAATTGTTCTCCACATCGCTGCATTATCGCTCAGGCGTAGCCTGCGCCGACTGCCACATGCCTTACATGCGCGAGGGCAGCGTCAAGGTGTCCGATCACTGGCTGCGCAGCCCGCTCGTCAACATCAGCGCTTCGTGCCAGACCTGCCATAAGTTCTCGGAAGGCGATCTGCTCGACCGCGTAGCCGTGATCCAAAAGACGACCGCGGAACTGTTGCGCAAGACTGAGGACGCCAATCTCGCCGCCATCGACGCCATCGTCGCGGCCAAAGAGGCCGGCGCAACGGATGAGCAACTGGCCGAAGCGATGGAGTTGCACCGCTGGTCGCAGATGCGTTGGGACTTCATCTCATCTGAAAACAGCACCGGCTTCCACAGCCCGCAAGAGGCGGCTCGCGTCTTGGCGGACGCCATCGACCTGGCGCGCCAGGCGGAGTTGTCCGCGTTCAAGGTCATGGCCGAAACGCAGACCGCCGCTACGTTGGGGCTGGCCGCGCAGTAACGCCTCTCTAGGCGGATCGTTGTCGCAGCGAACAGGGTTGCCGCGGTTCACGGCAGCCCTGTTTTTTCCGTTTCGTCCCAGTATTGCCGGCCCGGACAACGCGGCAAGCTGTCTGTAGCGGCGGCATCCCTGCCGCCGAATGGCCAAGCTCGTGCGCTAAGGATAGTGCGCCCACGAACTCCGCGGACAAAATCGCCGGCCTGGGAACACCGGCCAAAATGCCCTTGACCTAGCCCCCAATCGCGTGTACATTGGATGTGCAGCGACGGCGATTAGCGCTCCCCAGCGCAGTATTCCATCGCGGCCCCGCGCGCATTTGGTCTGTCGTCGCCCATCGCACAACACCGCTCATCAGTTCACCGGCATACCGCGCGGCGGTTTTGTGCGCCATCAAGCAGCCGGCTTCCGCTCGTCGCCAACCCGACAGCCAACCGGCGCATACCACCCTGAAAAAAGGCGGCGCGTATGTCGTCCCAGCAGACGCCTATCGTCGAGATGCGCAACATCCACAAGCGTTTTGGCGCGGTGCAGGCATTGCGCGGCGTGGACCTGGAGCTCTACCCCGGCGAGATCCTCGGCCTGGTGGGGGACAACGCCGCGGGCAAGTCCACGCTCATGAAAGTCCTAAGCGGCGCCTACCTACCCAACGAAGGCGATATCTTGCTCCACGGACAGCCGGCCCACATTGCCAACCCGGAAGATTCGCGGCGGCTCGGCATCGAGATGGTCTACCAGGATTTCGCCCTGTGCAACAACTTGGATGTCGCCGCCAACGTCTTCTTGGGTCGGGAAGTCGTGCGCTGGCGTTTGGGCTCCCTGCGCTGGATGAACAAGCGCACGATGGAGCAGCGGGCGCGCACCATGCTCGACCGGCTGCGCATCGACATCTCCTCGGTGAGGCTGCGCGTGGAGAATCTCTCCGGCGGCCAACGCCAAGCCGTAGCGATCGGCCGCGCCATCGCCTTCGACGCCAAGGTCATCATCATGGACGAGCCGACCGCGGCGTTGAGCGTAGCCGCCATCGACAAGGTGCTGGACCTGATCAGCTCGCTGCGCGAACACGGCGCGTCGATCATCATCATCAGCCACCGGCTCGAAGATATCTTCCGCATCGGCGATCGCGTGGCGGTGCTGCGTCAGGGCCGCAAAGTCGCCGACCGGCCTGTGGCAGGGGACATCCACGAATTCCGCGAGCAGGTTGTGGCCTACATGGTAGGCGCGCGCGACGACTACGGAAGTGAGAACGACGGCGAAAACGGCGCAGTTCGCTCACCCTCGCCCGTTAACGCCTGACGCCTGGAGTTTGACGCATAGCGTGTGAGACGCATTGTTCATCAGCCTCATCCATTATCCCATTACATGCCAACGTTGCGTTCCCTGTTGATGAGGTAAACGGCAAACTTTTCCGGTTCATATCACAGGAGGTGTTTCCATGAAACGCATCGGTCTTTGGCTATCCCTGCTCATCGTAGCAGGACTAGTTCTGTCGGCCTGCGCTGCGCCGGCCGCGCCGGCCCCGGCAGCGGAAGCGCCGGCGGCAGAAGAACCCGCGGCAGAGGAAGCCCCCGCCGAAGAAGCGGCGCCGGCAGAGGAGGCGGCTCCCACCGAAGCCCCGGAAGAAGAAGCTGCAGCGGAAGAAGCCCCGGCAGAAGAACTTCACCCCGCCCTGGCGGACGGTAAAATCACGATTGCGTGGATCCCCAAAGCGCTTAACAACCCCGTCTTCGAACTCGGCCGCGACGGGGCGATGGTCAAGGCTGCCGAACTGACGGAGGCCGGCCCCTATGAGGTCGAAGCCCTCTACGTAGGCTCCGTCGCCTCCGACATGGCCGAACAGGCCCGCGTCATGGAAGACATGATCGCCCAGGGCGTCGACGCCATCGGCGTCTCGTGCAACGACCCCGACGGCTGCATCGACCCCATCAACAAGGCCGTCGCCGCCGGCATCGAAGTCATGACCTGGGACTCTGACGCGCCGGACAGCGACCGCTTCACCTACCTAGGCGTCAGCAACTATGACGGCGGTCGCGCCGCGGCGGACCTGCTCGTGCGCTCCATGGGCGAGGAAGGCAGGGTCGCCCTGTTGACCGGCGTTCCCGGCGCGCTCAACCTGGAAGAGCGCATCCGCGGCTTCACCGACGTGATCACCGAGAACTACCCGAACATCGAGATTGTGACCACGGTCGCCTGCTACGACGACATCAACCAGGGCGTGCAGGTGATCGAGGAAACCATGCAGGCTCACCCGGACCTGACGGGCTGGTTCTTCGTCGGCCTATGGCCGCTCTTCGCCGACCGCGGCTCCATGCCGCTGTGGGAAGAGGCTGCCGCCTCCGGCAACCTGACCACCATCGTCTTCGACACCCTGCCCGTCGAGTTGGAGTATATGAAGGACGGGCTCGTGCAGGGCTTGGTCGGCCAGAAGTACTGGGGCTGGGGCTATGACACTGTGCAGATGATCTACGACCGGCTCGTCGAGGGCGCGGAGTACGACGACTGGACCGACTCGGGCATGGACATCGTCACGCCCAATAATGTGGATGCCATGATCGAGGCCTGGGAGACGTCGGACTTCACCAAGCCGCTGCCGGATCCGTTCTAAACCGCGCTGGTGTGTGCGCCGCTGCATATTGTTACACATGCAGCGGCGCATGCTGGAGCGGAAACGTTGCCTACCTTGCGGTCGGGGCGGCATCGCCCCGACCGCAGCCACGGAGAATCGCCATGCACGAGCGGATCGCTGCAGCCAAGCCGGCCTCGCGCGCGGCCAACGGAGCCGGTTGGCGCCGCCTGATCGGCATCCAGGAACTCGGCATCCTCGCCATCTTCCTCCTCTGGTGCACGTTCCTGAGCCTGACCACGACCACGTTCCTCACGCCCACGAACGTGTTCAACATGCTGCGGGCCTTCTCTTGGATCGCCATCGCCGCGTTCGGCGAATGCCTGGTCATCCTCACCGCGGGCATCGACCTCTCGGTCGGCTCCAACATGGCGCTGTCGGGCCTGGGCGCGGCGCTGCTGCTGACGTGGGGCGCGCCCGTCTGGCTAGCCGTGCTGGGCGGGATGCTCGTCGGCACGCTGGTAGGGCTTGTCAACGGGCTGCTGGTCACGCGCTTTCAACTGCCGGCCTTCATCGCCACCCTGGGCATGATGAGCATCGCCCGCGGCATCACCTACGGCGCAACCGGCGGTTGGCCCGTGCGCGGCCTGCCCAAGGAGTTCAACCGGCTGGGGCAATATGACCTGCCGGTCGGCGAATGGGGCGTTCCCGTTCCGGTGCTCGTCATGCTCGTGCTGGCTGTGTTCACCTCGATCTTCCTGGGCCGCACCACCAACGGGCGGCACATCTACGCCGTGGGCGGCAACGAAGAGGCTGCCCGCGTCTCCGGCATCAACAACCGCCGCCTCAAGCTCCTCGTCTACACCGCTTGCGGCTTCTTCGCTGCTGCCGGCGGCATCCTCATGACCGCGCGCCTGGGCGTGGCCGCGCCCACCGCGGCCGACGGCTACGAACTGGACATCATCGCCGCGGTCGTAATCGGCGGCGTCAGCCTCTTCGGCGGCGAAGGCACCATCCTGGGCGTGCTCATCGGCGCCGCGCTCATGCAGACCATCCGCACCGGTCTGAACTTGCTCGGCTTCCCCACCTACTGGCAGCCGGCGGCTATCGGCGCCGTCATCATCTTCGCCATCATGTTCGACCGCTGGCAAAAGGGTCGCTCCATCCAAGCCTGAAGCCCTGCGGCCCTCGCCCGATTCTGAACAGCTTACCGATTTTTCCAGCCACGAATTGATCGAATTCCACGAAGCGCTTAGGGGCCTATTCGTGGAATTCGTGGCGTATTGCTGTCTGCTTGCATGTTGGCTACGCAGTGTTACACCGTTGCGGCCAACTCGTCACGCGTCATCTGTCACGAGTCACGATAGACGGGCGACTCATGTCTGCGGTTCTGTGCGCCCTTGCCGGCGACGCGGTTATCCTCCTGTTCAACAAACGCCGGGGCGCGCCGGAGGCAAGCGCTCTAATTTGCTTTTTGGCCGCCGGCAGTTAAAATAACGCGGAGATTCGCCCTTAATACTTGGATTCGCTCTAAATTACTATGGCCGTTACCATTCAAGCGACCGGCATCCTCAAACAACACATCGCGCCCGGCCTGACGTTGGACGGGGTGCGCACGGTAGGCGAAGCGGTCGCGCGGCTGGACCTGCCCGAAATGGGCGAGTTGATCTTGCTCGTCAATGGGCGCCCCGCCTATTGGGAAACGGCGCTAGCGGACGGTGATGTCCTCCATCTCGTCCCCGGCATCAGCGGCGGCAACCGCCGGCCTGCAACCGGACAGGAGCCGCCCGTCTATCGTTGACTTACGCGCCCAGCCCGCTATTCGTCGCCTATCGCCAATTCGTCCCTCTATCGAATCGTAAGGAGATCGCTCTATGCCTGTCGGAGGCACATGGGGAAAGCTGTTACACGTCGATCTGACCGACGGCCGTCATTGGATTGAGGAGCCGCCGGACGAGATCTATATCAAGCTGGTGGGCGGCCGCGGCCTGACGGCCTACCTGCTGCTGCGCGATTTGCCGGTGGGGGCGGACCCGCTGGGACCGGATAACCTGCTGATCTTCGCGCCCGGCGTCTTGCAAGGCTCGAACTTACCGGGCAGCGGGCGGCACGGCGTGGGCGGCAAAAGCCCGCTCACCGGCGCCATCGCCAGTTCTGAAGCGGGCGGCTGGTGGGGCCACGAGTTCAAGCGCGCCGGCTTCGACGCGCTCATCGTCCACGGCCAATCGCCTAAGCCCGTCTACTTGTGGATCCACGACGGCGAAGTCGAGATCCGCTCCGCCGAGCACCTGTGGGGCAAAGACACCGCAGACGTCGAGTGGGCCATTCAGGCCGAACTGGACGACAAGCGCATCCGCGTGGCCCAGTGCGGCATCGCCGGCGAGAACTTGGCGCTCTTCGCCAACGTGCTCAACGACATCAACCGCGCGGCCGGCCGCGGCGGCTTGGGCGCGGTGATGGGCAGCAAGCGGCTCAAGGCCGTGGCGACGCGCGGCACGCTGCGAGTCCCTGTGGCCGAACGCAGCCGCATCGGCGCCGTCTCCAAGTGGCTGGGCGACAATTACAAGACTCAAGCCGCCTGGGCTGTCGAAATCGGCACGCCGCGCAATGTCACGTCGCTGGGCGCGGCGAGCGCACTGCCCACCAATAACTTCGGCAAGGCCATGTTCGACGAGCGCGACCGGATCAGCGGCGAACTGATGCAGGAGACGATCCTCATCGGCCGCGATACCTGCCAGGTGTGCCCGATCACCTGCAAGCAGGTCGTCGAATACGAAGACGCCACTTTCGAGGGCAATCCCTACCTGCGTTCCGACTTCATCAACAAGCTCAAGGTCGACAAAGCCTACGGCGGCCCCGAGTACGAGACGCTGGGCAGCCTGGGCAGTGCATGCGGCGTCGACGACCTGATCGCCGTCGCCAAGGCCAACGAGTACACCGCCCGCTGGGGCATGGACTCGATCAGCCTGGGCATGACCATCGCCTTTGTCATGGAGTGTTTCGAGAACGGCCTGCTCACGCCGGAGATGACCGGCGGCTTCAAGATCGGCTGGGGCGACGCCGCCGGCATGTTGGAGGCGATCGACCTGATCGCGCACCGTCGCGGCTTCGGCGACAAGATGGCCGAAGGCTCCAAGCGGTTGGCCAAGTGGATCGGCAACGGCGCCGAAGCCTATCTGGTCGAGGTCAAGGGCCAAGAGCTGCCCATGCACGAGCCGCGCTTCAAGCACGCGCTCGGCGTCGGTTATGCCGTCGCCCCGGTCGGCGCCGACCACATGATGAACATGCACGACACGGCCTACGTCAGCCCAGGCGCGACCCTGGAGAAAGTGGCCGAAGTGCAGCGTTTCGAGCCGATGCCCGCCACCTACCTCGGACACGAGAAGATGGAGCTTTTCTACCACGAAGTCAACTGGAAGCATCTGCTGGACTGCGGCATCGTCTGCCACTTCCACCCCTACAACTACCGCCATGTCTCGGAAGCGCTGGCGGGCGTCACCGGGCACGACTACACCCCGCGCGAGATACTGACGGTGGGCGAGCGCGCCCAGACGCTCTGCCGCCTGTTCAACCTGCGCGAGGGCTTCTCGGCCGAGGACGACATCATGCCGCGCCGCGTGATGAAGGCCTTCAAGGAAGGCCCGCTGGCGGGCGTCGAGATTACCGAGGAAGCCTTCTTTACGGCGCGCAACTACTGGTACGGGCTGATGGGCTGGACACAGGCAGGCGTGCCCACGGCGGAACGGATCGAGAAGTTGGAGCTAAGCGACCTGCTGGAAGGCGTGCAGGTCGCCACGGCGTAAGCAAGCGCCCGCGAGAGGGCCATAGGCAGGCCCTTCATACAGCAAAACCGGCGACGGTGCGGTCCATTATGCACGAGAGGACCGCACCGTCGGCTGATCGGCGCGCGCAAACCCAACGCGTTGCGCCGCCCTCTGAGTTCTGTTATAGTAGCGTGTGGGCGGCGTAGACGTATGTTGCTGTTCACGTTACGCCGCCGTGTCTTCCATATTGCTCACATCCTGCCAGCACGCCTCAAGCGGATGACGTTTCCGGCGCAACGGTTTATCCACGTCCAACATTTTCCATTTGTCACCCATTTGTCACACTGAATTAGGAGGAGACAGGCACCATGAAACAAAAGAGTTGGCTGCTGTTCACCCTGCTGCTGATCGGCGCGCTGCTTACCACCATGTGCGCACCGGCCCCGGCGCCGGCCGCCGAGCCAGCGGCCCCGGCTGAAGAAGCCGCGCCTGCGGAAGAGGCTGCGGCTGAGGAGGCCGCCCCGGCAGAGGAAGCCGCGCCCGCCGGCGACGTCGTCGAGCTGCGCATGGCCTGGTATACCGACGGCAACGAAGACATCGTCATGCGCGATCTGCTGGACCGCTTCGAGGCCGAGAACCCCGACATCAAAGTCGTTCTCGACACGGTCGCCTACCAGTCGATCCTGGAGAACCTGCCCATTCAGCTCGCCGCGGGAGAAGGCCCCGACATGGCCCGCGTCACCGACCTGGGCGGCTTAGCCAGATACTATCTGGACCTGCGACCCTATCTGAGCGACGCGGCATACTGGGAAGAGAACTTCGGGCCATTCCTGTCTTGGCTGCGCGTGCCCGGCAACACGGACGCCATCCACGGCTTCATGACCCAGTTGACCGTCACCGGCCCCTTCATTAACCGCACGCTCTTCGAGCAGGCCGGCGTCCCCGTGCCCAGCGACACGTCTGACCAGGTGACTTGGGAAGAATGGGCTGAGGCGACGCGCCAGGTCGCCGAAGCGACGGGCACGCCCTTTGCCATGGCGATGGACCGCAGCGGACACCGCTTCGCCGGCGCCGCCATCAGCATGGGCGCTCAAATCTTCGACGAAGAAGGCTACCCGGCCATCGCCGGTGACGAAGCGTTCCGCCACGCGGCCGAGATGCTCTTGCAGTGGCACGAAGACGGCACCATGATCCCCGACGTCTGGATCAGCTCCGGCGGCAGTTACGCCGCGGCGAATGAGCAGTTCATCAACGCCCAGGTCGTCATGTACGTGTCGGGCAGTTGGCAAATCGGTCAGTTCAACGAGAAGATCGGCGACGCCTTCGACTGGTCCGCCGTGCCCAACCCGTGCGGCCCCGGCGGCTGCACCGGCGTTCCCGGCGGCGCAGCTCTGGTCGCCATCGCCGACACGGAGCACCCCGAAGAGGTGGCGCGCGTGATGGAATATCTGTCCAGCGAGGAAATCCTGGCAGAGTTCTCGGCGCGCACGCTGTTCATCCCCGGCCATCTAGGCTTGGCGGAAACGGGCGTCGACTTCGACACCGACGTCCCCAGCGCCAAGGCTGCCCTGGACGTCTTCGCCGCCCAGGTTCCGCAGCTTAGCCCGATTGCCTACCAGTTCCAGGGCTACACCTATAACCGCGCCATCATGAACGCCACCACCGATCGCTTGGGGCAGGCGCTGGTTGGGGAGTTGACGCTGGACGAGACGATGACGCGCATCCAGGAAGACATCGACGCGGCCATCGCCGAAGCGACGCAATAACGCCCGCGGCCGGCAGTTAGCCGTAGGCGGCAAGAGGCTGCCGGCCCTGTGCGTGTTTTTTGCCCACAGGGCCGGCAGCCTTTACTTTCACAGGCGAGAGGATGCGCAATGGAACAGATCGACACGCCGCGCCCCACAGCGCCGGCAGCCGGAATCGGCGAGTTGCTCGGCCGCGCCTTCTATGCGGCGTTCGGAGCGGTGATGAACACGCTGGACCTGGTCATGACGCCCATCCAGCGCGCCATCGGCGTGCGCAACATGGCCTATCTCTTCGTGTTGCCCAATCTGTTGATCTTCGCCGTCTTCGTACTCGCCCCCATGCTGCTCAACTTCTACTACGCCATGACGGGGGGCACCGCGCTCTTCCCGCAGGATCGTCCCTTTGTGGGCATGGCGAATTTCGGAACGCTCTTCGACTGCGGCAATTTCCTCGACCCGAACACCTGCCGCGAGGATCGCTTCTGGCGTGCGGTCTATAACACGGCTATCTTCGTCATATTCCAAGTGGGCGTCATGGTGCTGGTCTCGCTGATCACGGCGCTGGTCTTGAACCGCAAGATCAAGGCGCGCGGCTTCTTTCGCAGCGTCTATTTCTATCCCGTTCTGCTCTCGCCGGTCGTGGTCGCCCTCATCTGGAAGTGGATCCTGCAGCGCGACGGCGTGCTCAACGCCGCAGCCCTGGCGATGGGCTTCGAGCGCATTCCCTTTATGCTCAACGCCAACTGGACGACCATCTGGGTAATCGCCATCAGCATTTGGGCGCAGATGGGCTTCTATACGCTTATCCTATTGGCCGGTCTGCAGGCCATCCCCCGCGAGATGTACGAGGCGAGCGCCATCGACGGCGCGGGCAACTGGCACAGCTTCCGTTTTGTGACGCTGCCCCTGCTCATGCCGACCATGTTCGTCGTCCTGGTCCTCTCGCTGATCCGCGCCGTCCAGATCTTCGACCATATCTTCGTGCTCACCGCAGGCGGGCCGGGAACAGCCACGCTCTATCTCGTCCAATACATCTACAACACCGGCTTTTCCAACCAAGTGCAGCGGTTTGGCCTGGCCTCCGCGGCCTCGGTCGTGCTGGGCGTAACCTTACTCATCTTCACCCTGATCCAGTTGCGTCTCAGCCGTTCGTCCGACTCCACCTAACGAGGGATTCGCCCATGCTCTTTGCCAGCGTTGGAGACTTCATCACCCGCACACGCGGCCGCCGGCGCCTCGATACGTCGGACATCCTGACCTACCTTTATCTAGCCTTCGGCACGCTGGTCATGTTCGGGCCAGTGTTGTGGCTCGTGCTCTCCTCGTTCAAGACGCCGGAGGCGCTGGTGCGCTTCCCGCCGCAGCTTCTGCCCTATGGCCAGGAGATGGCGCAGGTGGAGGGCTACGAAGACCCGCTGCCCCTCTTCTTGGTCACCCTCGAAGACGGCTCGCAGCGCCGCATGGCCCAGGTGCGCCGCGTAGGCCTCGAAGCGCAGATGACGGACCCGGACAATCCCGGCGAGATCGTGCCTGTTCCCATCGACCAGCGCGTGCCCATCGAACGCATCCAGCTTGCCTGGTCGAATTACACCGAGCCGCTGGCGCGCTTCAACTTTTGGATCTATTTGCGCAACAGCGTCGTCGTCACCGTCGTCGCCACTGCCATCACGCTGATCATCAACAGCATGGCGGCCTTTGCCCTAAGCAAGTACCGCTTCGCCGGCCGCGACGCCATCTTTCTGGTCATCATCAGCACGTTGATGATCCCCATTTCGGTCATTCTCGTGCCCGTCTTTCTGGTCATCACCCAAATCGGCTGGAACAACAACCTGTGGGGCGTCATCATCCCCGGCGCGGCCACGCCCACCGGCGTCTTCCTGCTGCGCCAATATATGCTGACCCTGCCCGACGAACTGATCGACTCGGCCCGCATCGACGGGGCCAGCGAGTGGCGCATCTACTGGCAGATCATCCTGCCGTTGTCGGGGCCGGCCCTTGCGGTGCTAGCCATCTTCTCCGTCATGTGGCGTTGGAACGACTTCCTCTGGCCGCTGATCGTGCTCAGCCGCTCCGAGGTCTTTACGCTGCAAGTCGGCCTCCACGCCTTCCAGGGCGAGCTAAACGTCCAGTGGCATTACGTGCTCGCCATGACCGTCCTCACCCTGTTGCCCATCACCGTGGTGTTCGCCTTCCTGCAGCGCTTTATCACCACCGGCATCGCCACCACCGGGCTGAAATAGCGCAGCGATACGCCATGAAGCTGGTTGCCGACCTCCACATTCATTCGCACTACTCGCGCGCCACGAGCCGCGACCTCACCTTCGAGCATCTGGCGCGCTGGGCGCAACTCAAGGGCGTGCACATCGTGGGCACGGGCGACATCGCCCACCCTGGTTGGCTGCAGGAGATGCACGACAAGCTGGAGCCGGCCGAGGACGGGCTGTTTCGCCTCAAGCAGGACGTAGACGACGCGGTGCAGGACGAGGTCTTTCCGGCTTGCCGCGGCTTCGTACGCTTCATGCTTGCCGGCGAGATCAGCAACATCTACAAACGCCACGGCGCCGTGCGCAAAGTCCACAACGTCATTTTCGCGCCGACCCTGGAGGCCGTGGCGAAGATCCAGCTTGCCCTGGAGAAGATCGGCAACATCCGCTCCGATGGCCGCCCCATCCTCGGCCTCGACTCGCGCGACCTGCTCGAAATCGTCCTCGACGTCGACCCGCGCTGCTATCTGATCCCGGCCCACATCTGGACGCCGTGGTTCTCGATGCTCGGCTCCAAGTCCGGCTTCGACAGCGTGGAGGAATGTTTCGGCGACCTGACGGAACACATCTTCGCGCTGGAGACCGGCCTCTCCTCCGACCCGCCCATGAACTGGCGCGTCTCTAATCTCGACGGCTACACGCTGGTCTCCAACTCCGACGCGCATTCGCCGCAGAAGTTGGCGCGCGAGGCGACGGTCTTCCATACGGAACCGGCCTACGACGCGCTCTTCGCCGCGCTGCACAGCGGCGACCCCGCTGCGTTCGGCGGCACGATTGAGTTCTTTCCCGAAGAAGGCAAATACCACCTGGACGGGCATCGCAAATGCGGCGTCAGTTGGGAGCCGAAAACTACGCTGGCGCATGGCGGGCGTTGTTCGGTCTGCGGCAAGCCCGTCACCGTCGGCGTCATGCACCGCGTGGAGACCCTCGCCGACCGGCCCGAAGGCGGCAAGCCGGCGCGCACGCACCCCTACGCCAGCTTGATCCCGCTGCCCGAAATCCTGGGCGAGGTCCACGGCGTCGGTCCCAACACGCGCACCGTGCGCAACGCATACGAGAAGCTGCTCAGCCGTCTAGGCCCCGAGCTGGCGATCCTACAGGATGCGCCGCTGGAGGAGATCGCTGCGGTCGGGGGCGAACGGCTGGCGCACGGCATTGGGAACATGCGTCGCGACACGGTGCTAGCCGAGGCCGGCTACGACGGCGAGTACGGTGTTATCCGCGTGCTAGCCGGCGACGAGGCGGATGACGACGCGGGCCAGCCCGGCCTCTTCCCGGACGCAGCCCCGCGCCCTACACGCGCGGCGGAGAGCAAGCCCGCCTTCGCGCCCGCCTCTGACAGCGACGTGGAGGGCATAGCGGACAGCGATGCGCCGGAGTCGCTCGCAGAGAGCGCAGAGCCCGGCGCAGGCTGGGAGGCGCTGCCCCTCTTCGAGTTGCCGCCGATCCAACAAGGCGCGCCGGCAGATGAGTGGCTGGCGCGGTTGAACGACGAACAGCGCGCGGCCGTACACTGCGTCGACCGCCCGCTGATCATCGCCGCCGGCCCAGGCACAGGCAAGACGCGTACACTCACCGTGCGCATTGCCCACATTGTGCGTACATTAGGTGCACAGCCTGAATCCATCCTGGCTATCACCTTCACCAACAAGGCCGCCGGGGAGATGGGCGAGCGCTTGGCCGGTTTGCTCGGAGCGGGCATGGCCAAACGCCTCACCATCAAAACCTTCCACGCCTTCGGCGCGCACCTGCTGCGCCGCTACGGCGAAAGCCTCGGCTTGCCGTCTGACTTCGCCATCGCCGGCGAGTCCGACCGCCTGGCCCTGCTGCGCCAAACGCGTCCGAACCTCAGCGAGTCGCAGGCGGCGCGTTGCCTAGACGCCATCTCGTCTGCCAAGAATCGCCTGGTCACAGCGGATGCGCCGGAGATGGACGCCGAGCTTGCGGGGCTCTTTGCAGACGGCGAAGACGCCGGCTCCATCGACGCGGCGGGCGTCTACCGCGCCTACGACACCGCACTGCGCGCCGCGCATCTCCTGGACTTCGACGACCTGCTGCTGCTCGCCGTGCGCCTGTGCGAAGAGCATGCCGGCATCCTCGACGAGATCCGCGCAACCTATCGCTGGATCTCGGTCGACGAATACCAGGACGTGAACCTGGCCCAATACCGGCTGCTGCGCCTGCTCGCCGGCGACGGGGCCAATCTCTGCGTCATCGGCGACCCTGACCAGGCCATCTACGGTTTTCGCGGCGCAGATCACCGCTACTTCCTCTCCTTCCAACAGGACTTCCCCGGCGCTCGCCTGCTCGCCCTGCGCCAGAGCTACCGCTCGCCCCAATCGCTGCTCGACGCAGCCGCGCAGGTCATATCCCGCAACCCCGACCGCGCCGCGGTCGAACTGTGGTCCGAGTTTGTAGAACAGGTCAAGCTGGACATCCACCACGCGCCCACCGACCGCGCCGAGGCCGAAACGATCGTGCATCGCATCGAGCAGATGGTCGGCGGCTCTAGCCTATTCTCGCTGGATTCCGGCCGCGTCGACGAGAGCGCCGCGGGCGAGCGCAGCTTCGGCGACTTCGCCGTCCTCTACCGGCTAGGTGCGCAGGCTCGGCTCCTGGTCGAGGCGTTCGAGCGGTCGGGCATTCCTTATCAGGTCGCAGGCGCCACGTCATGGCTGCAGCGGGCGGACGTCCGCCCCATCTTGGACTGCCTGTGGCTGTTACAGTCGCCCCGCTCGCGGCTGCACCGGGCGCGCATCCTCGCCGCCGCCGGTGTCGACTTCACCCAGGCCTGGCAGTTTGCGCAGGACGGCGAGACGCCGATCCCTGCATGGTTACGCGGTGTAGGAGAGAAGACGCGCGGCGGCGCGCGCCGGCAGCGCCTCTTGCGCCTGGCGGATTTGTGGGAGGGATGGCAGGCGGAGACATCCGGCGCAGTGAGCGATCTCATTCGTTGCATCGAAGCCGCCTGGGCGGAACTGGAAGCGCCAAAGGCGAATGCCGGCGAACAGGAGCGGATGCAGCAGTTGGCCCGCTTCGCCGCGCCATATGGCGCAGACCTAGCCGGCTTCTTGGAAACGGTGTCGCTGCAAAGCGAGGCCGACGCCTTCGACCCGCGCGCCGAGCGCGTGACGCTGATGACCCTGCACGCAGCGAAGGGCCTGGAATTCCCCGTCGTCTTTATCGCCGGCTGTGAGGAAGGGCTGCTCCCCTATTTGCCGGAGAGCGAACGGCGCAGTGACAATGTCGCCGATGTGGAGGAGGAGCGCCGCCTGTTCTACGTGGGCATGACCCGCGCCGGCGAAAAGCTGATCCTGACCGCGGCCCGCCGCCGCTTTCTCTTCGGCAAGCAGGCGGAACTTCCCCTGTCGCGTTTCGTGAGCGACATTGAGGCCGCGCTGCTGGAGATCCAGGAACACGCAGCGCGGCCTCAACGCCGTCCTCGCACCGATGATCTGCAGCTCACCCTCTTCTAGCGGGCTCGCCGCACGAAGCGCAGACACAACAACCAACAACAACCAAATGAGAGGGAATATAGAACAACCGGAAATCATAGATTGGGAGCTGCGCAACCCGTCTTGCATCCGAATCCACTGTACCGGGGGCAACAGTGGATTCGGCAACGCAGCGCGCCTTAGGGGACGCGCCAGCGTCTATCACTAGTATTGCACAATCTTCGTCCATATTCCATGCTTTTACCGCCGATTCTCAAAACATGAGAAAAAGTTACAATGTCCACATGTTTATGTGGCAACGCTATCGTCTGTATGGCGGCGGCGCGCCTCTTCACCATTGAATCCTCGCCATTGGAGACGGGCAATTTGGCCCTGGACGTTTCGTCTTGCGCTATACTACAGGGGAAGGCTGCTCCTGCGCGGCGGATAGCCCTCCAAGGCTAGAAAGGGAAATTTCGATGAACGCAATCAGAAGCTATCGCCTGCAGATCGCGCTGGTCTCGGCGGGACTCATTTTGTTGGGCGCGCTCTTCAACGTCTCGCCCGTAGCAGCCCAGGCGGGCGGCGCCGCCCTGTGGATCAACACGATCAGCAGCCCCGGCGAGGACATCGTGCGCGGGGTCGCCGCGGACAAAAACGGCGACGTCATCGTGGCGGGTGTCGCCAATGGCCGCGACGGCTTCGTGGCTAAGTACAGCGCCGGCGGCGCCTTTGTGTGGGTCAGGTCATTCGGCAACACGGGCATCCATGCCGGCGTCACCCAGGCCAACGACGTGGCGGTCGATGCTTTCGGCAGCGTCTTTGTCATCGGCACCTTTTCCGGCCAAACCGACTTCGACCCCGGCCCCGGCGAAACTAGCCTGACGAGCAACGGCGATGAGGACATCTTCGTACTGAAGTTGGACGCCGGCGGCAATTTCGTCTGGGCGACGGCGCTGGGCGGCAGGAAGTCCGACAGCGGCGAGGCCATCTTTGTCGACGTGCGCGGCTTCGTCTATACCACCGGCAGCTTTGAAGGCGAGATGGACGTCGACCCCGATCCCGACAGAACGCTGATGTTGTACAGCCAAGGCGAGGATGACATCTTCGTCGTGCGCTACAGCAACAGCGGCGAATTGCGCCGCGCCTGGTCGATGGGCGGCAGCCAGGACGCGGTAGGCCGCGACATCGCGGTCGACGGCGCGGGCAACGTCTTTATCGCCGGCGATTTCCTGGGCAGGATCGACCTCGACCACAACAACACCACCGATGAACACCGCAGTGAAGGCCACGAGGATATCTTCGTCGTTAAGTATAACGACAACGCCGGCTGGGTCTGGTCCGCTGTGGTGGGCGGGCGCGGAGAAGACGAGCGTCCGGCTGTGGCTGTCGACCGCAGCGGCAATGTCTATCTCACGGGGACCTTCGAAGTGTCGGCCAATGTCAAAGCCAAGGGGACCGTTTATACGCTCGTCAGCCGCGGACAAGAGGACTTTTTCCTCTTAATGCTGGACAGCGCCGGCAACTTCGTCTGGGCTGAAGGCATCGGCGGCCCCGGCGCGGACCGCGGCGAGGACATCCTCGTGGACGGGCGCGGCGATCTGCATGTGACCGGCAGTTTCCGCGGCCCCGTCGATTTCGACCCAGGCCCCGGTCAGACGCTCCTAACCAGCGCCAATGACAGCAGCGATGTCTTCGTGGGCAGGTACGCGTCCGGCGGTCAATTCTATGCTGTCCGCGCCTTCAGCGGCCCGCAGGAGGCGATCGGCTATGCGCTGGCGCGCGACGCGGCGAGCAACCTCATCGTGGGCGGCTCATTTCAGGGGACTGTCGACTTCGACCCGTCCGCCGGCAGCGACACGCGCACTGCGACGGGCGGTCGCGGCGGCGTCGCCCTCAAACTAGCCCGCGACGAGACGCGCATCGGTGACGAAGCCGTGTTCCTGCCCTATCTCAGCCTCGGCGCGCCGGCTGTCAGCTTGGCTTGGGGAGACTAAGAATACGCGCTAATTGTGTGAGAGAGAACCGCGCTGCTTCACAGGTATTCGACGCGGTTCCACATTTCCTCAGATCTATAGACGGCATGCATGAGCGAAAGCCAGTTGACCCACTCACCAATGTAATGAGTCTCTTGCTGACCAAACACGATGCCGGCATGCTCCGCTCCCGTCGCGACCAGGTGAAGAAAATCCGCATCGTAAGTGCATAGAACGCGCTCCTGCTTCAAGGCGGTCGCCAAGTGCACTTGATCTGTAGCGCCGAGGAGTCCTAAGTCGCCGCCTGTCACAACATCAATGCCCCGGGCGCGCAATTGGCGTGCGACCTCAACCGGCACATTTTCGTCAAGGTAGAAGCGAAGCCTCGCCACCTATGCGTTGCTCCTTTGCCGCTTTGGCTGCCGTAATCTGCTCGCGGATATCTCGGTCTAGCTCATCCTTGTGCTGATAGTAATAGGCGAGCGCCGCGTGCACCTGCGCAAGCGAAAGCGCATAGTCCGAACTAATCTGGTCAGGCGAACGCCCGTGAAACAAGCTTGCCATCACTATGTCGGTCACCTTGATGCCGGAGCCGCCAACGCACGGACGCCCCCTACGGACCTTTGGATCGGTTGTAATAAGCTCGATACTTTGCACCGCTGCCATACGCGTCCTCCATTCACTCACCCGGCGCTGCGGCCGGTGCAACATCCTGCGTCTATTATCGCACATCAGCCATTCGTAGAGAATAGCCCGTAGAGTGATCCTGGCGCTGCCGGCTATGCCATATGCCCTGCTTTGGATCGGATTCGACCAACCGACAAAACCATGTATGATACACATACACTCTGGTCCGCCCCACGTCGCGCCTTACATACAGGCCAAACGAGCATTCTCACCGGTTCATTCAGGAGGGACATAAACCAATGCAACCGCTCAAACTCGGCATCGTCGGGGCCGGTTTCATCGCCAAATTCCAGGTGCAGGCCCTGGCCCAAATCCGCAGCGTGGAGGTCACGGGCATCGTCTCGCGCACGCGCGCCCATGCCGAAGCGCTGGCGCACATGGCGCGCAGCTGCCACGTTGGCGACCCTGCCGTCTACGATAGCATCGCCGCCATGGCGCCTCACATCGACGCCATCGCCCTCTACGCACCCAACTACATGCGCGTCGAGATGGTCGAGGAGATCGTCGAAGCCGTGCGCCGCGGCGCCGCGATCAGGGGCATCATCTGCGAGAAGCCGCTGGCGCGCAACGTAGCCGAAGCGCGCCGCCTGGTCGAACTAGCCGAAAGCGCCAACCTGCGCACCGCCTATTTCGAAAACCAGCTCTTTATGAAGCCGCTAACCGCGCAATTAGCCCAGCTCGCCCCGCAGCAGGAGACGATGGGGCCGCCCATCCTGGTGCGCTCCGCCGAGGAACATGGCGGCCCGCACGAACCCTGGTTCTGGGACCCCGTGCGCCAGGGCGGCGGCGCGCTGTGCGATATGGGCTGCCACAGCATCGCCGTAGGCCGCCACGCCCTCACGCCGCAGGGCAAACCGCCGGACTTTCTCGTCCCCGTGTCGGTCACCGCCGAGGTCGCGCTGCTCAAGTGGGGCCTGCCCGTCTGGCGCCAACGGCTGCTCGAACGCTTTGGCGTGGATTACGACAAGACGCCGGCGGAGGACTTCGCCACCGGCCTGATCACCTACCGCAACCCCGAATCGGGTCAGCTCGTCAAAGCGCAGTTCACCAACTCGTGGATGTTTGAAAAACAGGGGCTGCGTCTCCTGGTCGAAGGCATGGGCCCGGGCTACGCCTTCGAGATCAACACCCTGGCCTCCAGCACGCAGATCTTCATCGGGGACGCTGCCGCCGAAGCCGTAGCCGACGCCGAGAAGGCCATCGAGAAGGCCACCGCCTCGCGCGGGCTGCTCACCGTGCACCACAACGAAGCCGATCTCTACGGCTACCCGGACGAAAACGCCGACGCCGCGGCCGCTTTCCTGGCCGGGCGCGACGCGTTTCTGCCCTGGAGCTACGGCCTGGAGATCACGCAGCTGGTCATGGCGGCCTACCTGGCGGCAGAAGAGCGCCGCACCGTCGACCTAACCGACCCAGCCGTCCAGCAGCGGCTCGAAACCTACACGCCGCTCATCCAGCAGGGTCGCGGGGCCGAAGTTCTATCGCGTTAGCGCCGCGTGTCGCCCTCACAACAAGTAAGCGGCAAGGATGCCGCTCCGACAACTTCCCCGCGCCCCATCCGTTAGCGTCTGGCCGCGCAATCGGTTAGAATGGCGTGAGATTGACAGTTGTTTGAAAGCATCACGGAAGCATTTAGACAGCGAATGACAGGTGAAATCAGCCTCGCCTGACGCCCCCATGGGACCGGCGTCCCGCCGCTCTCTCACCTCGCGGAGGACAGTTTGGCCGTCGAAGACATCCAAAGCTTTGCCGCAACGCTGCGGGCGAATATCGAACAGGTGATTGTCGGCAAGCCCGACGTCGTGGAGACCTTGACCATCGCGTTGCTGTGTGAAGGGCATGTCTTGCTCGAGGACGTGCCCGGCGTCGGCAAGACCATGCTGGCCCGCTCGCTCGCCCTCAGCCTCAACGCCGACTTTCGCCGCCTACAATGTACGCCCGATCTGCTGCCCAGCGACATCACCGGCGTCAGCGTCTTTAACCAGGAGACGCGGCAGTTCCAGTTCATGCCCGGCCCGGCCTTCACCCACATCCTGCTGGCGGACGAGATCAACCGCGCCACGCCGCGCGCCCAAGCCGCGCTGCTCGAATGCATGGGCGAACGCCAGGTCACCGTCGACGGCGTGACGCGCCTGCTGCCTCGCCCCTTCCTGGTGCTGGCAACGCAGAACCCTATCGAATACGAGGGCACATTCCCCCTGCCCGAAGCGCAGCTCGACCGCTTCCTATTCAAGGTTAGTCTCGGCTACCTCAGCGCGGAGCAAGAGGGCGTCATGCTGCAGAACCTCGGGAGACGCCATCCCATCGAAACCCTGGAGAGCGTAGCCGACGGCTCCAGCATTCCGCTGTTGGCCGAGCAGGTTTGGCAAGTGCACGTCGACGACAGCATCCGCAACTACATCGTGGCGCTGACCCAGGCCACGCGCACCCATCCTGACCTGACGCTCGGGGCTAGCCCACGCGGCGCCCTGGCGCTCTATCGCGGGGCACAGGCGAGGGCCTCCCTGCGCGGGCGCGATTATGTGCTGCCCGACGACGTGCAGGCGCTGGCGCCGCTGGCCCTGCCCCACCGCTGCATCGTCAAGCCCGAAAGCGCGCTGCGCGGCCGTACCGCCCCCGCCATCGTGGCGGACCTGGTCGAGCAGACGCCGCTCGACCTCGGCGACGTGCACGACCGATGAGCCTGTACCGGCGCAGCCTTGCCGCCTTGGGCGAACAGGGCTGCACCCCCTAACCCATGCATAACCTGTTCTGGTCGCTCCTGATCCTGTTTCTCATCGCCACGCTCCTGCGCCTCGACTGGGTCTATTACCTGGTCTATGTCGTGGGCGGCGTCTGGGTCTTCAGCCATTGGTGGATCCGCCGCAGCTTCGGCAAGCTGGACGTGCAGCGCCGCATGGCTTACAGCGCTTTTGCCGGCGAACGGCTGCCCGTACGGCTGCGCATCGCCAACCGCAGCTGGCTGCCTCTCCCCTGGCTCATGGTCGACGAGCGCGTGCCGCTCGACCTGAAGGATACGCTCGATTACCGCACGGTGTTGGGCGTGGGCAGCCGGGCAGTCGTGGAGCACGCCTACACGCTGCACTGCAAACGTCGCGGCTACTTCCCCGTCGGCCCGCTTACCCTCGGCACGGGCGACCTCTTCGGTTTTGCCGACGCCACTTGGGAAGAAGCGCACCCGGTCTATGTCACGGTCTATCCGCAGGTGGTTTCGCTGCACGAACTGGGCTTGCCCAGCCGCTCGCCCTTCGGCGTGCTGCCCGCGCGCCAGCGGCTCTTCGAAGACCCGAACCGCATGAGCGGCGTGCGCGACTATATGGCGGGCGACAGCCAGCGCCGCATTCACTGGAAGGCAAGCGCGCACGAGGACAGGCTGCTGGTTAAGAAGTTCCAGCCCGCCATTTCATTGAACGTGGCGATCGTGCTCGACCTCAACCGCCAGGCCTACCCCATCTCCGGCACGATCGGCAGTAGCGAATGGGCCATCATCGTCGCAGCCTCCGTCGCCAGCCACGTCGTCAGTCGCCGCCAGCCCGTCGGGCTGATCACCAACGGCCTCGACTCGCTCACCGGCGAGATGACCTTGCCCATCCCGGCGAGGCAGGGGCAAGAGCATCTGACGACGCTGCTCACCGCGCTGGCTCGGGTACAGCTCGGCGATTCCGACCAGACGCTGGCTGAATGGCTGCCGCCCCGCATCGCCGACCTGGAATGGGGCGCCACGTTGATCGTGGTGACGCCCAAGCTGGACGAGGACGAGCTCTGGATGCTGCACAATGCCTACCGCCGCGGCTCCAACGCCATTGCGCTGGTCTGCGCCGCCCAGCCAAACTTCGCCAAAATCCGCGCCCAGGGCGAACGGCTGCACGTCCTTGTCCATCGCACCATCTGGGAAAAAGACCTGCATGAGTTGGCCGAGCGCGTTCAGACGTGAGTGAGGAGTTGTCTGTTGGCCGAATCCGCTGCGCCTGACCAAGAAACGCAAACAATTGACCAGACGCCCGCCGAAGCCACCGGCGGCCCGCCGCAGATGCCGGCGTGGGAATCCGCGGCCACACTGTCCGACCAGCCCTGGCTGCTCTCGTTGTGGCGGCCCCTGCTGATCTCGCTGCTGTCGAGCTGCTTGGTTGTGGCCTTTCTGGCCTTTGTGCGCCGGCTCGTGCCCGAACTGCCCCAGGCTTATACCGGACTTCTCCTGGCGATCGGCCTGGTCGTCGCCATCATTGGCTGCATCTCGACCACCTGGCTGGCGCAGCCGACCCAGCGCTCCAAGCGCAGCGCCGGTTACCGCACGGCGGAACTCGCCCTGATCCTGCTCATCACCCGCGTCGGCATCTGGGCCGCCACCGGCGATTGGCCGGGTTTCGAGCTAATCTTGCGCCCGCTCGACACGTTGCTGGACGGCTATTTCGTAGCCGGGGCCTTCGCCGTACTGCTGGCCTGGATGATGGCGACGGCTATGACCGACGACCTGCTCGGCATGGCCCTGCGCCCCGACGACCTCTACATGGCGCGCACCTACACCGACCGCTGGCAGGACACGGCGCGCCCGGTCTACACCGATCGGCCCGCCATTCTGCGCCGTTTCACCGCCCGCTGGGTGATCGGCGGCATCTTCTTGGTGATCCTAGCCGCGGGCTCCCGCATTGCACCGCCGCAGCCCGGCTTCTTCCTGCCGGTGATGCACCAGAACATCGACCGCAACGTGATCTTGTCCGTCGTCATCTACTTCATGACGGGGCTGGTCCTCATCAGCCAAGGCCAACTTGCCCTACTGCGCGCGCGCTGGACGCTGCAAAAGACGCCCAGCACGCCCAACGTGCTGCGCAACTGGCCCTTCTACGCGCTGACGCTCATCGTCGTCATAGGCGTGGGAGCCGCCTTGTTGCCATTGGGCGGCACGTTCCATCTGGCGCGAATCTTGGGGGCGATCATCACCGGGATCTACATGATCCTGTTCAACATCTTCCAGTTCTTCCTCACGCTCTTCCTGCTTTTGGCCGGACTTCTCGCCGGGGAAGGACAGGAAGAAGTCCTCCCCACCCCGGAGCCGCCGCCGCAGATCACGCCCCAAATGCCGGCGCAACCGCCGGCGGAGATCCCCCCGTGGGCCGGGGGCATGGTCTTCTGGATTGTAGCCGGGCTGCTGTTGGGCTACGCTGCCTACATCTACTTCAGCGGCAGGGGCTTCAGCTTCTACTGGCTGCGCCGCCTGTGGGAAATGCTGCGCGAGCGCTGGTCAAACGTCGCCGACGCCTACCAGCAATGGCAGATCAACCGGGTGCGCCGCGCCGCCGAAGAAGGCGACGGCACAGGCGGCAAACGCCGGCGCAGCCTCCTCTCCTGGCTGGGAATCCAGCGCCTTAGCCCGGACCAGCAAGTGCGCTACTACTACCTGGCCATGCTCGAGCAGGCCGAGGAAGCCGGCCATCCCCGCCGCCGCTCCGAAACGCCGCTGCACTACGCGCCGCGTCTGGCCGACGAAGTCGCCGTCGAGGAAGCGGACCGCCTTGCCATCGACGCCTTGACAGACAGCTTCGTCAACGTGCGCTACGCCCGCGGCCACATCCAGCCCGACGACCTGCCCCGCATCCGGCAATGGTGGAACCATCTTAAGCGGCTATTGCGTTTATAGTAAGGCATTCTGTTCGGGCAAAAATTCTTGCCTTGACGCCCCCTCTTGTCCCTGATATAATCTTGACAGGTTTACAGGGTATATCAGGCTTTGACGTACTTCGGCGTGCTGAGGGCGTTAAGGTCTGCCCGCCCCCCATCCCCAGGCACACGTTGGAGTAATAGTAGAGATGTCAGACGCGGAACAGCTCAACGACGATGCGTACGAGCAGGAAAACGCAGCACAAGAGGATGTGACTCCGGCCGGCGAAACCGGTGCGGAGGCGCCCCAGGTACAAGAGACCGGTTCCGCGCAGTCGGCCACCGATCTGGAATTGTTTGAGAAGTATATCGAAGAAGACCTAGACTTCGATCTGCCCAACCGCGGCGACATGCGCGAGGGCATGATCGTTGAGGTAAGGCCTTCCGAATTGCTGGTCAACGTCGGCAGCAAACGCGACGGCGTCGTCCCGCAATCAGACTTGGCGCGCCTGGATCCGGACTATGTCAAGAGCCTGCACGAAGGACAGACCGTCGACGTAGTCGTGAGCCGGCAGCCGGACGATGACGGCATCTTCCTATTGAGCATTGCCGAAGCCCTGCAACAGCGCGACTGGCTGCTGGCTGAGCAGTTGCTCGAGAGCAGCGAAGTGACTTCGCACCGCGTGGTCGGCTACAACAAGGGCGGCCTCACGGTGGAGTTCAACCACCTGCGCGGCTTTGTGCCCGCCTCGCATGTCGTCGACATGCCGCGCAACCTCAGCGAAGAGCAGCGCCGCGCCGAGTTGGAAAGCCGCATCGGCAAGACATTACGCCTCAAGGTCATCGAAGTCGAACGCCGTCGCCGCCGTCTCGTCATGTCCCAGTCTTTGGCCGAGCGCGAATTCCAAGCCGCTCGCCGCGAAGAACTCTTCAAGACGATCAGTGTAGGCGATGTGATCCAGGGCGAGGTGCGCAGTATGCGTCCCTTCGGCGCCTTCGTCGACATCGGCGGGGCCGATGGGCTGCTGCACGTCAGCGAAATCGACTGGCGACCGGTCAACCACCCGCGCGATGTGTTGGAAGTCGGCGAGATGATCGAGGTGGAGGTCATCCGCGTGGACCCGGAGAACCAGCGCATCGCCCTCAGCCGTAAGCGCCGCCTGCCCAACCCGTGGGATACGGTCGAGCAGCGCTACCATCCGGGCGAAATTGTGCCGGTGAAGATCACGCGCGTGGTCGACTTCGGCGCCTTTGCCCAGTTGGAGCCGGGCGTGGAAGGGTTGATCCACATCAGCGAGTTGGCCGACATCGCCGTGGCGGAACCGCTCAAGACGGTGCAGATTGGCGACGAGGTATATGTCAAAATTCTGCGCGTCGACAGCAACCGCCAGCGCATCGGCCTTAGCCTGCGCCAGGCCGGCGACCTTGGGCCGGTGACCAGCGCCCAGGACGAAGAAGAAGCCGAGGCGGAAGCTGACGAACAGGAAGACGTCGACCAGGAAGCCGCCGACCAGGAAATCGTCAGCCAGGGAGACGTCGACCAGGAAGCGGGCGAGCAGGAGGCCGTCGAGGACGAGAGCGAAGAAGAATAGCCCAAGCCGCGGCTTTGCTCCTGACCGAATAACGCCCTGATCCGCCGGACCAGGGCGGATTGACGCGTCCGGCCCTGGGTCTATCCTCAACGCAACCGGCAAGATCGTCGTAGAGGCGATATCCTTGCCGCCGGATATGCGGTACATGCGCTAAGAATAGCGCACCTGCTAATCAGATTAGGGCGCTTCGCCAATTTCCCTGGGGCGTCCCCTTTGACCTGCAGCGCCGCATGCAGTATACTAGCGGCGGCGACAAGCAGTTTGTTGTGCCCGATGACCTGTCAGAGAGATGAGCGTCATCCTCTTCTGACAGGTTCTATTTCGTCAGACCGGCATGCGCCGGCGTTAGCCATCCGTCGAGGGGGGGTGAGTCCAATTAGCGTCGATCTTCGACCAGGCGAGTCGCAAGAAAGCTTGCTCAAACGTTTTCGCAAAGCAGTAGCGGAGGCCCGGATTTTGCCGATTGTCCGGCAGAAACGATGGTTTACCTCCAAGAGCGAAATCAAACGCATCAAGCGCCAGAAAGCAATTCGCAAGGCCCAACGCGCGCCGCGGCGTCGCGGGTAGGTCCGGCAGTTCAGCGGACGCGGCCACAGATGGCTCGTCTCCGCGCCCCTTCGCAGGCGGTTGGCGCACCTCCCATGCCTACATGGGCCTGGTGTCCGGCATGGGTCGCGCCGCCGGATGTAAAAGTCACGAGCGATCAGGGGCAGTTCGTCGTTGAACTGCCCCTGATTATAGTAGTTTCAACAAGTTAAGCGAAGGCTGTCCCGCTTTGTTCGGGGCTGCCGCTACCTACAAAAAGGAGTTACATGGCTGAAGAGACAATCACTTTAGAGGGCAAGATTGTCGATACGTTGCCCAATGCAATGTTTCGTGTGGAACTGGAAAACGGCCATACCGTCCTGGCCTACCTCTCCGGCAAGATGCGCAAGTACTATATTCGCGTGTTGCTGGGGGACAAGGTGAAGGTCGAGATGAGTCCGTACGATCTGACGCGCGGCCGCATCACCTATCGCTACCGCAACTAAACGTCGTCGTCTCTGCCGGGGGCTTCGGCATCCCGGTAGAGCAGGATGGCCCGCTCTGCTACGTCGCGCTCGGCGGCATAGGTGAGCCGGGCTGCGGCCTGCGCCATAGGCGCCCACACCGGATGAAAATCGGCTGCGTCCTTTTTAGAACGCGCCACGGTGCGCTCACTGATTTTGCGCATCAAGAAATAGCGTTCGGTCCGGCGGTAATGATCTCCCTGATAATCGAACTCGACGATTCGCTCGCCCAGATCGGCGGCGATCTCGAGATCCGCCAGACCGGTTTCTTCGCACACCTCGCGCAACGCCGTCGCCTCCGGCTCCTCGCCGGGCTCGATATGGCCCTTAGGCAGCCGCACCTCATCGCGCTGTGGGCGGTCTAGCAGGAGCATCATGCCGTCCTCGATCACCACGCCGCCCGCCGCGGCATATTGGCGCAGCCCCATAAAATCCCCCTCTGTCACTGCCTCGCCGGATCGACCTGCACCCGCTCCTCCGGCAAGATAAAGAGCTGCTCCGCCAACTGGCGACCTAACACCTGTGTGGCGTCGCCATTGAGCGCCCCGCCAAGCTCCAACGTCACCGGCCCGTCGAACGGCGCCATCTCTACCAGCTTAACCGTCCGCCCCGGCGTCAGTTGCAATTGGCTGAGATAGCGCAACGCGCTGGCGTCGCGGATGCCGACGCGGCGCAACACGCCGCTCTGCCCGGGCTGCATCTCCACCACCGGCGCCAGTTCCTCGACCGGCAGCGACCCATCCTTCGTCGGAATCAGATCGCCGTGCGGACAACGTTGCGGATGTCCGCAGAGCTGCTCGATGCGCTCTTCGAAGTTAGGGCTAATGGCGTGCTCCAGACGGTGCGCCTCCACATCCACCTGGTCCCATGTATAGCCCATGATCTCGACCAGAAAGACTTCCAGCAGCCGATGGCGCCGGATCAACTGCAGCGCGGCCAGCCGGCCTTGCTCGGTCAGCGTGATGCCGTCGGCATTCGACCGCTCCACGAAACCGGAGTCTTGCAGCCGCTTCAACATGCTGCTGGCAGCCGCGGCGGAGACGAGCATCCTGTCCGCCAACGCGCCGGTCGTCACCTTGTCCGCGTTCTGCGCAAGGTGAAAGATCGCCGCCAGGTAGTCCAGCATGCCGTCGGTTGTCAGACCACAGAAAGTGCGCATCGTCGATCCGTCTATACCCAGCGCGAATTTTTCTCACGCAGCTAAGAATAATTGCTCAGATTATACGGGCAAGGCGCACCCCTGTCAATCTGGATGGCCTGTCAAGGGGCAACCCCAATTGCCGGCTGATCGATTGGCAGCGGCGGCATCCCTGGATCGCAGGTATCCTTGCCGGCAGCCTCGCCTGCGCCTTTGCCGCCAGGGATGGCGGCGTTCCCGGCGCAGCCTGTGCGCTAATGACAGCGCGCCTATGAGTATGCGCGACGAGTACACAGAACTCCGGGGGTGCGCGCTTTGCGCCGAGCATGGTACAATCCCAAGCATGACCGAACCGACCGAAACTGCGTCCCAACCCATACAGCCCCACGCCGGCCCAGAGCAGGAGATGGCGCTGCTTCGCCAGGGCGCGCTCGAGTTGGGGCTGGAATTGAGCGACGCACAGCTCGCCCAGTTTCAGCTTTACTATCACGAACTCGTGCGCTGGAACGACCGCTTCAACCTCACCGCCATCACCGGCTACGCCGACGTGCAGACGAAACACTTCCTCGACTCGCTCGCCGCGCTGCCCCTGGCGGCGCAGGAGTTGGGCGAGTCCTTGCCGCCCACCCGTCCCCTCCACCTCGTGGATGTCGGCTCCGGGGCCGGCTTCCCCGGCATCCCTCTCAAGATTGCGGCCCCGCGCCTGAAAGTAACGTTGATGGACGGCACGGGCAAAAAAGTGCGCTTCCTCGGCGAGCTGATCTCAACCCTCGGCCTGAACAACGCCGGCGTCGTCCACGGTCGCGCCGAGGAGTTGGGGCGCACCACGGCGCATCGCGGCCAGTACGACCTGGTGGCGGCGCGGGCTGTAGCGCCCCTCAACACGCTTGTCGAATACCTGCTCCCTCTCGTGCGGCGCGGCGGCCTCGCCGTCGTCTATAAGGGCGGAAACGCGCCGCAGGAGTTCGTCGATGCACGCAAGGCGATAGAGACCCTGGGCGGCGACACCGTGCGCTTTGCCCCTGTCGAGGTTCCCTTCCTCGACGAAATGCGCTATGTCCTCCTGATCAAAAAGGTCCGGCATACGCCGGACCAATACCCGCGGGGCCAGGGACTCGCCCGCAAGCAGCCGTTGAGCTAACCCCTGCGCTGACCGGTACGCTGACCGGTACGGCGACCGTTGCGCTAAGACGGCGCGCTCCCCTCGTCGCATCCCTGTCGCAAGTAGAACGTCATATGTTGCAGATGGATCACCGGGTCGATGTATTCGACCCGCACATGCGCGGGCACGTTCAGCGTGATCGGCGCGTAGCATAGAATGCTGCGGATGCCCGCTTCGACCAGCGTATCCGCCACTTTTTGCGCCGCCTCGGCGGGCACGGCGATCATGCCGATCTGGCATTGGCAGCGCTGCAATGTCTCGCCGATGGCGGAAACCGGCTCCACGACGATGGATGGACTCACGCGGTTGCCGATCTTGGCCGGATCGCTGTCGAACACGGCCACAATGCGAAAGCCGCGATGCTCGAAGCCGTTGTAGCTGGCGAGCGCATGGCCCAAATAACCGGCGCCCACCAGCACCACCGGCCACACGCAGTTGACCTTGAGGATCTGCTCAAGCTGACGGCGCAAGAATGCGACATTGTAGCCCGTGCCCTGTTTGCCGAATTCGCCGAAATGGCTCAGGTCCTTGCGGATCTGCGCCGAGCTAATGCCAAGGCGCGCGCCCAGCTCCTGGCTGGACGCCACTTCCCGGCCCTCGCCCGCCATCAGTTCCAGCGTGCGCAAGTACACAGGCAGACGACCCACCACGATATCGGGAATGTTCGCCCTTGCCGCGCTCACCGCATCTGCAGACGGCCAATTGAGTTTGGTTGCCATTCGTCCTTACATCCCGGCGCCACGCGTGCGCCCGCCATGTTTCGCCAAATTCTAGCGCCGAGCCTAAGTGGTTTGATCGCCACATACGCACTATGCATGCTTCGCTCGACATGACAGAGTGACTCAGCGGTCATGGAGCCGCCTGCCCAGCCGCAAGTTGGAGTGTGAATTTTAACACAAGGCCAATTGTAGAGCGAATCGCCAAAATCGCCGCCGTTTTGCGCTATCCTAGACCTGATCAAGTGAATTTGCGCCCGGCGCGGAACAATAGCCCAGCCGGGGCAGTTCACCATATGGCGACAATCTGCTAAGATGAACAGGCCGCGACGGGGACCATGTTCAACTGCGAGAAAACACCTTATGATCAAGCGAACCGTTAAACGCACAGTGTCGGCCGCGCTCTTGGCGCTGCTGCTATTCAGCGCCTTTGCCGCAGGCAACGTCACCGGTTACCTGGCGCGGCCGGTCCTCGCCGCAGACAGCGAGCCGTCCGAATTCGCCGTCTTCTGGGAAGCGTGGGACCTGGTGCTCGAATACTTCGTCGATCAGGACCGCATCGACTACCGCACCATGACCTACGGCGCCATCCAGGGCATGCTCGATACCCTGGGCGACCAGAATCACACGGTCTTCTTCTCACCCGAAACCGCAGAGCAGATGGAGAGCGGGCTGGAAGGTTCGTTCGAAGGCATCGGCGCCTACGTTTCCCTCGAAAACGACGTCTTCACCATCATCGCGCCCATCCTCGGCTCGCCCGCAGAAGAAGCGGGCATCTTGGCGGGCGACATCGTGCTAGCCGTAGACGGCCAAGACATTACCGGCATGGCCGAATGGGAAGTAATTTCCCTGATCCGCGGGCCTGCCGGCACACCTGTCTTGCTCACCGTGCTGCACCCCGAGGCTGACGAGCCGGTCGACGTGACGGTCGTGCGCGGGCGCATCGACATCGACAGTGTGCTCTGGGCCAGAATTCCCGGCTCAAACCTGGTGCATCTCCAGATCACCCAGTTCGCCGGCGACACCGGCCAAGAGCTCAGGAACGCGCTGGAGGAGATCTTCACCCCCGTGGACGGGACGCCGCATGTGAGCGGCATCATCCTGGACTTGCGCAACAACCCCGGCGGCTATTTACAGGAGGCGCTGCGCGTGGCCTACCAGTTCCTGCCCGAAAGCCAGATCATCCTGCATGAGAAGGATGCCAAGGGCCAGATCACAACCTACCGCTCGCAGGGAAGAGGCATGGCGCGCGACATTCCGCTCGTCGTGCTCATCAACCCCGGCTCCGCCAGCGCCGCGGAGATTCTAGCCGGCGCGCTGCAAGAGAACGAACGCGCCAAGTTGATCGGCGAAGCGACCACCGGCACCGGCACCGTCCTGCGTCCCTTCTCGCTCAGCGACGGCTCCTTGCTCCGTCTAGGCGTCACCAACTGGCTGACGCCCGGCTACACCCTGATCAAGGGCCACGGCATCCAGCCGGATGTCAAGGTCGAGCAGGAGGCGACGGTCGAGATGATCAGCAGCGTTCTACTGGAGGGAATTGACGAAGGCGAGATGCGCATCCACGAAGATCGGCAGTTCCTGGCCGCGCTGCGCATGCTCAACCTGCTGGTCCAGCCGCGCAACCAGGCGCAGACAACCCCGTCGGGCATGCCCTAAGAGGCGCGTACGCTACGTCCGGTAGAGGCCGCGGCGGTAGACATACTCCTCGACCGCTTTGGTCGTCTGGAAGCGAATGGGGGCGCCGCTGCGCACGCGCTGGCGCAACAGGCTGCCGGAGATCTCCAGTTCGGGCATGTCTAGCAGGATCACGCGCTCGCGGATGCCCGGCAAAGCACGCTCCAACGCCGCCCAGTCGATGTCCACATCATGCCGGCTCAGCGCGACCAACATACAGCTTCGCATCAGCCGCGCCGGTTCATGCCAGGTCGGCAAATCGCGCAGGCTGTCCAGCCCTATCAGGAAGAAAAACTGCACCCCTGCGCCGAGCCGTTGCTGCAGCAACTCCACCATGTCAGCGGAGTAGTGCGGGCCTGGCCGGTCGGCGTCGACGCGGCTGACAGCCAGGTAGTCCGCTTCGGCTGCGGCCAATTCGCACATGCGCACGCGGTCCTCGACTGGCGACACCTCGCGGCCCTGCTTGTGCGGCGGATCGCCCGCCGGAACCAGCAGCACCTGGTCTAGCTGAAGACAGTAGCGGGCTTCTTCCACCAGGATGAGATGGGCGATGTGGATCGGATCGAAGGTGCCTCCGAAGATGCCGACGCGGCGCGGCGTCTCGCCCGCAGGGACATCAGGCGTCGAAGGCATTCTCGTAGCCCCACACAAGCTCAACCGGGCCGATCGCCACAGTATCGCCCTCAGCCACGCCCGCGGCTTTTAGCGCCTCGGTGACGCCCATAGCGCGCAAAACGCGCTGGAAACGCATGACCGCTTCGTAATAGTCCCAATTCGTCATCTGCGCGATGCGCTCGATGGCAACGCCCTCCACGCGCCACACGCCTTCGCCCTCGAGATAGACGTGGAACTCCTTCTCATCCGGCGCCGGGGCAATCTCCGGCAGTTCCTCAAGCGGCTCAGCCTCAGGCGCCGGCGCGGCGTCGAGCATCTCCTGAACGCGATAGAGCAGCGCTTCGACGTTCTCACCGGTCACCGCGCTGATGCTCATCACAGGCAGGTCGCGGCGGGCGATCTCCTGCTCAAAGGCCGGCCAGGCCGCCTGCGCTTCGGGCAAGTCCATCTTGTTCAGGACCACGAGCTGCGGCTTGTCGGCTAGGGCCGGGTTGAAGAGCGTGAGTTCCTGGTTGATGGCGTCGAAATCGCCGATAGGGTCCGGGCTTACGCCGCTGACCAGGTGAATGAGAACGCGTGTCCGCTCAATGTGGCGCAAGAAGTCCAACCCCAACCCGACGCCCTCATGCGCGCCCTCCATCAGGCCAGGAATGTCCGCCAGCGTCATCTGCCGGTGACCGACCTCTGCCACGCCAAGGCTAGGCTCCACCGTCGTAAAGGGGTAATCCGCGATCTTGGGCTTGGCCGCGCTGACCACGCTGAGCAGCGTCGACTTGCCGGCGTTGGGCACGCCGATGATGCCGGCGTCGGCCACCAACTTCAGTTCGAGTTCCAGCCAGCGTTCTTCGCCCAGCTCGCCGTTTTCGGCCACGCGAGGGGCTTTGTTGCGCGGCGACTTGAAGGCGACATTGCCGCGGCCGCCGCGACCGCCCCTGACGACGAGAAAGCGCTGGCCGGCATGCGTCAGGTCCGCCAACAACTCGCCCGTCTCGGCATCCCGCACCAGAGTGCCCAGCGGCACGGGGATCGTCAGGTCGGCTCCAGCCGCCCCGGTTTTGTTGGCGCCCTGTCCGTGGACGCCGCGCTCGGCGCGGTGATGCACCTGGTGTTGCAGCGCGTAGAGCGTGTTCAGGCCGGGGTCCGCTTCCAGATAGATGTGACCGCCGCGCCCGCCGCTGCCGCCCGACGGGCCGCCGCGCGGCACGAACTTCTCGCGGCGAAACGCCACGACGCCGTTGCCGCCGTCCCCTGCTTTGACATAGATTCGTGCTTGATCGTAGAACATTCTCCTATTCTAGCCTGGGGACGTTGCGAAATCAAACGCTCCCAGGCCAAGATTGCGCCTCAGAGTTATTGCCCGCTCGTCGCGCTTACTCGTAGCGCCGGGAACGCCGCCATCCCTGGCGGCAAAGGCGCAGGCTATCCTAGGGGCGACGTCCCTTCAGTAGGGTATAATCTTGATGGGACGCACGAACAGATACGGCGTAAACCTCGTCGCCAGGCAGCCCGGAAAGGACGGTCTTTGTCGAACTTGGATTCACTCTCCCCCGCCGTGGTCGATTTTCTGCTCTCGGACGTGGCGCAAGCCGCCGCTGCCGAGTTGTTGCAGACCGGCTGGGACGATGACAACCCGCTGCCCGCTCTCAATGCGCTGCGGCGCCGCTTTGCCCCGGAGGAGGCGGGCGCGCTGCTGACGCTGGCGCAACTGCGCATGCGCGGCCGCGCCAAGTTCCCCCAAGCCGATCGCCTCTACTTCACGCCCGAAGCCCTGGAACAGGCTACCGCCTGGCCCGTAGCCTTGCACCGCGCCCAGCACTTCGACCGCGCCGCGCCGCCTGGCGTCGTGCTGGACCTGGGTTGCGGCGTCGGCGGCGACACGCTTGCCCTGGCCCAATATCGCCCGGTGATCGCTTACGAGCGTAACCCCGTGCGCCTGCGCTTCGCCGCGGCCAACGCACGAGCGCTAGGCCTTGCCGGGCGCGTCGAGTTCCGCGGCGGCGACTGGACCGAAGACCTCGCCAATGGCCGGCTGCCCCAAGCCGCCGCAGCCTTCGTCGATCCCTCGCGCCGCGTGGACGGGCGGCGCGTTTTCAGCCTGCAGCGCATGCAGCCGCCGCTGGCAACGCTGCTGCGCCTGAACGCGCAGTTCCCTGCACTAGGCGTCAAGGTCATGCCCGGCGTAAATGAGCGCGAGCTGCCCGCCGGCTGCGGCGTCGAGTTCATCAGCCACGAGGGGACGTGCAAGGAAGCGGTGCTCTGGTTCGGCGCGCCGGCGCAACACCCGCGCTGGGCAAGCGTGCATGACGGCGCACGGTGGCATGCGCTGGTTGCGTCGGGCGCGGCGCCCCCCGCGGGTCCTCTGGCCCCCGGCATGATCCTCTACGAGCCGGACCCGGCTGTCATCCGCGCCGGCGCCTTCGTCGAGTTGTGCGACCTCCTGCACGCCCATCTGTTCGACGCGCAGATCGCCTACCTCGTGGCGGCTGAACTGACCCGCAGCCCGCTGGCCGCGCCGTTCCGTCTGCTGGAGGTCGAGCCGTTCAGCCTCAAGCGGCTCAACGCGCGCCTGGCCGCGCGCCAAATCGGCAGCGTCGAGTTGAAGAAGCGCGGTGCGCCCTTTGCACCGGAGGACCTGCGCCGGCGGATCAAACTGCACGCCGGAGGCCAGCCCGCGGTCGTGATCTTCACGCGCCGCGGCGACCAGCCGCTCATGCTCCTCGCCGCCCGCCCCTAGCCGCGGGGCTCCGCTCTATTCCGCGCCCTCCGCTTCACTAGTATGTCAAAAATGGGTTTTATAGCCACGAATTGTACGAATTGCACGAAGCAAATTAAGGGCGAATTCGAGCAAATCACGGCAGTTCTCTGTGTCTTGACCTCCATCGCCCACGGTATTGACGCCCCGCGATTCTTTCCCCTGCGCCTGGAATGCCGTATACTTGCCGAGACATGAACATTCCACAGGATTTCGAACTGGTAGAATTGGCGCGCAAGGTGGGGCAGCGACTTGCTGCCGCCAAATTGACGCTCGCCGCCGCCGAAAGCTGTACCGGCGGCCTCATCGGCCATCTCATCACCGAAAACGCCGGCTGCTCCGACTACTTCATGGGTTCCGCCGTGGTTTACAGCTACGCGGCCAAAGAGGGCGTGCTCGGCGTCGACCATGCCACGCTGCTCGCCGAGGGCGCGGTCAGCGACGCGGTGGCGCGCCAGATGGCGCAGGGCTCACGACGGCTGTTCGACACGGACGTAGCGCTGGCGGTGACGGGCATCGCCGGACCGGGCGGCGGGCTGCCCAACAAACCCGTGGGCACAGTGTATATCGCCATCAACGCGCGCGACGACTATACGGATAGCCGCCATTTCTGCTGGGACGCAGACCGGACGGGCAATAAGCTGCTCAGCGCGCAAGCTGCGCTCGAATTGGCGTTGGCCTATCTGGAATGCCGGGAAAGGAGCTTCAATGGCCGCCGAAGCGCTCGTTGACGAAGAGGTCGATGTGCTGGTGCGCGTGCTGCGCGACGGCAGCGTGCAGCCGACGTCCTTCCTGTGGCGTGACCGCACGCGCTATGTAGGCGACCACGGTCGCCAGTGGGAAGAGCGGGTTGAGGGGCGGGCGGTGCGCTGTTACCTGGTGCAGACGGTGGACGGCAACACCTACGAGCTGCGCTACGACCCTGCCGCCGACCGCTGGACCATCCACCGCGC
>JASGTU010000133.1 GCA_030058085.1 Chloroflexota bacterium
GTGGTCAAGGCGCTGCACCCGTTCAGCAAGCTGGGCGGCAAGCACCGCTCGTTCATCGAGGTGCACATCGCCAAGAGCCGCCTGACGAGCCGGCTGTGCGGGACGCCGCTGCCGCACGTCATCACGACGAGCTATCTGACGCACGACCGCATCGAGGCGTTCTTGGCCGCCGAGGGCTGGTACGGCTATGGGGAGCACGTGATCTTGTCGCCTGGACGCGCCATCGGGCTGCGCATGACGCCGATGGCGCGCGATCTGCGCTTCGCCTGGGAGGAGATGCCGCAGCAATTGCTCGACGAGCAGGCGCAGAAGATGCAGGACAGCCTGCGCGCTGCGCTGATCGGTTGGGCGGTGCAGATGGGCGAGGGCAGCGACTATACGGACAATACGCCCCTGCAGTGTCTGCACCCGGTGGGGCATTGGTACGAGGTTCCCAACCTGCTGCGCAACGGCGTGCTGGCGCGGCTGCTCGATGAACGCCCCCAGCTTCGCTATTTGATGGTGCACAACATCGACACGCTCGGCGCGAACATGGACCCGGCGATGCTTGGCTGCCACATCGACGCGGGCAAGACTTGGACGACCGAGGTCATCCGGCGGCGCATCGACGACCGCGGCGGCGGGCTGGCGCGGGCCGACGGGCATGTGCGCCTGATCGAAGGGCTGGCGCTGCCGCGCGAGGAGATCGAGTTCACGCTTTCCTATTACAACTCCAATACTGCCTGGCTGGAGATCGACAGGCTGCTGGCCCTGTTCGGCTTAGCGCGTACGGACCTGGCGGACGAGGCGAAGGTGGCGCGGGCTGTGCGGGCGATGGCGGCGCGCATGCCCACCTACATCACGCTGAAGGACGTGAAGAAGCGCTGGGGCAAGGGCCAGGAGGATGTGCTGCCGGTAGCCCAGTTCGAGAAGCTGTGGGGCGATATGACCGCGCTGCCGGAGTTGGATTGCCAGTTCGTGGCGACGCCGCGGGCGCGCGGGCAGCAACTCAAGGAAGTGGCGCAGCTGGACGGCTGGCTGCGCGACGGGTCCGCAGCCTATGTGGAAGAACTGTGCGCCTGGGAGTAGGGAGAAATCGCCACGAATTTCTCGAATTGCACGAACAAAGCGCTTGTGATTCGGCGCACTCGGAAAATTCGTGGCGAAAGTTATCGCGGCAAGGGGCTTTACGGGTTCTCCACCGCGAAGGGCAGACCTTCGGGCCAGACGTCCTGCGGGACATAGCCCAGGACGCGGCGGGCCGGTTCCATGTCCAGCCGCTCCAGATACTTGGCCTTACTGATGGCGAAGAGGGTCACGGATTCTCCCGGCGCGGGCGTCGGCGATTCGACGACGCGTTCATAGAAGCGGGCGGCGTCGTCGTGGCTGAAAAAGACGTCGCGGCCGAAGCGACTGGCTTTGAGCGTTTCGGCTTCGCCGGGGTCGCGCGGCAGCCAGCCGATGCGCACATTGACCACAGATAGGTCATAGACGCGGGCATACATATGGCCCATTTCCTCGGCCCAGACCTTGGTTAGCGCGTAGTGGTTGGTCGGGCGCACGCCTTCCTCCATGCGCAACAGCCTATCCGGCCAACCGAAGCCCATGATCGTCTGGACGCTGCTGGCGAGCGACAGACGCTTGACGCCGAACTCGCGGGCGGCATCGCAGATGTGATACAGGCCGATGACATTGGGGTGCAGCAGCACATCCAGGAAGTCGGCGGGGTTGGGGTAGGCGCCGAGGTGAATGATGACGTCCATGCCCTCGACGGCCTGGCGCACCTTGTCGCGGTCATCCAGGTCGCCCATGATGTAGTCCTCCACGCCTGGTGTGGCGCGCCGCGCAAAGCCGCGGACATAGTGGCCGCGCGCCAGCAGGCGCTGACAGACGGGCTGCCCGATGGCGCCGGTGGAGCCGGTCACCAACACGCGTTTTGGTTCTGTGGTCTTCTCAATCATTCTCTCTAGGTCTTTCTAATCTCGGGGTTCGCGTCCGGACGCCGGAGCGCTTCAGGGTTTGGGCGTTTCCAGCAACACCGTCGCGCCCATGTCGATGTACTTGTTGCGCAAGTCGGCGGTGTAGTTGCGGTACATGAGTTTGACATCCGTGCCCTCCAACTGGTGCAGCGTGTAGCGCACGCAGTCGTCGTCGGTCTGGAACGGGTGGTCGGGATAGCGCTGCCGGTTCAGGCTCAAATCCATCGGCCCCCAGGAGAGGCAGTCTACGCCCGGCTTGGCTAGGCGGCGGGCGTTGCTCACCGCGTGGATGGACTCGATCTGAATCCAGAGCACGCCGGTATTGTTCCACCATGCCATGTAATCGGCGGGGTCGGGGTGGTCTTTCAGGCCCCAACGCGCGCTTCCGCCCCAACTGCGCACGCCCTGCTGGGGGTAGTGGAAGTTGTCGACGGCTTCGAGAACGGAGCTTTCCTGCTCCACCTGGGGAACCTCGACGCCGGTCGGCCCCAAATCGAGGATGTTGCCGATCAGGTAGGTGAAGCGCGTGTGCTTGATGCGCAGCTGGACGTGGACGCCCATCGCTTCGGCCATCTGGCAGAACTCGACTAGACGTTCCTCGTTGAGGGGAGCGTGCTGGCTGTCGATCCAGACAAAGGCGTAGTCATCTTTGCCGAGAATGGTCTCGAGCTGGCTTTGGGTGGAAGTGATGGGGACGTTTACGCCGATCAGGATTTCGCCGGCGTGGATGCGCTGCTTGAGCGGTGCACGGTTAGTCATGGCAATTCTCCGCGAAGGTGGATAGGCGAAACGGTTGAACGGCTCAAGGTGGCGACGGCGCTAGGCGACGAACTAGACGGTGAACTAGACAATAGACCGGGCGGACGGGCTGGGAAAGAACGGGAAGAGGCGGCGCAGCGCGACCTCGTCGAGCGGGGCCCCGTATTCGCAGACCTCGAACGCTTCGGCGTAGCGGATGTTGCGCCCGGCTTCGCCGTAGAATCGGATGAGCTTGTCTCGATAGCTGCCGGCGATGCGACACAGCCGCGGCTCCAGATGCGTGCGCAGCCAGGCGCGGCGTTCTTCCGGCTGGGCGGGCACGTCGTCCAGGTAGCCGCCATTGTAGGGCAGCCACTCAAACACCTGCGATTCGTGGCAGCAGAGCGCGTCGACTTTCTGCTCGACGACTTCGTCGATGCCGATTACGACATCGGCCTGGAACGGATAGGGCTTTTGGAAGTGGTCCCAGGTATGAACGATGACGGGCATGGCGCGCAGGTGCGGGACGTGGGAGACCACGTTAGGCACCGTCACCATGTAGGACGCGTCCTGCACAAGCTGCGAGGCGTAGCGGTGGTCGGGGTGATAGTCGTTGGGCCGGTGGACCATGACCAGGTCGGGTCGGAATTGGCGGATCACGGCAATCACGGTGTGGCGATTTTCCAGCGAGGGCAACAGCGCGCCGTCGTGGATGTCGAGCGTCACGTACTCGGCGCCCAGTGTGGCCCCGGATGCGGCGGCTTCGGCGCGGCGTCGCCAGGCAAGGGGCGCGCCGCCCATCGTGTGATGACCGGCGTCGCCGTTGGTCAGGCTCACCAGTTTGACCGTGTGGCCGAGGCGGGCGTAGAGCGCGGCTGTGCCGCCGGCGGAGAAGTCGGGGTCGTCGGGGTGAGCGCCGAAGATCAGAATGCGCAAGGCGTCGTTTGTGGTCGTCATGGGGCGGCGGATTACCCTGTGTGCGCTGGGCGGATATGTATTGTAGCCAAGCACCAGTATAGCAGGTCGCGCCGCAGCCTTCAAAGGGATGCGGATGTGTACAGGTTTTGGCGGATGCCGGGTACCCGGCTACGATAGAGGGGTTGCCCGGAACGCATCCGGGAGGAAATGGGCCGGGCGGCGTCGACATGCGGACCAGGCCTGCTATGAGGAGATCGGTGCGTGTTACACAGCAGTGCAAGTTTCTTTGACTCTAGGCGCGGCAGCCGGTTGGTGCAGGGCGCGCCGTTTTTCTATGGCTGGGTGATCCTGTTGGCCGGGACGTTCGGCCTGATCATGACTAGCCCTGGGCAGACCTATGCCATTTCGATTTTCATCGAGCATTTTATCGTCGACCTGGGCATCAGCCGCGGCCTGGTGAGCACTTTCTACACGGTCGGGACGCTCGTGGCGAGCTTCGGCCTGCCTTTCGTCGGCAGGCAGATCGACCGGCGCGGCCCGCGTTTGATGGTGGGCATTATTTCGGCGGTGTTTGGGCTGGCCTGCATCTATATGGGCGCGATCCAGACGGGTTGGATGCTGCTGATCGGGTTCGTGCTGGTGCGGCTCTTGGGGCAGGGCAGCCTGAGTTTGGTCAGCAATTATGTGATTAACCAGTGGTGGGTGCGCCGGCGCGGGATGGTCATGGGGCTGTCCGGGGTGTTCGTCTCCCTATTGGGCGTAGGCGCTTTTCCCAATCTGATCAACTGGATGATTCCCCAGATCGGCTGGCGCGCCACGTATGTCGTGTTCGGCGCGGCGCTGATCGCGGTGATGGTTCCGTTGGGCGTGACGTTCTATCGCAGCCGGCCAGAGGCATATGGATTGACGCCGGACAACCAGTCGGGCGGGCGCACGGGCGGCGCTAAAAGCGCTGTCTTAGTCGAGGAGAACTGGACGCTGGCTGAAGCAAGGCGCACGGCTGCTTTTTGGATCGTGGCGGCTGGGCTGTCATCGATCAGCATGTTGGGGACCGGCCTTACCTTTCATATGGTCAGTATCTTTGCCGACAACAATCTGTCGCCGACCATCGCTGCGGCCGTATTTGTGCCGCTGGCGTTGACGACGGCAGTGGCCAACTTGGGCAGCGGCGTGCTGGTTGACCGCATTCCTGTGCGCTACTTCTTGGCAGTCGCCCTGCTGTTACAGGCGCTGACGCTGTGGATGGCGCAGGCTCTGCCCAGCGTGGAGGTTGCGATCCTTTACGGCGTGCTGCTCGGCACGATGATGGGACTGATGCGCACCGTGGGCGCGGTGGTATGGCCGTCATATTATGGACGGCTTTACCTGGGGAGCATCGCCGGCTTCGCGTCGACCATCTTGACCGCCGCTTCGGCGCTAGGGCCGATGCCGATGGGCCTGGCCCGCGACCTGCTGGGCAGCTACAACCAGGCGCTCGTAATTCTGGCCTTTATCCCTCTGGCGTTGAGCGTTCTCAGCCTGTTCCTTCGCCCGCCGCGCCGCGCCGTCTAGGCGGCCCCGCCTTGCTGGGGCGGGACCGCTCTAGGGGCGATCACGCGGCCGGGCTAACGGCTGTTGTTTGTCGAGTCCAGGCGGAGCCGCCGGCTGTAGAGTATCAAGGCCGGCGTGAGCAGCAGCCCGGAGATGGTGATGGCCGCGCGCAGCGAACGCAGCCCTATCGCGCCGACGGCGGGACCGCCGCCGATTTGTCCCAACGCATCCGCCTGTGAAACCATCGACAGCACCGTGGCGCGCACGCGCGACGGGATGTTGCGGTTAAGCCAGGTGGTTGCGATCGGGTATTGCAGCGTGCGCAGACCGGAGGCGAACCAGTAGGCGGCGGTAGCGACGGCGAAGGCGTGCGCCTGACCGAAGATGACGACGGCTGCGATCAGCAACGCCGTGGTTGCCAGCAGCGTCCGGCCCAAGGCGCGTGGGTCATGCAGGTCGAGGCGACGCAGCAGCCCCTCGGAGACCAGGACGCCCAGGAGCATGGCGCCGGCGTGAAGCGCGCCGATCCACACGACCGGCGGCAGGTTCGGCCAAGCCGGGAAGCCGATGTCGTTGAGGAAGTGCGCCTCCCACAGCCGGTCGAAGCCTTCGCTGAACGCGCCGAAGACCACGCCCGCCAGCACGAACATCAGCACGATGGGCTGTAGACGCACGATGTGCAACCCGTCGCGCGTGGTCTCCAGCATGTTGCGCCACGACTCGCGTTCTTGGCGCGGCGCAGGCGTGAAGCCGCGTTCGGGCATGACGAGGATGAGGAACAGGCTGAGGCCGATGATCAGCGCGCCGCCCAGCCATATGGGCAGGTTGAGCCGCCAGGCCCCCAGCGCCGTCCCGATCAGGATGCCGGCAAAGCCGCCGGCAAGCCCGACCTGGGCGTGGCGCACATAGGCTCTGCCGACGCGCTCCTCACCCAACTCGTCGGCGGCCCAGGCGCTAGCCGCGCCGCTGATGAAGGTCTCGCCGACGCCGCGGATGAACTCTGCAAAGAGAATGGCGACGAAGAGGGGAACCCAGCCCTCGATCACGTAGCAGAGGCCGATCAGCACGAAGCCGATGATGACGGCAAGCCGCCGGCTGTAGAGGTCCGCAACAACGCCGGTGGGAATCTCGAACAGCAGGACTGTCAACTCGATGGTCGTGCCGACCAGCACCAACTGCAAGGGGTTCATGCCGACCGTCTGGACGTAGTAGACGGTAAGCACGGTGAAGATCATGGAACTAAACAGGGCATGCGCCGCGCCCATGATCAGATAGAGCGTGTATGCGTTTGGCTTCTTCAAGGATATCTCCCTGACAGGATCAAAAGGATGATCGGTTGTGAAGGGTGAAGCCGGCGTGCGGCAAGCCAGGCAGGCGGAACCTGCGCGCGACGAAATTGTCGCGGCTTACTGCGCTATGCGACTTCAGACTCGGGAGATACCCTGCGCGCCGGGGCGCGCGTGGCGGGTTAGATGTGCGGCTGAGACGCCCTGGTACGGCAGAGGCATCGCCCGAGGATGTTCAGAATGGCGCGAGCGGTTGTGACTGGCATGAGCTTGTTTTCCTCTGCATAAAACAGGGCCAAAATCGATAGAGTGCAGTCTACGCCGACTGGCGGTTGTGTGTCAACGCCGGCGAGGCATGAGTGTTACTTTCAGAGAGTTCGCGGCTTACCTACAAGGTGAAGGTATGCCGATCTGCGCGGAACTTGGTAAAATAAGCCGTGGGCTGGACGTGTATTGCAGCTCAAATGACAGAGGCGACTAAATGTTCCTTCATTTGGGTTCCTACGCGGAGTGGGAGGCGGCATGATGGAAGAGTGGTCTGCGCCGGAAGCGCCGGCGGATCAGAATGCAGCCGGCGACATCTGGCGAGTGCTCATTCATAATGACGATAGGACGCCGTTCGAGTATGTGATCCGGACGTTGGAGTCTGTGTTTATGCTTTCTGAGGAAATTGCGGACCACATCGCGTGGACGGCGCACGACCTCGGCGCGGCTGTCGTGGTCATCCGCCCGCGCGCCGAGGCCGAGAGCCTGGCGCGTGTGGCTCGTGGACGAGCCCAGGCGGACGGCTACCCGCTGCAGTTCACAATCGAGAAGGATTGAGCTTTGCAAAACTGGCGGACCCAAGCGCGGCAGACCGTGTTGCAGGCGGGTAATGGCCGCTTTCTTAAGGTCGAGTACCATACCGTCGAATTGCCCGACGGGCAGGTGATCGAAGAATGGCCGTGGCTGATCACGCCGGACTTCGTCAACGTGGTCGCAGAGACGGCAGCCGGCGAGTATATTTGCTTTCGCCAGACGAAGTACGCGGTCGAGGGGGTGTCGCTGGCGGTGACGGGCGGCTACCTGGAGCCGGGCGAGGACCCGCTGACCGCGGCGCAGCGCGAACTGCTGGAGGAGACCGGCTATGTTGCGGCTGAGTGGATCGACCTGGGCAAGTATGCGGTGGACGGCAACCGCGGCGCGGGGACGGCGCATCTGTTCCTGGCGCGCGGGGCCGAGTGGCGGCAGCCGATCGACGCCGATGACCTGGAGGAGCAGGAGTTGCTGCTGTTGACGCGCGCAGAAATGCGCGCCGCGCTGCAGCGCGGGGAATTCAAGGTGCTGCCCTGGGCGACCGCGGTGGCGCTGGCCTTGTGCCGCCAGGATGGAGGCTAGGCCCTCGCAACAGCTTGATTGATTTTGCAAAAGGAAAAGGCGCCGGTCTGCGATGACCGGCGCCTTTTTTTGTGTGCCTGTTATTCGCCTTCGTCGATGCCGCCGGCGGGCATTTCGATATCGACCACGTTGCCCTGGAAGTCGATCACGATGCGAAAGCCCAACATGCCGAGCCAGCGCAGCGCCTCTTCCGGGATAGGCTGGCCGACCGCCTCTTCCATGCGGTCGATGGAGGATTCGACCGCGGCTTTGGTGAAGATGTCGTCCTGGCCCATCATGTCGAGCATGGCGCTGACGGCCATGTCGCGGTTGCCCTCCACTTGATCGCGCAAGAAGCGCAACACCTGCCGGTCGACGTGTCCGGCGTCGATGTGGCGCAGGAAGCCGTCGTCGTCGACGACGTAGCAGGCGTTTTCGCCCACCCAAGCTACTTGGGCAGGGCTGCCGGCCTCGTCGAAGACCAGGCCGGTGAACATGGCGGTTCGGGTCATGCAGCCAACCCTCTGAACGAACTATACCATCCGGGAAGCCGTCTGCTTCCCGGATGGGACTGAATAGGACTTAGGCGTAGAGCGGCGCCAGGGCCTTCTGCAGGAACTCGCAACTGCGGTTGACGGTCTGCACCGGGTCTTTGGGCAGGTCGTGTTCGACGATGTACCACTCGCCGCCCGCGGCCTTGGCAGCCGGCAGCAGCGCGGACCAGTCAAGTGTGCCGTAGCCGACATCGGCGAAGCCCATCTGGTCCTCGTTCTGCCCGGCGGCGGCGACGTCCTTGACGTGGATGCGCGGGCAGCGACCGGCGTGGCGCTGCAACAGGGCCAGCGGATCGACGTTCCCACGCACGACCCAGGCGATGTCCGGCTCCCACAGGAGATGCTCAGGCGACGCGCCCTCGAACAGCCAGTCGATGGCGAGTTTGCCGTCCATCTCGACCATTTCCCAGGCGTGGTTGTGGTAGAGGAAGCGCATACCCTCGCCGGCGCAGCGCTTGCCGATGGCGCCGAGGCGGCGGCCCATCTCCAGCCAGCCTTTAGCGTCGCGGTTGCGCTCTTCTTGCGGCAGAGCGGGCACACAGATGCAGTCGTTGCCGATGGCCTGGTTGAAGGCGATCAGCGCGTCCAACTCGTCTTCGGCGGCGGCGAGGGGCACATGCGTGCAGATGGCCTTGAGGTTGTGCTTGGCGAGCAGGTCCTTCATCTCGGCTGCGCTCAGGCCGTGGTCGCGGATCGTCTCCACGCCGGCGTAACCGGCCGCGGCGACCTGGCCCAGCGTGACGTCGAGCGGCTGTTCCAGATGGCGCAGCGTGTAGAGTTGCACGGCAATGGGCAGAGAGGTCTGTTTGGACATGGGTGCGTTTCCTTTGAATAGCGGTTCGTCTTTTAGGCATAATCGGCTGTGATCAAACAGCCGGCATCAACGGCATCAACCGGCAAGGAGCCGCTGGCGCAGCCCTGTATGCCGTTGGGTGACTTGGTTGTTGCGCACGGCCATGGCGATGGCCCTGGGCTGGCCGACGAGGACGACGAGGCGTCGCGCCCGGCTGACGGCTGTGTAGAGAAGGTTGCGCTGCAACATCATGTAATGGCTGGTCAGGACGGGAATGACGACGGCAGGGAATTCGGACCCCTGGCTTTTGTGGACGCTGATGGCGAAGGCGTGAACAAGCTCGTCCATCTCTAGGAAGTCATAGCGTACCGCCCTCTCTTCCATCATAACCGTCATGGTCTGCATCTCCAAGTCCAGGCCGGTGATGACGCCCATATCGCCGTTGAAAACGTCTTTGTCGTAGTTGTTGCGGATCTGCATAACGCGGTCGCCCAGGCGAAAGATGTGGCTGCCGCTACGGCGCTCGGGCTTGGATGGTTCGGGCGGGTTGAGCGCGTTTTGGATGGCGGCGTTGAGCGCGGCGACGCCCGCTGCGCCGCGATGCATGGGGCTGAGCACCTGGATGTCCGTGGGCGGGATGGCAAAACGCCGCGGTATGCGCTCGCGTACCAGTTCGACGCAGAGTTGCGCGGCCCGCTCGGCGTCCTCGGTCTTGAAGAGGAAAAAGTCGCCATCGGGCTTGTTGCTCATGTCGGGCATCTGCCCGCGGTTGATGCGGTGGGCGTTGGTGATGATGAAGCTGTTTGCGGCCTGGCGAAAGATGGTCTGAAGGCGGATCACGGCGGTGAGATCGCTGGGGCCGAGCGTTTCGAGCGCGGCGATGAGGTCGCTCAGCACATTGCCCGCGCCCACACTGGGCAGTTGGTCTACGTCGCCGACGAGGAGCAGGTGCATGCCGGGCGGGACGGCCTTGAGGAGGTGGTTGGCGAGCGTCATGTCCAGCATGGAGGCTTCGTCGACGATGAGCAGGTCGCCTTCCAGCGGAAAGTCGTCGTTGCGCTTGAAGAAGAGGCCCTCGGCCGGCTGGAATTCGAGCAAGCGGTGAACGGTCTTGGCTTCTTGGCCTGCGGACTCGGCTAGGCGTTTGGCGGCGCGCCCGGTGGGCGCGGCCAGCAGGACGCGATGGCCGGCGGCTCGGCATAGGTCGAGGATGTTGCGCACGGTAGTGGTCTTGCCCGTGCCGGGGCCGCCGGTGAGGATGACGACGCGGCGGCTGAGGGCGGCGACGACCGCCTGGCGCTGTTCGGGGGCAAGGCGCACGCCGGTCCGCGCTTCGATCTGGGCGAAGCGCGCCGTCCAGTCCATCTGCTGCGCGGCGAAAGCCGGCATGAAGTCAGTCCCGGCAGTCATGATGCGCAGGAGGCGAGCAGCCACGCCCTGTTCGCTGTAGTAAAGCGGGGTGAGGTAGACAGGCCGGTCTTCCTGCATGAGTTGGGCGGCGCGGTCGAGGGTGGACGTTGCATAGAGCTGCCCGGACTCGGCTACGAGGCGCGGGGTATCTGCGGACAGATCGGGCGCGGGGTTGGGCAGCTCCGCGCCGCCCGGTTCGTCGGTCACCTTGACCGTTTCCTGCTCCCAGAGGCGGAGAATGCCCAGCGCGGCCTGTTGGGGTTCGACGTCGAGCAGGCTCGCGGCTTCGTCGAGCAGTTCGGGGACGGGCAGGAAGACATGGCCGTTGTCGGTGGCCTGGTTGAGGGCGTAGGCGACGCCCGCGGCCACGCGCTGCGGCGAGTCCGCGGGGATGCCGAGCGAGCGGGCGATCTTGTCGGCGGTGAGGAAGCCGATGCCGTAGATGTCTTGGGCCAGCCTGTACGGGTCGGACTGGACGATGGCGATGGCGGAGTCGCCGTAGTATTTGTAGATTTTGGTGGCGAGGCTGGTGGTGACGCCGTGGCTCTGCAGAAAGAGCATCACCTCTTTGATGGCGCGCTGTTCTTCCCAGGCGCGCAGGATGAGGCGGATGCGCTTGCGCCCCACGCCGGGGACTTCGAGCAGGCGCTGGGGGTCGTGCTCGATGACGTCCAGGGTCTCTGTGCCGAAGTGGGCGACGATGCGCTTGGCGGTGACCGGCCCTACACCTTTGATCAGGCCGCTGCCCAGGTACTTCTCGATGCCGGCGACGGTGGCGGGGAGCACGGTGCGCAGGTTCTCGACGGCGAACTGCCGTCCGTACTCGGCGTGGACGGTCCACTTGCCGCTTACCTCGACGAATTCCCCCACGTTGAGGCCGGCCATGACGCCGACGAGGGCGACCTCGACCTTTTGGCCGAAAAGCCCCGGGGCGGGGGCTTCCGGCGTCAGCTTGGCGACCGTGTAGCCCGTTTCTTCACTGTGATAGGTGATGCGTTCGACGACGCCGCGCAGCGTGTCCATCGCTGTGTCCATGCTGCAAGCGTAGCAGAATGACATAGCTTGAGCAAAGGCATGTTTCATCCAATTTGGCTAAACGTATGTTCTGGTGTTATACTGTGTGGAACGTTGATGCTAGATCACGCGCCCGGCACAGCGGTGATCTGGCCAACAGTGGTTTCACTGGGGAGTTGCCAGGGCAGCCTGGAGTGCTAGAATCAGGAGAGATACATGAGTATCAGCAAAGCGCATAAGACCCAGTTGATCAGCGATTATCGGATCAACGAGCAGGACACTGGTTCACCGGAAGTGCAAGTCGCCCTTCTGACGACGCGTATCGAGGCCTTGATCGGTCACCTCAACACGCACAAGCACGACGAGAGTTCCCGGCGCGGGTTGCTGAAGTTGGTGGGTCAGCGCAGGCGCCATCTGGCTTATTTGAAGCGCTCAGACACCCAACGATATCAGGAACTGATCCAGCGGTTGGGTCTGCGTAAGTAGGATACGGGCAAGCAAGGGAAGGGGGCGAAGGTCATTGCGATGGCTGCTTCGCCCCTTTTTTCCTGCCCGCCGCAAGGGGCGTTTGGTCAGCCGGTTATGAGCCGGCGTGTACCGGTCGCCGGGCGCCTCAACGGTTTTAGGTACAATTCGCTAGTTCCTGGGGAGCGACATCGAGACCCTTCACTCGCTTCAGGGTGACAGGTTCGACGAGAACTCGTGACATCGTACTTAGGTAGTGTACTTAGGCAGTATTTGTAGGTTGTAGGTTAGTTCTAGAGATGTAAGCAGTACGAGTGCAGCGATTAGAGCGACGGGAACGGTAGTCTAGCTGCCAACGCGTCAATCGAGGTCCGGCATTGGAGAGCGCGGCGAAAGCTTTTTGCAGCGGCCTTTGTCGGTGAGACAAGAGATTTCGCCTTGGTCTCCAGTTCCGCACCTCGATTCCGTGCCCATCCTCTCTGTAGATTGCTGCATAGCCGTACTGCCTGTGTAGTCTTGAGACGTTCATAGACGTAACATAAGGAGTACGAATCTATGCAAGTTTTTGATGGTTCCCGAATCTATACTGCGGAGGTTGGCGGGCGTCCTCTCTCGATTGAGACGGGCGTGCTTGCCATTCAGGCGGGCGGCGCCGTAACCGTACGCTATGGCGATACGGTGGTGCTGGCTACGGCCACGATGAGCAAGGATGTACGGCCTGGCATCAACTTCTTCCCGCTGACGGTGGATTTTGAAGAGAAGCTCTACGCGGCGGGCCGCATCCCCGGCAGCTTCTTCCGCCGCGAGGGCCGTCCTAGCGAGCAGGCCATCCTGCTGTCGCGCCTGGTGGACCGCCCGCTGCGCCCGCTCTTCCCCAAGGGCATGCGCAACGAGGTGCAGGTCATCCTCACGGCCTTGAGCATCGACGAAGAGAACCTGTTGGATCCGTTGGCGATCATCGGCGCATCGGCTGCGCTGACGATCAGCGACGTCCCCTGGAACGGGCCGGTGGCGGGTTCGACCATCGGCTTCATCGACGGCGAGTACGTCGTCAACCCCACGGCGACGGCGATGGAAAACAGCCGGCTGAACCTGATGGCGGCGGGCACGCGCGACAACATCCTGATGGTGGAAGCCGGTGCGCACGAGATCCCCGAAGACATGATGCTCGAAGCGCTGAAGATGGCGCATGAGGCTAACCAGTCGGTGATCTCTCTGATCGACGCCATGCAGGCCGAGGCCGGCAAAGAAAAGAATACGGTTCAGTTCTTCCTGCCTGCGCCGGAGGTCCAAGAACGCATCAACGTGCTGGCGAAGGACGAGGTCGGCGGCGTGCTGGCGGCTGGGCTGGACAAGATAAGCCTGAAGGACAGCCTGGACCAGGTGCGCGCCGACGTCGAAGAGTCGTTGGCCGAGAACCTCGCCTCTGAGGAAGTGACGGCGGCGGACATTGCCGACGCCATGAGCGCGGTGATCAAAGAAGCCACGCGCAGCCGCATTCTGAATGAGGGCGTGCGCCCGGACGGACGGGCGACCGACGAGATCCGGCCTATCCGCATTCAAGTCGGCAAACTGCCGCGCGTCCACGGCTCCGGCCTGTTCATGCGCGGGGACACCCACGTATTGACGATTGCGACGCTGGGCACGCCGGGCGACGCGCAGCGCATCGATACGCTGCAGCCGACCGACGACAAGCGCTACATGCATCACTACAACTTCCCGCCCTACAGCACGGGCGAAGCGTATCCGCTGCGCGGGCCGCGCCGCCGTGAGATTGGCCACGGCGCGCTGGCGGAACGGGCGCTGCTGCCCATGATCCCGGAGGATTTCCCGTATACGCTGCGGCTTGTCAGCGAGGTAGTGAGCAGCAACGGCTCCACCAGCATGGCGTCGGTCTGCGGCAGCACGCTGGCGTTGATGGACGCGGGCGTGCCGATTGCGGCGCCGGTGGCGGGCATCGCCATGGGCCTGGTGCAGGACGCAGAGACCGGAGCCTATAAGGTCTTGAGCGACATCCAGGGCATGGAAGACGCTCTGGGCGACATGGACTTCAAGGTGGCGGGCACGGAGCACGGCATCACGGCGCTGCAGATGGACCTCAAGATCAAGGGGCTGGACTTCAGCATTCTGACCGAGGCGCTGGAGCAGGCGCGTGTGGGCCGGCTGCATATTCTGGGCAAGATGCTCGAGGCGCTGCCCGCGTCGCGCGATCACCTCAGCCCGTATGCGCCGCGCATCCTCAGCCTGCACGTCGACCCGGAGAAGATCGGCAAGATCATCGGCCCGGGCGGCAAGACAGTGCGTGCGCTCCAGGAGAAGTACGCCGTCAAGGTCGACATCGAGGAAGACGGAACCGTCTACGTGTCGGGCGAGGGCGAAGGCGCAGAGCAGGCGTTGGACGAGATTCAGAGCATGACCGAAGACGTCGAGGTGGGCAAGATCTACACAGGCACGGTCGTGCGCGTGGAGCCTTACGGCGCCTTCGTCAACATCCTGCCCGGTGTGGACGGCATGGTGCACATCAGCCAGTTGGCCGACTACCGTGTGGACAAGGTGGAGGACATCGCCAACATCGGCGACGAACTGACCGCCATGGTCATCGACGTGGACCCGGGCGGTCGCGTGCGGCTCAGCCGCCAGGCCGTGCTGGAAGGCTGGAGCGTAGAGGATGCCCGCGAGCGGGACAAGGGCGGTGCGCGCACCGGCGGCGGTAATCGCCGCGGCGGACGCGAGCGCGGCGGTCGTGATGATCGCCGGCCTCGCCGCTAACGAGGGAGGGCCCGCCGCGCTAGGTAAGGCGCGGGCTTGATCTGACCGGTACGAAGCCCGGCAGTCGTGGGGGAAGCCCTGCGGCTGCCGGTTTTCTTTTGGCCTGCCCAACGTAACGCGCCTGTTCGGGTCTACGTATCCGCGGCGCACGCGTCGCCGTCCCCTCGTATAGGGGTGTGCTCCAGTATTTTCGCGTGTTCGTCTCTCCGGGTTGTAGGCGCGCTCTCCTTAGCACATGGGCTGCAAGCCCGGCGGCAAGAATGCCGCCTCTGCTGCGTTCGGAGTGACAATTCGCGGCTGCTGAGCAACCCCGGAAAATGGCGCAGCGCACTAGACAAATCCGGTAGCGGGCAGTATACTGGTTAGATGAGAACAATTGTTCGGTTGGGCGTGCAGGCGGTCCAACATGGCCGCTGTGATAGGCTTCGCGAGGGGATGCTATGCCTCCATTTCAGGTTGTAAGCGAATTCGAGCCGACGGGCGATCAACCACACGCGATCGCACAGTTGGCGGAGGGATTGCGCCGCGATATGCGCCACCAGGCGCTCCTGGGCGTGACCGGTTCCGGCAAGACCTACACGATGGCGAAGGTCATCGAGCAAGTGCAGAAGCCCACGTTGATCCTGGCGCACAACAAGACGCTGGCTGCGCAGCTTTACAGCGAGATGCGCGAGTTCTTTCCCAACAACGCCGTGGAGTATTTCGTCAGCTACTACGACTACTACCAGCCCGAGGCGTATATTCCGCGCACGGATACGTATGTGGAGAAGGAGTCGCAGATCAACGAGGAGATCGACCGGCTGCGGCTGGCGGCGACCTCGTCGCTCTTTAGCCGGCGCGACACGGTGATCGTCGCTTCGGTCTCGTGCATCTATGGCTTGGGCAGCCCGCAGGATTACGGCCGCGTGGTGTTGAGCCTGCGCGTAGGCGATATGGTGCGACGCAACAATATTCTGCGCCATCTGGTGGAGATCTACTACGAGCGCAATGACAGCACGTTGCAGCGCGGCCGGTTCCGCGCACGCGGCGATGTGTTGGAGGTTCAGCCTGCCGACCGCGAGTTCGCCTACCGCATCAGCCTGTGGGGTGACGAGATCGAGCGCATCAGCGAGATCGACACGCTCACCGGCGAGATTTTGGCGGATCATCAACAGATCGACATCTATCCGGCCAAGCACTTTGTGACGCCGCAGGAGCGACTGGAAGAAGCGCTGGTCGACATCGAAGAGGAGCTTGAGGAGCAGGTCAATCTCTTCGAGTCGCAGGGCAAGCTGTTGGAGGCGCAGCGCATCAAGCAGCGCACCCGCTATGACCTGGAGATGCTGCGTGAGGTGGGCTATTGTAGCGGCGTCGAGAACTACAGCGGGCCGCTTTCGCAGCGCCCCCCGGGCAGCACGCCGTGGACGCTGCTCGACTATTTCCCGGCGGACTGGCTGCTCTTCGTGGACGAGAGCCACATGACGCTGCCGCAGGTGCGCGGCATGTACAACGGCGACCGCAGCCGCAAGCAGGTGCTGGTGGAGTATGGTTTCCGGTTGCCGAGCGCGCTGGACAACCGTCCGCTGCGCTTCGAGGAGTTCGAGGAGCACATCAACCAGGTCGTCTATGTCAGCGCCACGCCGGGGCCGTACGAGCGCCAGCACGCCGAGCAGATCGTACAGCAGGTGATCCGCCCGACCGGCTTGCTCGACCCGGTGGTAGAGGTGAGACCGACGAAGGGCCAGATCGACGACCTGCTGGCCGAGATCAAGCGGCGCGTGGCGGTGGGCCAGCGCGCGCTGGTGACGA
>JASGTU010000134.1 GCA_030058085.1 Chloroflexota bacterium
GCACGCCCGGCACCGAGATGCCCGTCACCAGCACCGTATTCCAGAAGTATTTTCCTAACTGGTTGAAGGCCACCACGTAGTTCTCCCAATGCAACGGGAGCGTGGGCGACATGAAGTGATGCTGCATCTGGCTGGTGGTCTTGAACGACGTGATCACCAAAAAGTAGAAGGGCAGAAAGGTCAGCCCGGTAATAGTGGCCAGGAACAGGGTAGACAGCACATTATAACGCTGGATGAAGCCCCAGGGGCCGCTGGATTTGATTGGATAGTGCATGGTCTTGTCCTATTCCGGAGTATATTCGATATCGGAGCGAATGAAGCGCATGTTGATCACCGTGATCACGAAGATGATGATGAACAACAGCACGCCGATGGCGGAGGCATAGCCCATCTTGTTGTAGAAGAAGGCGGAATGGTAGAGAACAAGCCCCGGCACCATGGTGGCATGCCCCGGCCCGCCGTTGGTGAAGATGAGCACGTCCTGGAAGTTCTGCAACTGGGTGATCAATGTCATGATGAAAATGAGTTTGATCTGGCCCATGATCATGGGGATGTCCACGCTGAAAAAGCGCCGGATGCGGCTGGCCCCATCGATAGCTGCGGCGTCGAACAACTCATGCGGGATCGAGTCAAGACCGGCCAGGTAGATGAGCAGGTTAAGGCCGGAGACCCAGGGGAATTGGAAGAAGCCGATGCACCACAGCGCCAGACGGATGTCGCCCAGCCAAAGCTGAGTCCAGTCGTCTAGGCCTACGCTGCGCAGGATCGTATTGATGATGCCCGCCTGGGGGTCATAGATGAAGAGCCAAACCAAGATCATGACCACAAAGGGGACAACCATGGGTACGACAAGCAGCACGCGCCAAAAGTAGGCCATGCGAGAGCTGCGCAGGCTAAAGATCACCTCGGCGGCGAGCAGCGGCACCGTCATGGCGACGACCAAGCGAAAGACGGTCAGCTTGAACACGTTGGGCAGCGAAGCCTGAAAAGCCCGGTCGATGACAAACATTTCGCGGAAGTTGCCCAAGCCCACAAATTCAGATGTCAGGCCGTTCCAGCGAAAGAAGGCATGCCAGAACGCCGAGACGATGGGATAGAAGGTGAAAACGGCCAGAAGCAGAAAGGTAGGGAGCAGGAAGAGGTATACCGCTCCGCTCTTGCGCAGCCTGGTCGCCAGGCTCTTCTTTTTCTCGTGTGGCGCCAGCGAGGCCGGCGCAATCGACTGTGTGGTATTCATGACTCGCTCATTTCCAGTTACCGGCCGGATAGGAGCCTTCCGGAGGGCGTTAAGCCCTCCGGAAGGCGTTGACGCGCCCAAGACGTTCTGTCGCGTCTCAGGTCATTACTAGGTGGGGCGAATGGCATCCATGCGAGCGGCGGCGGCTTCCATATAGCCCTGAAGCTGCGCCAGCATGTCCTCTTCGCCCAGCTGCCCAACAGCGTACGGCAGAACAACCGAAATGAAGTTCATGCCATATTCGAAGTCGAGCAAGGAGTCGTCCTCCTGGAAGGAGGAAGCCGGGTATTCCACCGTCTCGGCGAAGCCCATGCTCTGCGTAATCTCATGCGCTCTGCCGCCGATCACGTTGGGGATAGTGCTCGGGGTCTCGCTGACGATGGTGGTGATGTTTTCCGGGGTGGTGGAGAACATCAGGAAGTCGGCGCAGGCGTCTTCCGTGCCATTATTGAGCGCCGTAGCCGTCAGCGCGTACTGGAACGAGCCGTAACCGGAGGCCACGTTGGTCATGGGCACGCCTTCGGGCACTATCGCCGAGGTGACCTGCGTGACGGGCCGGAAGTAGAACCAGCCCAGTTCAAACTCACGGGCGGGGTCGTTGAGGAAGCGGTTGAGGTTCCACACACCGGTGATGCACATCCCGGATTCGCCGCTCAGGAAGTGGCGATAGACGGCCTCGTTCTCCATGCCCAGCGCGCCTTCCTGCCAGTACTGGGCCATTTCCTTGAGGGTGCGCAGCCGCGCGACTTGCTCGTCCATCATAGCCGAGTAGGTCCCCTCGTGGATCGCATCGGCCATCTCCCACTTGTCGGGCCAGCCGTTGCCATCCTTGTCATAGGTCGAGAGCAGGTTCCAGAAGAAGTACTTGGAAAGCCAGCCGGAGACCCATGTCGTCTGGTCTAGGGCATTGGTGCCGCCGCCCGACCAGGAGAATCCGGCTTTGCCCGTTTCCTGGACCTGGGCGGCTGCAGCCATCCAGTCCGCCCAGGTCTCCGGTTCGCCGGCGACGCCGGCGGCCTCGAACACGTCCTTGTTGTAGTAACAGCCTAGCGCGGTCTGGTCGCCCAGCAGCATGTAGAGATTGCCGTCCGGCGCACGCCAGAAGTCGACACTGGGGTAGAAGCCCTCATACCACGTGCTGCGCGCCGGGTGATCGTCCGGCGCATAGGGGCTGGGCATTTCCAGCCACGGGTCGAGCGCCAGCCACCAGCCCTTGCCCAGGTCTTCGTTCACAAAGTCCGGCTGCGTCCACATCATATCCGGCGCAGTGCCGCCCGACAACATGGTAACCATGGCCTCGCGCCGGTTGCCCATGGGAACGGGTTGGAACTCTATGGTGACGTTGGGTTTGACTTCCTTGTAGGCGTTGGCGACGACGTCAAACGCCACCAGGTCTGCCTGACCCTCTTGCAACTGCTGTCCGGTGTATTTGGATGGCGTGAAGCCGCCTGCATCGAACTGGACGACGACCGCTTCCTGGCCCGGCGCGGCAGCTTCGCCGCCGGCTTGCGGCGCGGCGGGCGCAGCGCAGGCGGCCAATGCCAGCCCGGCAGCGCTGGTCCCCATCAGCTTCAACATCTGACGACGAGAGAGATTGCTCTGCTTCAGATTCATGTTCCTCTATCCTCCGTGATGAAAATGCGGCTTTCACTTGGACACTGTGTAGTTTTCGGGGATATACCGGCTACATGGCTCGTTTGTCTGGGCGTTTCTCCTTTCTACAGCCGGGGCGGCCATCGCGTCTGCCAGGGTTCCTCCCCTGGCGGCGGATCGAAGGCCCCGATCCGCAATATGGCGGCTCGGCGTTCAGCCCAGCGGCGCGGGGCCCGTAGACTGACGCACGATCAGTTCACTGCGCACGACCAAGCGGCGAGCCTCCTCCTGGTGCGGCGCGTCGATGGAATCAAGCAGGAGTTGGCACAGTTGCTCGCCCAACTCGCGTATGGGGGTGGCGACAGTTGTCAACGGCGGGCAGGCATAGGCGCTAGCTGTGATGTTATCGTAGCCGGCGACCGACACCTTTTGCGGCACGCACAGACCTAGCTCGCGCAGCGCGGCCATGGCGCCGATCGCCATAGCGTCGTTGCAGGCGAAGATGGCGGTCGGCGGATCAGGCAGCGCCATAAAGGCGATGGCGGCGTCATGTCCGCTGGCGTAGGTGTAGTCGCCGCGTAGGATCAGCGCCGGATCTTGCGGCAGGCTGCCAGCTTCCAGCGCCGCGCGATAGCCGCGCACGCGGTCGCTGCTCAGGCTGAGCGTCTCCGGGCCGGTAATACAGGCAATGCGCCGGTGGCTCAATTCGACCAAGTGGCGCGTGGCTGCCATGCCGCCGCTGTAGTTGTCGAGCATGATGGCGCTAATGCCTGCGTAGTCGCGGTCAAATGTCACCACGGGGACGCGGTGGGCGCGCAGCGGAGCCAGTCGCTCTTCCGCCTGGTCGGACGTGGCGTAGATGACGCCGTCCACCCGCTTGGAGATCAGCATATCCAGATAGGCGCTCTCTTTCTCCGCCATATGATCCGAATTGCACAACAGGACGTTGTATCCCGCCGCATACCCATAGTTCTCCACGCCGCGGCCCAGGTCCGCATAGAACGGGTTGCCGATGTCGGGCACAATCAGGCCGATCGTGCGCGTCTCTTGGCGCACCATGGCACGGGCGAGGAAACTGGGCCGGTAGTTGAGCTGCTCGACGGCAGCCACCACCTTGGCCGTCGTGTCCGGGCTGACATAGCGCGTACCGTTGAGGACGTGCGACACCGTACTGATCGACACGCCTGCGGCATGGGCTACGTCGTAAATGTTCGCCATAGCGGGACTCCCGAATCTGCCAGGGGCTTACGCAGCTAACTCTATGCGTTTTCAGGGCGGCTGCAAGCCCCCTCAGTGAGATCGCACGCTGCGTGCGTAATTCCTCTGATATGCTGCAATTATGGCGTAAAAGCGAACGTCGTTTCTTGGCTGAATACGCCTTCGACCCCAGACGACCAGGTCCTCGCGCTGACCTGTAGACGGACTAATTCTTGGGGGAGAGGTTGTCCGTTGTCGCTCAATAGCATCCGTATGTCTTGGCGACCTCGACCAGCTTGAAGATGTTCTCGTCCGGCGTATCGCGACCGCACTGGTCGCCGGTGGAGAGCACAAATCCGCCGCCCTCGGCGCAGTCATCGATCAGCCGCTTGGCCTTTGCCTCCACCTGCTGCGGCGTAGCGGTGAGCATGAAGCCGAAGGTGTTGATGTTGCCCTTGAGGCACAGCCGCTTGCCGTAGAGTTTCTTGACCTCGGCAATATCCACGTTGCCGCCGGGCGGCTCCTCCAGCGGCTCCATCACGTTCACTTCGGTCTCGTTGGCGACGATGTCGACGAGTTGGCGCGAGCGCCCGCAGACGTGCAGATGCGAGATGACACCGGCTTTTTTACAGAGCTCAGCCGCCTGCTGGATGAAGGGCAGATCGTGCTTGCAGAAGATGTCCGGGCTGCTCACGCTGAGACTGGAGGCCGAACCGCCGAGCATGACCTCGTCGGGGCCGGCGGACAGGATGGCGCGCAGCCGCGCCAGCGCATAGCGGGTATAGAACTCGGTGACCTCCTGCATATAGGCCGGCTCGTCAATGTAGTCGTAGAACATGACGTTGTAGCCGCCCTCGCGCTGGAAGAAATACCAGTCCTGGGGGATGCCGATGGAGGCGGTGAAGACGCCCAGATCGCCGATGCGGTCGTAGTCGACGAACTCCTTCTCCCACTGCCAGTCTTCATTTTCGCCCAACATGGCGCGCAGCTGCGGCCAATCCCGTTTCAGGTCCTTGATGGGCTTCTCCATCTCCCAGGGAGGCTGGTCGATGGGGAAATACTTGACACGGCTGATCTCGCCGTAGGGCGTCTGCGCAGTTTCGTAGAGGGTCTGCCCGCCGTGGGGCTCGCGCACGAGGCGTTCCTGCCACCGCGGCCGGTCTTCGGGCACGATTTCGGGCAACGAGCCGTAGATGTACCAGCCGTCCATGCCGTAATAGCGCACCGCGTCGACGTAGGCCTGGGCCACGCTGGCTGAAGCGTAGCCGCTGTGGGGCTTGCCGTCGAGAAACATCTCGTCGAAGGGACGCCTCGACAGTCGCACCGGGACCATGGCGGAGATATCCGGCGAGACCGGCACATGGTCGGCTTCCTTCAGGGCGAACGCGGCGAGCATACGTTGTTTGCCCGTCATCGGTTGTGGCATGGATCCCTCCCAACAACCGTTAAGGCGGTCGAGGCGAGCCGGCGGGGGAGCAAGAGGTCCGGCAAGAAGACGGTCGACATATACATTTCAACGCAAAAAAGCGCTTGCGCAAGAGATAGCAAAACAGTACCACGCTTTGTTGTCGCTGTCAACGAATCCGCGAGAAAAATGGCGAGCCCAAACCGGCGGACGTACAACGCAACAGACGCATCACGGCCCGCCCAATTTGGCCGGTTCAGACGAGTCATGTTATTCTTGTATTGAGTGAGCGTTCAACCAACAGAAAAGGAGAAGGCGTGCCGCGAAGCAAAAAACAAAACGAACAGATTAAGGAGGAGCGGCGCAGCCAAATCCTGACACAGGCGCTGCGTCTGTTTGCCTCGCGGGGGCTAGCCGCCACCAAAATTGCGGACATCGCCGCCGCCGCAGGCGTGTCACAAGGGCTGATCTACCATT
>JASGTU010000135.1 GCA_030058085.1 Chloroflexota bacterium
GCGAAAGCGCCAACTCGCACCAACACAAGTAGAGCCGCCCTGTTCGACGGGGCGGCTCTTCGCTTTTAGCGCTATCTTCTCAGCACCCCCTGCAGGATTCGAACCTGCGACCCGCTGCTTAGAAGGCAGCTGCTCTGTTCCACTGAGCTAAGGGGGCGTGACGCCACAATATATAGATGTTCTCCCGCACTCGCACCACCACATATTGTGGTCTCAAGCCTTGATTGGGAAAACGCCATTTTACCGAGGCAGTTGCTCATCGCGCACCGCCTTCTCCGCGCCCGGAGGGCGTCCGTACCTAGTTTACCATCCCTGCCGGAGCGGTCAAATCAGGCGCCCGGCAGCGCATTCGCCCCCGCGCCCTGCGCAGTTCGCTGCCAACCGCAACCGCCGTCGATGCTCGCCGGCCGATGCCGGGATGGCGCGCCGTGCTAAGCCTTGCGTCCGGGGGAGGCGCCAAGGGCAGTGCAGCCGGAAGCAAACGGCCCAAATCGCCGGCCGAGAGAAGCGCCCACGGCGGTTTGATGCCCTTCTGCCTCTGCTTTTCCCTGCTCACAGCTATACATACGACGCGACTCGGCATGTATAGCAGCGTCCGTCTACAGTCCGGCTGGGGCGCGGCAGGCCGCGTCCGCCTATCTCTCGGCGCGCCCAGGCGGGTATCCGTAACTCACCAGGGCGGCCACGACGGTCAATGCACCGGCGATGATTGAGCCCCAGAACCCGCCTTCCCAGACTACGTTGATGAAACTGCCGGCGAATTCTTCCTCTGACAGCCCTGCTTGCATGCGCTGGTACAGAAGCAAGGGGAACACGACGACAGCCAAGCCGCACAGCAGGCAGACCGTCGAGGCGAGTGCGCTGCGCTTCACCCAGAACGCAAGCCCTGCCAGAGCAACCAGAATGCCGCCGGCTAAGACCAGATAGAGTTCGCCCGCCCCGTCATAGCGCTCCCCTGCGATGACCAAGGGGTTGGCCAACTCCATGCCTGACGCCTCGTCAATGACCGGAACCGTGCCGCACGAGACGGTAAGCCACGGTAGAAAGAAGCAGACAACAATAACGACGCCCAGCGGACTGAGTATCCGCGCAAAGATTTTGCTCATCGGGGGAATCCTCCTGCGCTACTGTTGGTTGATACGACGAAACTGGGATAATCGGTCCTCCCCTGGCCGCCGCTCCTTTCGTGGATGATCGCCGCCGGCCGATTTGGCGGCCAAGTGCCGGCAGTGGACGTGCCGCTGTCGCCGCGCGCGTGCGTTGTCTAGCGGCCGGCATCCAGCGCCGGGTCATAGCGGCTCACGCCGCCATCCGTGCCAAACCACAGGCCGCCGTCCGCCGCCTGCACGATGGCGTTGACGGAGTTGTCGGTTAGGCCGTCGGCTGTGGTATAGGTAGTCCACAGTCCCTCCCCATCCAGCCGGCTCACGCCGCCATATGTGCCAAACCACAGGCTGCCGTCCGCCGCCTGCGCAATGACGTTGACGCGGCTGTCGGCTAGGCCATCGGCTGTGGTGTAGGTCGTCCAGCGACCCTCCTCATCCAGCCGGCTCACGCCGTATCTTATGCTAAACCATAGGCTGCCGTCCGCTGCCTGCACAAGGGGGGTGACGTAGTCGTCCGCAAGACCGTCGACCGTGGTATAGGTAGTCCAGCGTCCCTCCCGATCCAGCCGACTCGCGCCGCCGCCCCATGTGCCGAACCACAGGCTGCCGTCCGCATCCTGCACGATGGTGGTGACGTCGTCCTGCGCCAGGCCGTCGGCAGTGGTGTAGGTCGTCCAACGCCCCTCCCCGTCCAGCCGGCTCAAGCCGCCTCCTGTGCCAAACCACAGGCTGCCGTCCGCACCCTGCACGATGGCGTTGACGTCGTCATCCGCCAGGCCGTCGGCAGTGGTGTAGGTCGTCCAGTGTCCCTCCCTGTCCAGCCGGCTCACGCCGACCCACCATGCGCCAAACCAAAGGCTGCCGTCCGCCGCCTCCGTAATGTCGCGGACGTTGTCGCCGGCTAGGCCGTCGGCAGTGGTGTAGGTCGTCCAGTGACCATCGCTGTCCAGCCGGCTCACGCCGTCATATGTCCCGAACCACAGGCTGCCGTCCGCCGACTCCAAAATGCACTCGACCCAGTCCCGTGCCGGGCCGTCAGCCGTGGTGTAGATCGTCCAGCGCCCCTGCGGGTCCAGCCGGCTCACCCCACCGCCATATGTGCCGAACCACAGGCTGCCGTCCGCCGCCTGCGCGATGGCGTTGACGGAGTCGTCCGCCAGGCCGTCGGCCGTGGTGTAGGTGGTCCAGCGCCCCTCTCTGTCCAGCCGGCTCACGCCGCCGCCTGTGCCGAACCACAGGCTGCCGTCCGCCGCCTGCACGATGGCGCTGACGTGGTCCCATGCCAGGCCGTCGGCCGTGGTGTAGGTCGTCCAGCGCCCATCCCCGTCCAGCCGGCTCACCCCGCCGCCATATGTACCGAACCACAGGCTGCCGTCCGCACCCTGCACGATAGCACTGACGGAGTCACCGGCCAGGCCGTC
>JASGTU010000136.1 GCA_030058085.1 Chloroflexota bacterium
CTTGTGCGCATAGGTCGCCAGGTCGCCGCCGGAGAAGTTCCACCAGTCGGCGTGTTGGGCGACGACGCGCAGGGTAAGCTGCTCGCCTCCGCCGCCGATCAGGACGGGCGGCGCGGGGTTGGGTTGCGGCTCACAGTAGGCGTCCTCGATGCGGTAGTAGGTCCCCTCGAAGCTGGCGGGCGATTCGCTCCACAGCAACTTGGCGATCTGCACGGCCTCCGCCAACTGGGCGATGCGCACGGAGGGCTTGGGGAAGGGGAAGTTGTAGGCGCGGTAGTCCTCTTCCATCCACCCGGCGCCGATGCCGTAGATAAAGCGACCGCCGGTGAGCCACTGGAGATTGGCCGCGGCCTTGGCCGCCAGCGCCGGGTTGCGATAGGACTGGCAGAACATGCTGGAAGCGAAGCTCAGCTTTGGGTAGGCGGCGGCGAAAAAGGCGATGCTGGTCTCGCACTCCTGATAGGGCGTGTCCTTGGCCTGCCACCCGGCCCAGGGCATGGTGTGGTCGTCGATCCATACCGTGTCGAAATGCGGCTGAATGACCTGCAAATTGGCGTGAAGCTGGTCTAGGTAGGCGGCGGCGCTGCTGCCGTCCACCGGGAATGAGTGCATGTGCCAGCCGAATTTTACGTCGCTCATGGCTTCTCCTTTGCGGTTGGGTATGGCGTGCGAACTGCCCGCGCCAGCGCGGGCAGGCGATTACGCGTGCGTCTCTGCGATCTGCGGCAGGATGACGCGGCACTCGATGCGGGCTAGTTCCTCGCGCAGACACTCTAGGGCGGAGTCGTTTGGAACTGTGCCGACGATGGCCCCGCCGGAACCGGCAAACTTGGCGCTGGCGCCGCAGCGGCGCGCCGTTGCGACCATTTCTTGTTGCCAGGCGGGCAGTTGGTAGATGCGGCTGCGCGTGTCGTAGTTCTCGTCGATCAGCGCGGCCAGGCGTTCGACGTCGTGCGCCAACAGCGCCTCGCAGCCCTGCTCAGCCAGCGCGGCGAACTGCTGCATGGCCTCGACGATGGCGGGCTCGCCGCGGTTGAAGCGCCCGCGTATGTCGTTGTGGAAGCGCTCGGTCGGCTCGCCCAGGTTGCCGTGGTAGGCGACGTAGAAGCGCGGCAGCCACTCTAGGGGCAGCGGCTCGTAGGCGTAGGCTGTGAGGCCGGCGACTTGGCGTTCGCAGGCCTTGTCGAAGTTCATGTAGACCATGCCCTCGTAGCACTGGATGACGCGGTCTTGCAGCCCGCCGGAAATGCCCAGTTCTTCCATCTCGACCGACAGCACCAGGGACGGCTGCGCGGCTAGGGGGATCTCGACGCCGTAGAACTCCATGAGGCAGCGCAGCGTAGCGGTGATGATGGCGCTGGAGCCGCCCATGCCCACTTGCCGGGGGATGTTGGTGCTGTAGCGCACCGAGAAGTTCTGGTCGTGTAGGGGGATGTCGTGTCGCTGGCAGTAATCGACAAAGCGCTTGATGGTCGCTTTGACCAGGCGGATGCCGCCATAATAGCCGTGCAGCCGCACGTCGGTGTACAGGTCCTGGATCGAGCGGAAGCGGGCGCGGTCGTGTTGGGCCAGGACGATGTCGACCGTGTCCCATTCGTAGAGCACGACCTCAGCCGAGAAGTTGCGCAAGATGAAGGAGATGGTCTTGCCGTTGTAGCCGTCGGACGGGTTGCCGAGCAGACCGGCGCGGGCATAAGCCTGTTTACGCACGATCAACATGGAGCATTTCCTCCAGGGCTTGGCGCAACGCAGCGCCGGAACGAGGGTCGTTCAGGGCGAATTCGACGAAGGCGCGGAAGTACGAGTCGAAGTTGCCGATGTCGTAGCGGCGTTCGTCATTGCGCAGGCGCACGCCGATGACGCGCGCCTTTTCGCGCAGGAGGATGCGCACCGCGTCGGTGAGCTGGATTTCGCCGTCTTTGCCCGGCGCCACGCGGTCGATGGCGTCATAGATGGAGGGGGCGAAGACATAGCGGGCGGCGATCGCCAGGGAACTGGGCGCTTCCTCGACCGAGGGCTTCTCGATGACGTCGGCCAACTCGAAGACGTCGCCGTCGCTCTTGGGGTCGGCGATGCCGTAGCGGTGAACGTCGCTGCGCGGCACTTCCTCGAAGGCAATGACGGCTTCGGCCCGTTGCTGCGCAAAGACGTCGATCATGCGGCGCACGACGTCGCTGGCGGCATTCATGCCGATGATCGAGTCGCCCAGGGCGACGACGAAGGGCTGGTCGCCGACGAAGGGGCGGCTGCACAGGATGGCGTGTCCGAGGCCAAGCAGCTCGCGCTGGCGCGTGTAGAAGTAGCGCACGTCCACACGCTCGAAATACAGCTCGGCCAGCAGGTCCTCTTTGCCTGTCTCGCGCAGGATCTGGATCAGTTCGGGGTTGAGGTCGAAGTGGTTTTCGATGGACGCTTTGCCCGGGCCGGTGACGAATAGAATGCGTTCCATGCCGGCGCGGGTGAGTTCTTCGGCGACATACTGCACGACCGGCTTGCGGCCAACGGGCAGCATTTCCTTGGGCTGAGACTTGGTGGCAGGGAGCAGGCGGGAGCCTAGTCCGGCGACCGGCACAACCGCAATCGTTATTTCCATCAGACACATCCTCTGAGTTCGCTGGAATTGAAGCGGGCGGCCTCTGCGCAGCCTCTGCGGCGGCGGAGTGCGCCCAGGCGTATTGTAGCACGACCGGCGCGAGCAGGCCACGGGCGAAGGTGGGAACGCCGCCATCCCTGGCGGCAAAGGCACAGGCGGGTATGCCGGCAAAGATGCCGGCGATCCCAGGGAGACGCCGCCCCTACACATTGATCGTCCAAAGAATCAGAGGCAGACCCACGTGGGAAGGCATACGCCGGTTGCCCAGAGATGCGGCGCGCCGCTGCGGGCCTGTCCGGCTTTTTGACGCTGCGCGGGGTTGGCGAGTAAGCTAAGGACTGGGCAGCCGCGGACGGCGCGCCGCCCCTGTGTAATTTGACCTGCCGGTCTGTACCCCCTTCCGGCATTTACCACTTTAAGAGCTGCCCCGCATGCCCCATGCACTCCGCCGAACCTTCCGCCGCATCGACTGGTCTTCTCCGCAGACGCGCATCCTGCTCGGCGTGATGGCTCCCGCTGTGATCACGGGGATGGACCACCACATGTTCGGCGTCACGGTTCCGGCGATCCGCAGCCACTTCGACCTCGATGCGGACACGGCGGCGTGGGTGGTGATGAGCTATTCGCTGCCGTTTATGGCGCTGATGCCGCTCTATGGGCGCATGGGCGACCGCCTCGGCAAGCGGCTGCTGTTGCTGATCGGCACGGCCATCTTCTTCGTGGGGAGCCTGCTCGCCATGACCGCGCCGAGCCTAGGTATGTTTATGGCGGGTCGCTTTGTGCAGGGCATGGGCGCGGCGGGCTTCGTGCCCCTTTGCATCGCGCTGATCACGCAGCGCTTCCCGGCGGCGGAGCGGGGCCGGGCGCTGGGCACATGGAACTCGGTGGTTCCCCTGGCGGGGCTGATGCTTCCCTATTTCGCCGGCCTGTTGGTAGATGCGCTGAGTTGGCGCGCCATCTTCCCGGCGATTGCGTTGACGGCTGTGATCGGCTTCTTCACGATCCGGCATAACATCCGCCCGCTGACGACGGCCGTCGACTTCCGTTTCTTGCGCACGTTCGACTGGCCTGGCGTCATTCTGCTGAGCAGCGCGCTGGTTACCCTGTTCTTCTACACGTCGAGCCGCCCGGTGACCGGACGGCCTGCGCTGCAGGACTGGCGGCTGTTGCTGGCGTGGCCGCTGCTCTTCACTCTGCTGATCCTGTGGGAGCGACGCCGCCCCGACCCGTACATCGATCTCGGCCTCTTTCGTAACCGCACCTTTAGCGTGGCGTCCCTGTGCGCCGGGCTGCGCATGGCGTTGATGACCAGCGTGAGCTTTCTGATCCCGCTCTACGTGAGCGACGTGCACGGGGGCGACGCCAGCACGATTGGCATCGTGCTCATGCTGCAGGCGGGGATGCTGTTTGTCACATCACGGGCCGGCGGGCAGTTGGCCGACCGGTGGGGCGGGCGGCTGCCGGTGGCGGGCGGCATGGCCGGGCTGGCCGTCGTGATGGCGCTGATGGCGATCCTACCGGAGACGGCTCCGTTGTGGGCTGTAGTGGCTGTGACGATGGGGCATGGACTGATGATCGGGATGTCGCTGGCGCCGCTGCACCGCGCCGCCATGCAGGGCATCGACGACGCCGAAACAGGCCTGGCAGCCGGCCTCTACAGCATGATCCGGTTCGGCGGGCAGATCATGGGGACGGCGATTGCCGGCGTGCTGTTGCAGGCTGGGCTGGAGCGCTATGCCGCGCCGGTACAGGCGTACCAATCTGTCTTTTGGATTTTTGCCGGCGTGGCGTTGCTGGCGACGTTTGCCGCCTTGCAGATCCGTGAGGCGTGACAGTAATTTTGTTCCCGGAAAGGGGTCAGAGCATGACGACGCCGACGATTGAACAGATTATGCAGCATGGGTCCGTGCGCAGCTACAAGCCGGACCCGGTGGCGCCCGAAACGGTGGAGACCATCGTAGCCGCGGCGCAACGCAGCGCCACGTCGTCCAATTTGCAGATGTACAGCGTGGTGGCGGTGACCGATGCTGAAAAGCGAGCGCGGCTGAAGGAGTTGTGTAACAACCAGGCCCATATCGCGCAGGCGCCCGTCTTTTTGGCCTGGTGCGCGGATCTGAGCCGGCTGGACCGGGTGTGCCGGCGGCGCGGCTATACGCAGGTCACCGAGCACGTCGAAAGCTTCCTGGTGGCGGCAATGGACGCGTCGATCGCCATGCAGACGGCGACGGTGGCGGCGGAGTCGCTGGGGCTGGGCGCGTGCTACATCGGCGCGATCCGCAACCATCCGCGCCAGGTGATCGAACTGCTTAGGCTGCCAAAGCTGACCTTCCCGGTCTGCGGCATGACGTTGGGCTGGCCGGCGGCCGCCCCGCGGCTGCGACCCCGGCTGGCGACGGAGGCTATTCTGCACTGGGAGCGTTACGACGCCGGCGATGAGGAGCGCTATTTGTTGGACTATGATCGGGCGATGATCGAGACGGGCATCTACGACGGTCGCCAGGTAGCCGTGCCCGGCCAAGAGGGAGAAGTCGAGGACTACGGCTGGATGGAGCATTCGGCGCGGCGCGTTTCGCAGGCGGTGCGTACGGACCTGCGCGACATCCTGGCCGAACAGGGCTTCGACCTCAAGTAGAGTTATGGGCGCCAACTTCGCGCCAAGATAGGAAATACCATGAAGAAACTGACAATTGCGGACCTGCGTCCTAACGGATCGTACTTGCTGCCGGACCACCTGGGCGAGGCCAAGGCGGTGAAGGGCGGCGTCTATGTATTCGAGCCGGGCGAAACCGCGCACCCGGAGCCCGTCCATGTGCACGACGTGGACGAGGTGTTCATCTTTGTGCAGGGCAAGGGCGTGCTGCCCATCGACGGGGTGGAGCACCCGATCCAGGCCGGGGATGTATTCATCGTAGAGGCGGGCGAGGATCACCACACGCGCAGCTCGGTGGAGGAGCCGCTGGTGTCGGCGTGGTACCTGATGGACCGCTAGCGGCGGGGCGCGCGTGCGGACGGACGCCCGCACGCGGCTTATGCGCCATGGTGGCTATTCCAGGAAGCGGAAGCTTTCCAGCGCCAGTTGGTAGAGCATCTCCGCCTGCCGGCGAACTTCGCTGCCTTCGTCGCCGAGAGGCGCGATGAAGAGGCGGTATAGGGTTCCGCCGTGCAGGAAGGCGACGCGGCGGTTGAGGTCCTGGCCCGGCAGGTTGTCGAGCAAGACGGCTTCTTCGCCCGCGACGGTGATGCTTTGGGGCGTGATCTCGAAGCCGGGCAGCGCGTAGTCCGTCGCCAACTGCGCGGCGATGTCTTCGAGCGTTTGGCCGGCCGCGTCGCTGACGGCAATGGACAGGCGCGGGTCCCAGTGGTTCATCACGTTGTCTACCACGATGTCGGTAACGCCGGGGTTGGTCTGGTCGAGGGTGTAGGCCGCGGGGTAGAGCAGGCAATAGCCATCCGTCTCGTTGCGCAGCAGCAGTTGGCCCTCACCGGGCGTGGGGCAAGGATCGGCGGGCTGTGTGGAGGGGGGAGCTTCGGCTGCCGGCGCCTCCGGCATGATGGGCGTACACGCGGCAAAGACTGCGGACAAGCTCAGAGCGATTAGTAACGCGACGAACCGGTGCAGACGGTTTGCGGCAAGCATTCATTGCTCCTTGGATAGGCCAATCAGACGAACGGGTTGCGATTTGCTCGGAGCGTTATACTGCCGCGGGGTGTGTCTGTCAAACTCGTCACGGGGCGGACGTCGCGATACCGAGTTTTCTCTGCATTGTCTGTGCGCCCCTTGCGGTTAGCTCTGTTCCCTAACTTGATCCAGCGGCTCGGACCAGGCGGAGAAGACCGCTTCGATGTTGGCGTGCGGGGTGTCGTTGGCCCACTCGCACTGGGCGATGAGGCCGCCGGAGCCGTCGTCGAAGGCGCGGCGCACGCGCCGGACCGCCTGGCGTACGTCTTGCGGCGTGCCGAAGGCGAGGGCCTGCTGGCGGTCAATCTCGCCCCATAAGGTGATCTGCCCTTTGTACTCGCGGGCGAGCGCTTCGATGTCCATGCAGAAGAGTTGCGAATTGACGGCATCAACGCCAATCTCGATGAGATCGGGGAAGATGGCGGCGATGTGGCCGTCGGAGTGGAAGAAGGCGAACTTGCCCGCGTCGTGGATGATGCGGCAGTAGTCGGCGTAGAGCGGCTTGAAGAGTTTACGCCAGTGACGAGGCGAGATGAGCAGGCTGGTCTGCGAGCCCCAGTCATCCTTGAACATGATGGCGTCGGCGGCGACAGGGGCAAGGATCTCAAGCTGGCGCAGGTTGAACTCATGTACGATCCGGATCAACTCCAGGAGCTCGGCCTTCAGCAAGCCGATATCGGCCATGAGGTTCTCGAAGCCGCGCAGGAACATGAGGCGCTGGAACGGCTCGACGGTGCTGGAGCAGAGGACAAAGCGGTCGGTTCGGTCGTAGAAGGGGTAGCTCGGCCCCAGGTCGATCTGCTCCAGCAGTGAATAGGGCGGCGAAAAGGTGGACAATTCGGACCAGCCGGCAAGCCGCGGACGGATGACTTCGCCTACGGCGCCGGGTTCAAGCGTCTGCCATTCGCAGCCCCACTCATCCACATACCTGCCCACGAAGTCGGGCGAAGGCTGGCGCGGGCCGCCGGGCGAGGTGGCGTAGTGCGGGTCCTGTTCGAGGGCTTGCATCGCCGCGGACTGCGCCTGTTTACGATAGGTTACCGGGGCGCGGGCGAAGTCTAGCGGGTATTGGGCGAGCAGCTCGGCCAGTTGTTCCTTGTGCCGCAGCGGAATGGCGCCCAGCATCCAAAGGTCGCGGGGGGCGCGGTCGGGGCCGCGGAAGGTGAGGGCGCGGTACACTCGTTCGCGAGGGGTCATGACGACCGGCATAGCGTTTCTCCGTGGCAGTAACAGTGCGTAGACAGCATAGGTTTTCGATACGGCTTCTCGATTCCTCTCCTATTGTGAGCCATGTGCGGCGGGTTGTCTATAGGCAAATGTCAGGCGTACCGGGCGCGGCGATATGCCAAACCGCCAAGACGCCGAGCGCACAGGAGAGCAGTGCGCGCAGGCAAGCAGCCCCGCGGGGGCGCTCTTTGAGAGATGGCTGGAACCGATTACAATGGGGGGCGAGCCTTGTGACCATTCACGGCCGTAAGTTTCGCCTTGCGGCCGCGCGGCGAGATGTCTGGGCGAGCCTCTGCCGGCCAGTCACGCGCGACCGGCGCGGCAGGTTGCCGCCCTCTTGGCGATCCCGATTTCTACCCTGGAAGTGAGAGCGGAAAAGAGAGCGACCATGAAGAAGATCATCAACCAACCAGCGAATTTCGTGCCGGAGATGTTGGAAGGTCTGTTGAAGGCGCACCCGGACCAACTGGCCTACGAGGAGGAGTTGCAGTGCATCGTGCGGGCGGACGCGCCGCTGCAGGGCAAGGTAGCCTTGGCGACGGGCGGCGGCTCCGGCCATCTGCCCGTGTTCTTGGGCTATGTCGGCCGCGGGCTGCTCGACGGCTGCGCCGTGGGCGACGTGTTCAATTCGCCGTCGGCGGACCAGATGCTGACGGTGACGAAGCGCATTGACGGCGGCAAGGGCGTGGTGTACATCTACGGCAATTACAGCGGCGACGTCATGAACTTCGACATGGCCGCGGAGATGGCCGACATGGAAGACATCGAGGTGCGCACCGTACTCGTGCGGGACGACGTGGCTTCGGCCCCGCCGGAGGAAGCGGCGCGGCGGCGCAGCGTGGCAGGCATGATCTTCGCCTTTAAGTGTGCGGGCGCGCGCGCCGATAAGGGCGGCTCGCTCGACGAGGTGGTCGCCGCAGCGGAGAAGGCGCTGGCGAATACCCGCTCGATGGGCGTGGCGCTGTCGCCCTGCACCGTGCCCATGGCCGGAAGACCGACCTTCACCATCGGCGAAGACGAGATGGAGATCGGCATGGGCATTCACGGCGAGCCGGGCGTCAAGCGCGAGAAGTTGCAGAGCGCCGACCAGATCACCGAGCGCATGGCGGCGGCTATCCTGGACGACCTGAAACCGCAGGCCGGGGATCGCGTGGCTGTGATGGTCAACGGGTTGGGCGCAACCCCGCCGGAGGAACTCTATATCATCTACCGCAAGGTGCATGAGATCCTGAGCGGCAAGGACATTGCCGTGCATCGCGCCTACGTGGGCGAATACGCCACGTCGATGGAAATGGCCGGCGCGTCGATCACGCTCATGCGCCTCGACGATGAACTGGTTGAACTGCTTGACCATCCCGCGCAGTCGCCCTTCTTCGTCCAGATATAGGGGCAGGCGTTGGGCGCGGCGCGAGCGACGTAAGGTGAGATAGTTCGGTTTCAACATGGAACGTGACACAGAACGCGGGGAGAAGCGATGAACGGCGCCATTCAGAGCGCGGATGTGGCGGAGGCCCTGCGCCGCGCCGGCCAAGTTCTGGCCGACCAGAGCGAATATCTGACCCAACTGGACCAGGCGATCGGAGACGGCGACATGGGCATCACCATGGGCCGGATCGGCATGGCGCTGTTGGGCTATGTGGAGCAGACCGAGGTCGACGACATCGGCAAGTACCTGGCCCAGGCGGGGATGACGGCCAACCGCGCCGGCCCGTCGACGATGGGCACGCTATTTTCGACGGCCTTGATGCGGGCGGGCAAGGCGGTGCGCGGCAAGACCGAGCTGTCCGCAGACGACCTGGCGCAGATGTTCCAGGCGGCGGATGAGGGCGTGGCGGAGCGCGGCAAGGCTAACCTGGGCGACAAGACGGTGCGCGATGCGCTCAGCCCGGCGGCAGAGGCGTTCGCCGCGGCCATTGCGGACGGCAGGACGACCGCCGAGGCCGCTTCGGCTGCGTTGGTCGCGGCCGAAGCGGGGCGCGACCGCGTCACGCCGCAGCGCAGCAAGGTCGGCCGCGCCGGCTGGGTGGGCGA
>JASGTU010000137.1 GCA_030058085.1 Chloroflexota bacterium
CGACGGTGCGGCCTTGGCCGTCGGTCAGACGTCCGTCGTCCATAATCTGCAAGAGCGCGTTCCACACTTCCGGGTGGGCCTTTTCGATCTCGTCGAAGAGGATCACCTGGTAGGGGCGGCGGCGCACTTGCTCGGTGAGCTGCCCGCCCTGGTCATAGCCTACGTAGCCGGGCGGGGCGCCGAAGAGCCGGCTGACGGTGTGCGCTTCGCGGTACTCGCTCATGTCGATGCGCAGCAGCGCTTCGTCATCGTCGAACATGAAGCCGGCCAGCGCCTTGGCTAGCTCGGTCTTGCCGACGCCGGTCGGGCCCAGGAAGAGGAACGTGCCGATGGGCCGGCGCGGGTCCTTGAGGCCGCTGCGCGCCCGGCGGATGGCGTCGCTGACCGCTTCGACGGCGCGCTCTTGGCCGACGATGCGCTTGCGCAGGCTCTCTTCCATGCCGAGCAGCTTCTCGGATTCGGTCTGCAGCATGGCGTTCACGGGGACGCCCGTCCACGCGCTGACCACGTCGGCGATGTCGTCGGCTTCGACAAGTTCGTCTAGGCCGGTTTCTTGGCGCCAGGCAGTGACTTCTTCGTCGAGTTGTTCGGCCAGGCGGGCGCGTTCCGTCTTGTATTGGGCGGCGTTCTCGTAGTCGCGATTGGCCCAGGCCGCTTCTTCGTCGGCGGTGAGCTTGGCCAGGTCGGCCTTCATTTCCTTGAGGCGGGCCGGCATCGAGTAGATGGCGACGCGCAGCTTGGCCGCGGCTTCGTCCATCAGGTCGATGGCCTTGTCCGGCAGGCGTCGATCCGTCACATAGCGGTGGCTGAGCTTGACGGCCTGCACCAGCGCTTCGTCCTCGAAGACAACGGAGTGATGCTCCTCGTAGCGTTTGCGCAGACCGCGCAGGATGGCGATGCTCTCGTCCACATCCGGTTCGTCCACGTAGATTGGCGCAAAGCGGCGCTCCAGCGCCGAATCCTTTTCGATGTGCTGGCGGTATTCGTCCAGGGTCGTGGCGCCGATGCACTGCAACTCGCCGCGAGCCAGGGCGGGCTTGAGCATGTTGCTGGCATCCATAGCGCCGGCTGCGCTGCCCGCGCCGACCACGGTGTGCAGCTCGTCGATGAAGAGGATGATCTCGCCCTCGCTGCGCTGCACTTCCTGGATGGCGGCTTTGAGCCGCTCTTCGAACTCGCCGCGGAAGCGGGTGCCCGCCAGCATGGCGCCCAAGTCCAGCGAGACGACGCGCTTGCCCATCAGCGGTTCAGGCACGTCGTTGGCGATGATGCGCTGGGCCAGCCCTTCGACGATGGCCGTCTTGCCGACGCCCGCTTCGCCGATCAGCACCGGGTTGTTTTTGGTGCGACGACAGAGGACCTGAAGCACGCGCAGGATTTCGGCGTCGCGCCCGATGACCGGGTCGAGCTTGCCCTCACGGGCTGCGGCCGACAGGTCCTGGCTGTATTTTTCGAGGACGCGATACTTGCTTTCGGCGTTCGGCTCGGTGACGCGCGCGCCGTTGCGCAGCTCGGTGATGGCCTCGTAGAGCTGCTCTTTGACGATGCCGGCCTCGCGCAGAATGTTGGCGCTGGGCGTGTTGCGCTCGCTGGCGATGCCGAGGAAGAGGTGCTCGGTGCTGACGAAGTCGTCGTTGAGCTTCTTGGCTTCCTCGTTGGCGACGTCCATCACGCGCTTGAGGCGCGGGGTGATGAAGACCTGCGCCATCGGCGCGCTCGGATAGGTCGTCGCGCCCATGGCTGGGCCGTTTTCTAGGACGGCTTCCAGCTTGCGGCTGATGATGTCGGCCGGTGCGCCCAGTTTATGCAAGATCTGCGGCACGGCGCCGTCCGACTCTTCCAGCAACGCCAGGAAAAGGTGCTCCGTGTCGACCTGGGTATGCTTGTAGCGCTGTAAGATCTCATAGGCGCGCATGGCGGCCTGTTGCGCTCGTTCGGTAAATCTGTCGAATCTCATGGTATGTCTGTGTCCCTTTGCCGGTTACATTGGCCGTGCTGCATCACTGGCCGGCGTCTGTGACGCGGCGTGCTGCGGCGGGTGCGTCTTTGTGTGGCGATTTCACAGTGCGAGCGTGTAATGCTAATGCGTAATGCAGGTGTGTGATGCAGTGATCGAATTTTCTTAAGCCAACTTACACTGATAAGACGTGCCAGTGCGTAGCAAAGATTCCGAAAAATACCGGCTCTAATGCAACACAAACAAAGCGGGGCGGCGCAGGGCTTGTCGTAGCGGGTGAGACCTTCCAGGAAGCCGCGGCTTCCTGGAAGGCGAGTGCAATGCGCCAGGCTTACTGCTGGGGACCGAGAATTGTCTAGTAGCGGGTCAGCGCTGCGATCTTGCCGAGCTTCTCCAACTCCTTGTCTTCGTCGAGGATGGTGACGCCGATGCCTTGGGCCATCGCCCGGCGCAGCACGCTCTCCACGGCGTCGGGCAGTTCCTGCACGCGGCCGCTGCCTAGTTCGACTTCATCAGACAGTTCGAGCACGATGTAGCCGCTGTCGACGAAGCGATAGGCAGGCTGCACGAAGCCGGAGAGGACGACGACATGCTTGGCGCGGCCGTCCTGGACGGCGGTTAGCGTATCGGGCAGGCCGGCGACGGCGTTGCCGCCCTTGTGCACCGTGGTGGCAACGGTTTCGGCCATCGCTTTGGCTTCGGCGTCGGCTGCCGTGCGGATCACGTCGAGCGCCTTTTCGCTGATGGTGGAGGGCGACGCGTTGGCGTTGGCCGAAAGCTGGCCGATGACCATCGAGCGCAGGCGATGGCTGAGCAGCGCCTGGAAGCGGGCGACGTTGCGTTCGGTGCCGGCGAGGATCAGGCGGCGGGTGTCGAGCTTGCGATAGAACTCCTCGGCGATCTCGGCGGCATCCTGCAGGTTGCCGCGGGCGACGCCGGATTCGTGGCGCTGGTAGCGAGCTTGCGCCCAGCCGCCGGCCTTGTGCAGCTTCACCTCTTCGCCCAGGTAGCCTTCCACCGCTTCGAGGATGCCCATGTTGAAGATGTAGAGGCGGGCGCCTTCGGAATCGACGTGGATCACGCCGTAGCGTTCGTAGGTGTCGATCAGCCTGGCAAGCTGACGGACGTAGGGGCGGAAGTTGGTGAAGACGGAATCGGTTACAGGGACCATGAAGCTTCTGGCCCACCAGAAGTCCTTGGCGGCGCAGGCGAACATGACCAGGCCGCGGCCCTGCCAGTTATAGCCCATCTCGACGTAGTTCTGCATGCGCTGCACGTCTTGGGGGTCCGCATCTTTGGCTTTGCCGAGCAAGTTGCGCAGGGCTAGCTTGTACTTTTCGGCGGACCGGCGGTGGGGATCGACATTTAGATAGACGCTCAGAACAGGATGCTCGCTATCGCTCTCGAACTCGATTGCCTGGCGGATCTCGCTGTCGATGAACATGGACCCTCCTCACTCTTCTAATGGATAGTTCGCTGAAAGCAACGATGAAACGCGCCTGCCGGAAAACCCGAGCAGGCTGCAATGATGCCGCTGACTAGGTTGTGATTACTCGGTACGTACGCACAGTTGATCGGGCATGATCGCGCTGCGGACGGGTGTGGTTGGCTTTTGGCCGGTCTCAGCGGAGATCGGCGTCAATTCGGTAGCATGCGGTGCGGGGCTCTGTTGTCAAGGTATCATGTCCGCGATTTGTTGTCAACCGCCGCGCGCGGGCCCCGCTCAGGCCGAGGCGACGGCCTTTGCAGCCTTCCGCAACGCGGGTGGTATACTCGGAAGATGGCGCTGAGTGGAGCGCGTCGCGACGCCAGCCCATCGAACATCTAACCATCCGACCGGGCAACAGCATGCCGATTTTACGCCCGATTCACATTGGACAGATACATGGCAGACAAACGCTTGAACTCCATCGACGGATTTGTCTTTGACCTGGACGGCACGGTCTACCTCGGCGAAGAAGCGCTGCCGGGCGCAGTGGAGACGATCGCCGAGCTGCGTCGCCGCGGCAGCCGCGTGCTGTTCGTCAGCAACAAGCCGCTCTACCCGCGCCAGAACTACGCCGACAAGCTGACGCGTCTGGGCATTCCGGCTACAGCCGGCGACGTCATCACCTCCGCCTATGTGCTGGCGCGCTATCTGGCGCTGCACGAGCCGGACCTGCGCTACTACGTCGTGGGCGAGGCAAACCTGGTGGCGGAACTGGAGGGGCAAGGGCTGCACGTCGTGGGCGAACTAGCCGACCAGGACCCGCAGGACGTGATCGACCCCACGGGCATTGACGCCGTGGTGGTGGCCTTTGACCGCACGCTCGACTATCGCAAGCTCAACACGGCCTACCAAGCCTTGCGCCGCGGCGCGCGCTACTTCGCCACCAACGGCGACAAGACCTGCCCGATGCCGGGCGGCGACATTCCGGACGCCGGCGCTACGTTGGCCGCGCTGTTGCAGATCTCCGGTCGTTCGCCCGAACTGATCGCAGGCAAGCCGTCCACCGTGATCCTTCAGGCCGCGCTGGAGCGGCTCGAACTGCCGGCGCAGCGCTGCCTCATGGCGGGCGACCGGCTGGAGACGGACATCCGCATGGGGCATGACGCGGGCATGAAGACCGCGGTCGTGCTTTCCGGCGTGACAACGCGGGCGGACGCGGAGAAGGCCTCACCCCAGCCGGACCTGGTGCTCGCCAACCTCGGCGAACTGGTGCAGCATCTCGCCTAGAGCCGCACGCGCGGCTTTTTGCGGCTACGGTTGCGGCGGCAACGCGGTTTGGGCGGCGGCTGTGGCAAAGCGGTAGAACACGGGCTTGCCGCCCTGGCCGGTGATCGTCTGCGCCTCAGCCGATCCCCAACATCTTTCCAACGTGGGCTGCACCCGCTCCGCCCAGGGCGCGGCGGCGGGCGCCAGCACGACGATGGGCGTTGCGCCTGCGTCGCAGACCTCTTCGGCCGCGCGATCTGCCCATAGCCACAATACCTCGAACTGATCCGCCACTCCATATGCTTCCACGATCAGCGGCAGCCGCGACTCTGGCGGTCTCATTTCTAGCACGACGATTTTCGGCGGAGGATTAGCCGCCGCCGCGTGCTGCAATTCGCGCACAACAAGGGCCGGCTCGGAGAGCGAATCGCTGCTGCGCGGCAGAGAGACGTACTCGATGTGGAATTGGTTGAAGCCGAGCGCGGCCGCGGCGATCACGGCTAGTAAGCCCTGGCGCAAGGCCGGGTTGAAGGGCATGATCAGGTTGGCGAGCGCGTCCCCGCCCAGCCCGGCGAAGACGGCGAAGACGGGCAGCAGAATGAAGGTGCGGGTAATGGCGACATAGCCGTACTGCTGGATGGCGCTGACCGCAAGCAGAAAGACCGTCGCCGCCGTGAGCCAGGCGCGGGCCTGCCGCGAGGCGCGTACGGATCCCAGCGCGGCGGCTAGGCCAAGCAGGAGCTGCACGGCGGTGAAGGGATCGACGCGCCCGCCGACGACGAAATGGCTGTGGCGATAGTTGGCGTCGGTCAAGAAAGTGAAGGCGCCGGAGACGATGTTGCGCGCAATCTGCGCGGCGAGGCTGATGTGGGCGGCGACTTCGCTCTGCGCCGGGGTAGCTTTGAGCAGCGCTTGCCAGTGGGCAAAGTCGAACAGCAGGGGCGCAGCCGCAACGATCATACCGAGGGCGACCGCGAGCGCGACCCAGGCCATACGCCGCCAGTCGGGCAGGATCAGGGCGGCGAGCAGCACGCCGATGGGCAACATGGCGAGCAGCGTCAGGCTGTGCAGCAGGAAGCCAAAGCCCAGGATGACGCCAATCAGCATGAAGCGCAGCACGCTTGCCTCTGCCAACGCCCACGCTGTCGCAGCCAGCGCCAGGCAGAGGGCGAGCAGCGCATAGATGTTGTTGTAGGGGATGAGCGCAAAGGTCAGCATCACATGCGCGCTCGCCAGCAGCGCGGCGGAGAGCCAGGCGACCGTGCGCCCGCCCAGCCGGTAGGCGAAGTAGTAGACGGCAGGGATGGCGTAGGCCGCGGGCAATACTGAGGACAGCCGCCAGCTGGTCACGTCAAAGCGGGTGGCCTGCATCGTCCAGGCTTGCAGCGCCGAGGCCAGCACCGTGTGATAGCCGTCCGTGTCGTGGGTGTCGAAGAGGATGGAGGCGACTTCTCCCCGCTCCATGAGGTGCTTGGCCTGCCCGTAGAAGATCCACTCGTCGCCGACGAAGGCGATCTGCCAGGAGGCGGCGCGGCTTATGGCGAGCGCCAGGTAGGCTAGGGCGAATCCCAAGGGCGAGGGCCAGGTCTAGGCGATGCAGAGCGGCGCCAGCGCGTTCGCTCCAGCGCAAGCCGAGCCACAGAAGCGCCAAGCCAAGCAATCCAGCCGCGGCAGTGAGCAGGTTTCCGGCATACAAACCCGCCGCGCCCAATAAAAATTGCGCCGCGCCCCCGGCGACGGTTAGCCCGGCGGCAGTCTGCGTCCAGACGGCGGCGTCTTCGCTGTCCCACACGGCAGCGGCGAGCAGCATGGCCCCGATGCCCGCCAGCCAGACGGACGGCTGCGGCGCGGCCCCGGCGAAGGCCATGCGCAGGGTCTGGTAGACGACGGCTTCCAAGCCGGTGAGCGCGAAGAGCAGGCAGGCGATACGCGTCAGCCGCGGGCGAGAGGTCCATGCCGGCAGCCGCGGCGCGTGGACGACGGGCGCGAAGATATTGCGCCCGGCTAGGGCGAGGGTAAACGCGGCCAGGGCGAACAGGGTGAGCAAGACGCCGGCGTGATCGATGCTGAACTGCCTTTGGCGGCAGAGTGGGCGAATGATGCAATCGTACTGCGCCAGCCAGCGGTCGAGCGCCGAACTGACGTGCAACCAGGGCTGGACGTAGAAGATGCGCACAGCCTGATAGGCGGCGATCAGCCCCAACACGAGCGAGAAGAGGCTGCGCGCCGAGGGCGGCGATGCCTGCGGGCTGGTCGGTTCGGGCGATTCGCTCAACACGGTTCGCATTCGTCTTCGTTGCACAGATGATGACGCAGATCTTGGCGCAGATGCGGCATAGGCGCTATTGTATGGCACGCGGGCGCATTGGCGGAACTGCGGGTGCATGCGATCATGGCGCAAGGGTTGCGGGGCGTTGCGCCGGCGGCGGTTGCTGTGTACACTGGCTGTCACAGCCCGGACGAGGGCCTCGTCACACCAAGAGCGACAGCAGGAGCGGAGGAGCGATGTACTTTTTCTCACCGGCGGAGCGGGAACGCAAGGAGTTGTTCGGCGGCGTGAATGCGCGCACCTTTTGGGGCGAGCATATGTTGCTGGCTGTGGTGGACATTCCGGCCAATGGCGTTATTCCGCCGCACAGCCATCCCCACGAACAGGCCGGCATGGTAGTTGCGGGCGAGTTGACGTTTACGGTAGACGGGGAGACGCGCACGCTGCGCGCGGGCGACGTCTACGTGATTCCGGGCGGCGTGGAGCATTCGGTCGTCGCCGGAGATGCGCCAGCCCAGGCGTTGGATGTGTTCAGCCCGGTGCGCGAGGAGTACAAGTATTAGGGGAATATGATTCCGAGATGGCAAACACACGGAGTTTCTTCGGAGAAACTCCGTGTGTTGTTCGGAGATTCTTCAGCTCGCTCATGCTCGCTTCAGAATGACAGACGCTTGGCGAGCCATTAGCCGCTAGAAGGGGATGTCCTCGTCGTTGGCGGCGGGCGCGTTGCCGGAGCCAGAGCCGGAGGCGGCGTGTTCTTCGTCGCCGTAACCGCCGCCCATGCCGGCGTCGCCGCGGCCGCCGATAAAGCGAATAGTTCGGGCTCTCACTTCCAGTGAGGCGCGCTGATTACCATCGCGGTCAGTCCATGGGCGAGCTTCTTCCACTTCTCCGATTACCAAAACTTGACGGCCCTTGGAAAGATACTGGCTTGCCAATTCGGCCTCGCGTTGCCAAGCTGTCACGCGGAACCAGGTGGTTTTCTCCTGGCGTTGGCCGTCCTGGCCGGTCCAAACACGGTTCACCGCCAAGCTAAAGCTAGTAACCGGCACGCCGCTGGGCGTATAGCGCATCTCCGGGTCCTGCCCGAGGTTCCCGACAAGAATGATCTGTTGAAACATAGCTTGGTTTTCCTTTCCGCCTCTTGTTGGAGGAAGCGCCCGCCCATCCGTGACGGTTCTCGTGACGGTTCGCCGCCAGGCCGGCAAACGACAATAGCCGCGGCTGTTCGCCCCGGTTTCTTCCATTTCGTTGTACCGCTTCATTGTACTGTGAAGATGGCGGGGCGTCAATTTTCGCGCGGTGCAGAACGTGCGTTCTGTGCGGCCTGATTGGACGCGGAACCGGCGCCGTGTCATAATGTCCGCATCCAGTTAACCAGTCGACGTTCATCCGCCGAGTTTGCCGAGCCGCCATTCCGCCATGAGACCCACGAAACAATTTGCCACACCGCCGCGCCGGGTAGCCCTGTTCGTCACCTGTATGGTCGATACGCTCTACCCGGAGGTCGGCCTTGCCGCCGCCGAGCTTTTGGAGCGTCACGGCGTGGAGGTCGTCTTTCCCTATGAGCAGACCTGCTGCGGACAGCCCGCGTTCAACGCCGGCTTTCGCGATGAGGCGCGCGCCCTGGCGCGACGCTATCTGGACGTGTTCGAGCCGTTCATCCGGCAGGGCGTAGTCGACGCCATCGTCGTCCCTAGCGGAAGCTGCGCAGCGATGGTCACCCATTTCTATTCGGCCCTGTTTGAAGACCCGTCTATGGCCGCGGAGCGGCGGCGAGCGGAGGAATTGGCCGTGGTCACCTTCGAGTTGACCGAGTTCCTGGTCGATGTGCTGGGCGTGACCGCCACGGGCGCACGTTTCGAGGGCAAGGTCACCTACCATGCGTCGTGTCATCTGCTGCGCGAGATGGGCATCGACGAACAGCCGCGCACGCTCTTGGCGAATGTCGAGGACGCCGAACTGGTTGACCTGGTCGGGCATGACGAATGCTGCGGTTTCGGCGGGCTTTTCTCGATCAAGAACCCCGAAATCAGCACGGCTATGGGCCGGCGCAAGTGCCTGAATCTGGAGCAAAGCGGCGCCGATGTGGTCGCCATGTGTGACGTGAGCTGCCTGACGCACATCAACGGGCTGTTGGGCAAGCAGGGGCAGCACATTCGCGCCGTGCACATCGCCGAGATCCTCAACAGCCAGGTCGATGTGGTCGAAACGCCTGAGGAATTGCCGCGCGATGAAGCCCCTGCTTCCGTAAGTAAGCCGCCCGCCGCCGGCGGACAGCCGCGACGCTGGCAGGACGTGCGCTAGCCGCGCCAAGCGTAATCGCTCGTTTGTATTTTCGTAGGAAAGACCGGCATGCCTACCGCACCGATAAATCTGCACGCCCCCTATAAGGAACGCATCCACGACGCGCTGCACAATAAAAATCTGAAGACAGTGCTCAACCGCACCGTGGGGCGGATGAGCGCGTCGCGCGTCGCCGCTATGGGCGCGGTGGACGGGGAACAGCTGCGCCGCCAGGTCCGCCAGATGAAGGAATACGTGCTGCGTAACTTGCCCGACCTGCTGGAGCAGTTCGAGGCCAACGTCGAGGAGAATGGGGGCCATGTGCATTGGGCGCAGGACGCCGCCGACGCCAACCGCATATTGCTCGACCTGGCGCGGCGGCACGCCGTGCAAAAGGTGGTCAAGTCCAAGTCGATGGTCACCGAGGAAATCTGCCTGAACGACGCCCTGGAAGGCGCAGGCGTCAAGGTGGTGGAGACGGACCTGGGCGAGTACATCATCCAGTTGGCGGGCGAGCCGCCTAGTCACATCGTGGCGCCGGCGGCGCACAAACGCATTGAGGACATTGCCGCCGTCATGCAGGAGAAGCTGGACATGCCGCCGACCCTGGACGCCGAAGTGATGTGCAGCGCGGCGCGGGCCAGTCTGCGCCGCGAGTTCCTCAGCGCAGACATGGGCGTCAGCGGCTGCAATTTCGCCATCGCCGAGACAGGGACGGTGTGCATCGCCACCAATGAGGGCAACGGGCGCATGGTGGCAAGCCTGCCGCGCGTCTATGTGGCGGTGATGGGCATCGAGAAGCTGGTCCCCAGCGTAGAAGACGCGTTCTTACAGCTTCAGGCGCTCAGCCGCAGTTCGACGGGGCAGCAGGTCACGGTCTATTTGTCCATGACCAGCGGGCCGAGGCAGCCGCTCGACGTGGATGGGCCGGAGGAATTTCACGTGGTGCTGCTGGACAACGGGCGCAGCGAGATGCTGGCGCGCGGCTATGGCGAGGCGTTGATGTGCATTCGCTGCGGTGCGTGTCTGAACATCTGCCCGGTTTATCGCGAGATCGGCGGGCACGCCTATGGCAGCACGTACAGCGGGCCGATCGGTTCGGTGATCAGCCCGATGCTGGCGGTCGAGGCAAGCGAGCCGGAGAAGCTGCCCTACGCCAGCAGCCTGTGCGGCGCGTGCCGCGATGCCTGCCCGGTGATGATCGATCTGCCGCGGCTGTTGTTGGACCTGCGCCACTACTACGTGCAGCAGGGCGCGCCGTCCTGGTTGGAGCGGCAGGCGATGCAGGGCTTCCTCAAGATGATGCAGAGCCGCAAACTATACGAAGCCGGCGGCAAGATGGGCAGCCTGGGCAGCAACTTGTTGGCGTCCTTCAACGGCGGGGCGATCACCCATATGCCGCCGCCATTTTCGGCCTGGACCAAGACGCGCCACTTCCCGCCGCTGGCGAGGAAAAGCTTCCGCGAACTATGGGCGGAACGCATGGAGCGACGCAAGTCGATCTCCGGCCGCGAGCCGGGGGAGGGCTAGACATGGTCGAACGCGACGCGATTCTCTCCAAACTGCGCAACGCTTTGGCGCAGCCCGATCTGCGCTTTCCGCCGGCGGACCCGGAGCCGCTGACAGACGCCACGCGTATGACTGTGACCAGCGCCGAAGGCGACGCGCCGGCGCTGGCGCATCGTTTCGGCCAGGAGTTGACCGCGCTGTACGGCAGCTACGAGGTGGTCGAGACGCCAACCGAGGCGCGCTTGACCTTGCTGCGCTGCGTGGTGGACTGGATGGAGCAGGATACCGCCGCGCAGAAGGGCGCGGTGATCAAAACGGGGCAGGAGCGCAGCGTGCTGGTCTGGGACCCGGATTCGCTGCCGGTCGGCGGGCTGGACGATGCCTTTCGTGACATGGGCCTGACGCTCGTGGCGCCGTCTGACTTGACGGGCAAGGAAAGCCGCGAGGCGATCCGCTCGATCCGCTATGGCGTCAGCGGCGTGGAGGCGGCCTTTGCCGCGACCGGTTCGCTATTGGTTAGAACGGGCGCGGGCATGAGCCGGTCAGCCAGCCTGCTGCCCTATTATCATGCCGCCCTGGTTCCCTTCAGCCGGCTCTACCCGACGGCGGAGGACTGGCTGGACGAGCAGCGACAGGCCGGTGCGCTGGTGGATCTCCTGCGCATCCACGCCAATTTGACGCTGATCACGGGGCCGAGCAAATCCGCCGACATTGAGATGATCTTGACGTTGGGCGTGCACGGTCCGAAGTTCCTGCACGTCATCCTCTTTCGCGACGAGTGACGTCGTGCGCTAGTCGTAGGAGCGGCATCCCTGCCGCTCATGTATCATCCGGCGGCATCCCTGCCGCTCGTGCATCATCCGGCGGCATCCTTGCCGCTCGTGCATCATCCGGCGGCAGGGATGCCGCCGCTACCTTGATGGTTTTGAAATGATTGATTCGCATCCAGTTGACAAAGGACGGTAAGCGATGAGCGAAAAGAAAACCTGGCGGGTTGCCTTTATCGGCACAGGCATGGTCGTACAGTGGTCGCATATTCCCTCGTTCCGGCGGTTGGAGGGTGTGGAGGCGGTGGCGGTGTGCGACGTCAACGAGGAGCGCGTGCGCTCCGTCGCCAAAGATACCGGCATTCCGCAGGCCTTCACCGACTATCGCGAGATGCTGGAGAAGGTGCAGCCGGACATCACGGTGGTGGCGACGCCCAACATCTTCCACAAGCCGATGACGCTGGCGGCGCTGGAGGCGGGTTCGCATGTGCTGTGCGAAAAGCCGCTGGCGTTGACCTACGCCGACGCCAAGGAGATGATGGATTTCGCCGCGCAGAAGGGTAAGGTCCTGACGGTCGGCACGCACTACCGCTATTCAGCGCCGATGCAGGCGGCTAAGGCGCACGTAGACGCGGGCTTCTTCGGCGAGATCTACGCCGCGCGCACCGTGTGGCAGCGCCGCGCCGGCATCCCCGGCTACGGCAGTTGGTTCACCAATCGCGACCTGGCGGGCGGCGGCAGCCTGCTGGACATCGGCGTGCACGCCCTCGACCGCGTGCTCTACTTGATGGGGTACCCGGAAGCAGTCAGCGTTACGGGCGTATCGTATGACAAGTTGGGCAAGCTAGGCGTTGGCCTGGGCGGCTGGGGCCTGGACATCTCCAAGCCCGGTGAGGGCGTGCGCTATGATGTGGACGATCTGACGTGGGCGTTTGTGCGTTTCGCCAACGGCGTGTCGCTGATCTTCCAGGTGGCGTGGGCCTCGCATCTGCCTGAGCAGTTCTTCGCCGAACTCTACGGCACAAAGGGCGGGGCCAACGTGACCAACCGTGAGGGCGTCGACCTGTATACGGTGCTGAACGGGCAGCAGGCGCACATCGAAACCAACGTGCCCGTGGACAAGGTCAGTTCGTATGCGCATCTGATCGAGAATTTTGTGGCGCGCCTGAACGGCGATGCTTTGGTCGACATCATCACGCCGGAGCAGGCGCTGTCGAGCGTGCGCATCGTCGACGGCATCATGCGTTCGGCGGCGCTTGGCTGTGAGGTCAAGCTGGATGACTGACGGTTTTCACCCATACGTACTGACGTACAGCCTTAAGGGGGCGAACGAATGAAGCTGGCGGGCACTCATCATGTGGCGCTGCGGACGCCGAACTTTGCGGAGATGGAGCGCTTCTATGCGCAGACGCTCGGTTTTCCCATCACGCGTCGTTGGGACGATGTCAACATCGTGTTCATCGACGTGGGCAGCACGACGATTGAGCTGATCGGACGCGACGATGTGACAGCAGGGGTCGCGCCGACGGGCGGCTGGGATCATCTGGCGCTGCATGTGGAGAGCGTAGACGAGGCTTTCCAGGAGTTGATCGCCAAGGGCGTGAAGATTCGCAGCGAGCCGCGCGATTTCCAGAATGTGCGCACCGCCTTCTTCTTCGACCCAGACGGCAACGTGTTGGAACTGGTCGAGGACCCGCGGCAGGCGTAGACGCTTCATCGCCGCGCCGTGTAGCAACAGAGCGTTTTCACTAGAAAGCCCCGGACGATCTCAAGTCGCCCGGGGCTTTTTGCTGCTGTGTTGGCCTGCGTTCAGGCGTTATTCGTCGCGGCCTCCGCCGCCACCGCCGCCTTGGACGTAGACGGTGATTTTCTGCTTGGTGTGGCCGTTGCCGTAGGCTTCCAGCTTATACTCGTGCGGGCCGCTCTTGGAGGGACAATCCTGCCAGGAGCCTTCGGGCGGGCCGCCGGATACCTTGTTCTTGCCGCCGAGGTAGAGGTTGATGCCGTCGGCGTCGATCGCGCGCCACTCGAAGCGGATGCATTCGCCGGCGCGTACGCCGGTGCTGCTGACCCAGAAGCGATCGATGCGAGGGCCGGGGCGCTGCGGCGGCGGGCCGCTGACATTGATCGTGATCGGGAATTCGACCGTTGCGTTGTCTCGCCGCGTGATGCGTAAGACGTAGTTCGTGGTTTGGCCGGGGCAGACCGTGCGCGCATCGTGGCCGCCTACACCCTGGACATTGCCGCCGTCCACGAAGTAGATGGCGTTGACGTTATCCACGTCCCAGCGAATGGCGGTGCACTGCCCCTGGTTGATCCAGGTGGAATCAGCACGCAGATTGGGGTTGACGTCTACGCTGGGCGGTGCGGGCACGGGCGTAGGCGTGGGCGGCGGGTTGGGATCCGGCACCTGGATGCCGGCCCATATCACTTGCCCGAAGAGCTTGCCCGTGTTGTCGCGCATCTGGAAGAAGCCCTGGTAG
>JASGTU010000138.1 GCA_030058085.1 Chloroflexota bacterium
GACGCTGGGGCCGGAGGACGTGTTGGAAGGCCACTGGAACCGTCTCGTCGCGCAGCGACGCACGCGTGATGCACGCACCGTTCAGGTGCGCGTGTCCGATAATTTCAGCGCGGCCATCATGGTCATGGCGCCTGAGCTAGCGCCTTTGACGGAATTGGCCGAGGACGTGGCGGACGTCTTGCCCGCGGTGCATCCCGCGCCCCAGTTCCGTCGCGACCTCTACCAAGCGCTGGAGCGCACCCATCGCCAGCACAGCGCACAGCGAGCGCTCGGCACGCGTTTTGAACAGCCGCCGGACGAGGGACGTCGGGCCGTGTGGCAGGCGTTGGCCCTTGTGGCGATAACGCTGCTGCTGTGGGCAGGCTGGCGCAGGGCGCGGCGCCGCCCGTAAGGCCCTGAGCGAGGCCGCTCTATCCGTTGTGTGTTACTCGAACAGCCGCATAAGCGCACAAACCAAGAGCCGGAGCATGATTGCGCTCCGGCTCTTTGCTGTCTATGGTCTCTAGCTCCAGACGGATTAATCACCCCGCGCCTGTCATTCTGAAGCGAGCAGCAGCGAGCTGAAGAATCTCTCCTTACCACTCTCCGGGCGCCGGTTAGGCGTTTCGCTCCGCTTCTATGAAACTGACACAGTAGGCAAAGGCCGGATGCTTCACTTCGTTCAGCAAGACAGTACGGATAGAGACGTGTGCGCGCTAGATCACCGTGCGGTTGCGGATGTCGTCCAGGTATTCGACCGCGGTCGAGAATGCGTCGTGCGTCGCCTCTTCGTCGTCGCCCGCATCGCCTGGCGCGGAGAGACGCGCCGGCCCTACGCCCGGCACGTCGATCATGGCCTGCGCCTCGCTCTGTGCGATCTTGAGCATGCTGTCGGCTACGGCCGCGCCCGCGGTCTCGCGCTGTTTGATGGCGCTGTTGCCCAGCAGGTTCTTGGTCTGCGTGAGCATGCCGATCAGGTCGTGCATCGGCTTGGCGCCGGCCCCGATGATGAAGCCCGTGATGATCACATCCCACACGCCCGGCACGCTGTCCACGAAGTTGGGAACGAGCGGACGCAGGTAGTCGAACAGACGCATGCCCGTATAGTTCGAGATCAAGATGCCCAACACCACGCTGAGCACCAGGCTCGTGCCGCTCTTGAACTGCACATATTGCGGCGATTTGACCTGGGCGGGCTGCCAGCGGCGGAAATTGAGCAGCACCCAGTCGATGTAATTCCAAAACATCTCGACGCCGCGCTCGATGGCGAGGGAAGCGGCCATGAGCGGCAGCAGGATAAACCACAGCGACGGCTCGGGCGTCGCCGCGCCTTCCTGCGCGTCGATGGCGGCCTGGGCGGGCGCGGCAAAAAGGAGGATGGCGCCTACAGCGATGAGCAAGCCCCACAGCCGCAAGTTCGGCCGGAAAAGGTTGCGGCGTGCCGATTGCTGGGCTGCTGAAGACTGACTGTTCTGATGCATGGGAGTTGTCCCTTCTTCCACTGTGTACCGGCCTTGGCCTAGAGCGCGTTGGCCAGCTCGACGAGCAGCCGCACGCCGTACCCGGTGGCGCCCTTCGGATTGACCGGGTTGGCGTCGGCGTCGGTCCATACCATCGACGCGATGTCGAGGTGCGCCCAGGGGTAGCCCTCGGTGAAGTGCTCGATGAACTTGGCGCTGCTCGACACGCCGCTGGTGCGCCCGCCGGAGTTCTTAACCTCGGCCATGTCGCTCTTGATCTCGTCGGCGTATTCGGCGTACATGGGCATAGGCCAGAGCCGTTCGCCGCTGCGCTCCGCCGCGACAAGCAGCGCGTTGAGCAGCGCCTCGTCGTTGGCAAAGAGGCCGGCGGCTTGACGTCCCAGGGCAACGCCGATAGCGCCGGTCAGCGTCGCCAGGTCGACGACGGCAGCCGGTTCGTAGCGCGCCGCATAGCCGAGCGCATCCGCCAAGACGAGCCGGCCTTCTGCGTCAGTGCTGATGATCTCGGTCGTCTTGCCGGTGATGCCGGTGAGGATGTCGCCGGGACGATAGGCTTTGCCGTCGGGCATGTTCTCGACGCAGATGGCTAGGCCGATCACGCGACGCGGCAGGTTGAGGCGGGCGATGGCCTCCATCGCGCCGATGACCGCGGCCGCGCCGCTCATGTCGTCCTTCATATACCACATATTCTCGGACGGCTTGATGCTGATGCCGCCTGTGTCGAAGGTGATGCCTTTGCCGACCAGGACCAGCGGCGGTTGATCCGCCGCGGCGTCCGGCGCGTGTTCGAGGATGACGAGGCGCGGCTTGTGTGCGCTGCCGCGGCTCACAGCCAACGCCAGACCCATGCCAAGCTCGCGCATCTCTCGCTTGCCCAGCACAGACCATGACAGGCCCGTCGCTTCGGCCATTGCGATGGCGCGCTCGGCGAACTCCGCCGGGTAGAGCACGTTGGGCGGCTCGCTGACATAGTTGCGCGCGCTGTTGACGCCCGCGGCGATAGCCTTACCAGCCTCTAGCCCTGCCTCAATCGCGGGCAGCTTTTCGGCGTCGAACTCGACCACGACGCAGGACTCCGGACCGATCTCAGAAGCCTCGCGCTTGTACTGCGGCGGGCGGTAGAGCGCGAGCAGCGCGCCTTCCGCCAGCGCTTGCGCCGCCGCCGCGGTTTCCAGGCCGCCCAAGCCCGCGCCATGCAGCACCGTGGCATAGGTCTTGACACCCCGGAGGCCGGCGGTGGCCTTGGCGGCAACAGCGGAAGCCTGGCGCGCGGCGTGCAGGTCAAAGGCTTCGGGCTTGCCGAGGCCGACCACCAGCACGCGCGGCGCGGGGGTTTCACTGCCGGCGTAGAGCAGCGCGGTCTTGCCCGCCTCGCCGGAGAAATCGCCCGACCAGATCAGGCGGCTGATGGCTCCGCCCAGGGCTTGGTCGAGCGCGCCCGTGCCGCCTTTGGGCGCGGTCATGCCCTCGAAGAGGTTGACGACCACGCAATCGGCTTGTTGTTGGGTGATGTCACCCTGTTGTGCAGAAATTTCCATAGAACGCCGCAATTCCTTTCGGGAATTAGTATAAGGCCAAGATCACCCCAAGGTCGCAACCAGGCGTCGCGCCGCTTCGTCGAGCGCGCCGTCCGTCTTACAAAAAGTGAAGCGCGCCAGGTTATCGGTCAGGTATTGGTGCGGCGGGCTGTAGAACGGGCTGGGCGGGATGGCGGCTACGCCAACCTCCTGGGTGAACCAGCGGCAGACGGCGTAGTCGCGGCGGTCGCCCGCCTCGACCGGCACATCCAGCCGCGCCGTGTCGAACAGAATAAAATAGGAGCCATCAGGCTTGACCGGGTTGAGGCCGATCTCGTCCAGCACGCGGTACAGACGGTCGCGCTTGCCGCGGTACATCTCGCCGAGCCAGGCGAAATAGCCGTCCTCCGTCGCCTGTTGCAGCGCAATAGCCACCGCCTCTTGCAGCGGCGTGGCGACGGTGAACGGGATCCACTGGTGCGCGCTGAAGATGGCCCAGGCCAGCGGCGCGTCGGCAATAGCCCAGCCGATCTTCCAACCTGTCACCGAGAAGGTCTTGCCGGCGCTGCCCAGGGTGACGGTGCGCTCCCACATGCCAGGCAGCGTGGCGATGCGCACATGCTCGACCGGGTTGGCCCCGTCGGGGTAGGTCATCCACTCGTAAACCTCGTCGCTGAGCACGTAGGCGTTCGACCTGCGCACCAGCGCCGCGATCTGTTCCAGTTCGACCGCGGTGTAGACCTTGCCCAGCGGGTTTTGCGGCGTGTTGAGGATCAACAGCCGGGTGCGCGGGGTGAAGGCCGCGGCCAGTTCATCCATGCCCAGCGCCCAGCTTGCTGCGCCGCCGCCCTCATGCACGGGGCGCAGCGGCACGTACACCGGCGTGCCGCCCGCCATGATGACCGAGGCGGGATAGCTGTCATAGAACGGCTCGATTAGGATCACCTCGTCGCCGGGATCGACCAGGGCTTGCACCGTGGCGAAGATGCCCTCGGTAGCGCCGTCAGTCACGACGATGTGGGTCTGCGGATCCAATTCGCGGCCAAAGAGCGGGCCGTACAGATCGGCCAGCGCCTGCACCAGATTGGGCTGCCCGGCGCTGCGAGCGTACTGGTTCAAGTCCGCGGCGATGGCCTGCTGCGCCGCCTCTTTGATGAAGTCGGGCGCGGGGAAGTCGGGAAAGCCCTGTCCGAGATTGACGGCGTTGTGCCGGTTCGCCAGAGCCGTAAACTCGGCAAACACGGTTGTGCCGAAGCCGCTGACCCGCTGCGCGGGCCGAAATGAGGGGGATGCAGAAGTAGATGCCATGGGATTCGTCATGCGCTCGTTCGTCTATCGTCTCCGGCGGATCGGTTAACAGGAGACCATTATAGCCGATCGCCGCGCTGGAAGCGAAGGCCGTAGGCCGGGCGGATCAATCCGCGTCCAGCGAGCGGACGATCCGCACCAGCGCATCGTCGCCGCCCACGTTGCCGGGAAAGACGACGTAGGCCAGGCCGGGGTAGCGACTCTCCGGCCCTGCCTGCCATACGGGCACGCCGGGCAGCGCCTGGCCATACACGAAGGCGCGACGAATGTCCAAGGCCTTGGTGGCGATGTCGCTGGATGTGATGCCGCCCTTGGCGACCAAGTAGCGCGGGCGCACCTCCAGGCTGCGCACGATCTCGACCAGGCTGTCGGAAACGCGCTTGCCGATCGCAAGGCTTTCGGCGGCGTCCGCGCCGGTGATAAGGCCGCGGCTGGTGTAGAGCACGACGTCTCGACCATCCTGCAGCGCCGCGTTCAGCGCGTCGACGGCGGCAGCCACGGCCTGGCGGGCGTGCGCGTCGTCGAGCAGCGCGGCGACGTCTATCTCGACGCGGGCGATGCCGGTTTCAGCCAGCAAGCGCTCCACCTGCGCAGTCGTCTTGGGCACGTAGGAGCCGACGACAAAGAGCGCCCCGCCCTCGGCGGGCAAGGAGAGGTCGTTAGGACCGAGCAGCGGGCGCGGCGCGATGCCGGCGCGCGCCTGCACAAACGAGGCCGCTGTGCGGTAAAGGAAACGCTTACCGCTCTCCTCCGCGTCCAGCAGTCCGCTGACAAAGACCTCCATGTCGCGCATCTCAGCCGCGTTGACGACGCAGACTGCCCCGTCCGCCAGCTCCATCAGCGCCTTTCCCGCCGCACGCGGGCCGCCGGAGCGAAGCTGCTCGATGCTGATGGCCCGCACATCCGCCGCGCGCACGCGGCCGCCCGTCTTTTCCTCGACCCAATCGCGCAGGTCGGACGAACGATAGCCGAAAGCGGCATCGCGGGCGAAGGGCGTCTCCGCCGCGGGGATGAGCGCATCGCCTTCTGCCACGTAATGGATGTCGTTAAGTGTGTAGCGACCCCCTTCGAGGAAGAAGGGGATGATGAGCGTGGCGTCGAAGCGTTGGCCCAGGCCCTCTGCCAGCGCGTCGACCTCGCCCGGGTAGTGGCCGCGCAGGGTGGAGTCGCTGCGACTGACCACGGCGAAGTCGCGGCCGGCAGCCTGGGCGGCGCGGGTCAGGTTGCGCCCGATCTCGGCATTCAGCGCCTGGGCCTCGGCCAATGGCAAGCTGCGCGAGTTGGTGAGGACAAAGAAGACCGGCTGGCGGCGCGCCAGTTCGGCCTGCAGAGCGGGCGCGGACCACTCGGTCAACACCGGCACGTCGTGGACGGTCTGCGTGCCGGTCGGGTCATCGTCCAGGACCACGAGGGTGCGCTCCGTGGCGGCCAGCCGTTCTTGAATTGCGGGCAAAAGCGAGTCGGGCCACGGTTCCGGCAGCGCGGCTAGGGTCTCGCTTAGGAAGATCGGTTGGGCATCCATGGGGCGCAATTCCTTTTCTGGCAGCGTGTTGTGTGGGGCGTGTCTGTGAATGGGGTCATGGGCTAGAGCCGGTTTGAGCGACGCCGCTGCGATCCGCCTATCTGGGTCACACAGTGCGGCGCATGTGAGTCATTCGGGGAGAGGTTCGCCGGGCAGGGTGAACAGGTCATCAGGCGCGGTGTCGGGCACGAGAATGTGCAGCGCTTGCGGCCGCAGCCGGCAAGTGAAAGGCGTATCGCCCGCCGGCTCGCCATCCAGGTGATATTGGATCGGCGGCGAACAGCGCACCGCTACATTGCGGCCTGTCAGCACCGTCACGTCGGGGTCCCGTTCGTGCTGTTCGAGCGTCATTTCGAGGGCGTATTCGGCGAGTTTGGACCACTCGCGCCAGCGCAGCAGCCATATCTCAAACTGGCCGTCGTCGAGGACGGCGTTGCGGTTGAGGTTGACTTCGCCGCCGAGAAACATGCGAATGTTGCTGGCGTTGACCATTAGGTACTCGCCTTCCAGCGTGCGGTCGTCCACCGTCACCACGGCATGCGGACTGCGGTAGCTGGGCAGATGCAGCAGGGCTTTGGCCAAATAGCCGAGCTTGCCCAGACGCTTGAGCCAGCGCGAGCGCGGCTCCACCTGGTTGACGATATAACCGTCCACGCCGGTGCTGGCCCACAGCAGCCAGTAGCGACCGCTCTCCTCGCTTTGGCCTACGTCCATGCGCTGGATGCGCCCGGCCGCCAGCGAACGCGAGACCTGGAGCATCCAGTTCGGCGTCAGAATGTTGGGTAAGGCCAGGCCAAATTCTTTGGCAAGCACGTTGGCCGTACCCGCGGGCAGCGGGGCCAGCACGGCATCCGTACCAGCCAAGGCGTTGGCAACCTCGTTCAGGGTGCCATCGCCGCCGGCGGCGAAGATGAGGCGTTGGCCGTCTGCCACGGCTGCGCGCGCGAGTTCTGTAGCGTGGTTCGGGCGTTCTGTCGACTCGACTTCGAGCGACCAGCCCTGCCGCTTCCAGAATTGGGCGAAGCCGTCGATGGCGTCATGCCAATCCCAGAAACCGGCATTTGGGTTGTAGATCAGGGACGCGCGACGCTGCGAGGCGGGCATGGCTTGGTCTTCCGGACAAAGTCGACGAGGCTGTGCGTAGGGCGACGCCCACAAGAAGCATACAGCCGGCGGATCGGCAACCGAACTAGCCAAGCCGGATCGTGAGCCGCCTGCAACGAACAAGTCAACCTTCTGGCCGACAGTGTACCATCGGCGTACACCCTTTGGCAACGCGGGGATTGCACCCCGAAAATTTGACTTGCGATTGTGAGTCAAATTACAATTAGGCGTATGTGCGTCTGTTCTTTGCAGGCGCAATCGACTGCTTATCACACTACGGCGCCATGCAATGTCTGCACTGTCACATACACGACCACAATCGTCCCATGCATCGTCATCAGTGATGCAACGAGCGTTGCCGTCATCCTGCGGTAAGCCTAAGGCCCGCAGTGCAGATGGCGCCACGCGGCGCCGCCGCAACAAGTAAGCCATAAGCCTCTGCCCCGACGCTGATCGGCGGAGGCTTATTTTACACTTGGCGCACCAACGGTCGCTGCGCCGCCTGCGCAGACGAGTCGCGCAGATTCGCTCTCTCCGCCTGGCTTGCGGGGGGCCGGCTCTGATTCGCACTGTGCAATTCAACGCCGAAATCGGCCTCTGTTAAGCCCGTATGGGCCTGTCATCGTCCTATGAAGCAGTAGCAGCATTGTTCCTAAAAGGAGGCAATACCTTGTTAGCAGGATCCGCATCAATATATGTCGCCCTTGTCTTGGGCATCGTCGGCCTCGGCTTCGTCATCTGGAAGCTGCGCGAGGTCCTCTCCGAAGACGCCGGCAACGAA
>JASGTU010000139.1 GCA_030058085.1 Chloroflexota bacterium
CCTTGACGGCCTGGATGAACTCCTCCAGCGTGACCGGCCCGGCGCCGTCCCAGAACTGAAGGGGCTGCTGCTTGCCGTTGCTGACGCGCAGCATCTCGCCATCGATGATCAGCCGGCTCCAGGGTCCGTAGTAGAAGCCGTAAGTCTCTCCATCGGGATAGGGGAAAAGCAGAAACAGATAGCGGTCGCCGGTGTAGCTCACGGGATACTCGCCCTCTTGGGACGCCTGCTTCAGCCTCTCTGTGGCATGGCCCAGCCAGCGCAAGACGATCGGCTCGCCGCGCGCAATCGTCCCGTCGTCGCGGATCACCTCTTCGACCTGGAGAATAAAGTCTGTAGCCGGGTAATCGTAACCGGGTAGAGAGGCGCCTTCCGCGTCGGTAGGTGACTCGAGTTGCCCCTCTTCTCCGTAATAGCCGCTCACCTCGAGGTGTTGCTCGATTGGCCCTACTGTGCCTATGAAGATCAATGGGGCGCGGTCTATGAGCGCATCCAAAGAGGGAGCAGGGCCAGTATAGTCGAAACCGAATCCCAGTAGCGCCCCAACCCCCCCAATTGGCATGGGTATCGGGCTGAGGGGAGCGTTGGCTCCAGGCGGCGTGCAAGTTCCATGGTAGAACTGTAACTTATGACATTCTGTGCCGTCCGCAAACACGCAATATTCTATTGACAGATCGCTGCCATCCAGCAGCGACCGGTGTTCGATGCGTCCGCCTGCTTCATTGCACAACAGGTAGACTCGCGGAGGTGCATCAAGACCGCAGGCCGCCAACGCCGGCATCAGCAGAAGGCCGCTCACGATAAGTGCAATCCGCCTAACGATATCCCTTTGAGAGTGGGAGAAGCGAGTCGCTTGCCGGTGGCGAAAGATGGAGAGCATCGGGAATCTCCTATAGATATTGGCGGCTGTGACCCAGCCGCCTGCCTGCCGGTTCTCTACAGGGGCGCAAAGAAAAACGACAAGTAAAGCCGCAGAGGGCGCAGAGTCCTGCTGTTTTCTGCGTTCTCTTCGGTAAGCCCTTCCTGAAATACAGCCTATTCACCCTTGACGGCCTGGATGAACTCCTCCAGTGTAACAGGCCGGCTCTTGTCCCCAAACTGAAGGGGCTGCTGCTCGCCGTTGCTGACGCGCAGGATGTCCCCATCCACGATCAAGCGGCTCCAGGGTCCGTAGTAGAAGCCGTAGCTCTGCCCATCAGGATTGGGCGTGAGCACGAAGAGATGCTGGTCGCCGGTGAAGCTCAAGGGAAACTCGCTCGCTTGACTCAATTGCTTATGCTCTGCCGTGGCAAATCCAAGTACACGCAAAATGATTGGCTCCTTCCCGGCGATGGTCCCGTCGTCGCGGAATACTTCTTTTGCGTGAAGGAGCAAGTCCGTGAATGGAATACCCGCTAGACGGGCATTGGAAGGGTCTGTAGGGGCGGCTATGAGTTGTCCATCCCAGTCATAACCACCGAAGTCCAGGTATTGTTCGATTGGCCCCACCTCGCCGATAAAGATCAACGGGGCTTTGTCCGCCAACTCATCCAATGACTGAGGGGGTGGAACCAATACGCCTAGATCAACTTCCTCGTGTGATGCATGGGAAAGCAACGGGGCGCTCAGGATGGCGAGGCCAATGATCATCCCAATCAGGATTCGATAGCCGTAGGACCGAAGTTGATGCGACATGAGACTCTTCTCCCTCTGGTAAATATACCCTTTAGGTGATGAGCGTGTTTACTAGTAGGTCCAGTTGATCCAATTAATCTCGTCTTGCTGCAAAGTTGGCAACTGAGGACACGAGGGAACGTACATAACCGTAAGCGGGAGTGGGCAATCTATCTCTGATGGATGGTACAGTCCAAAAACGTGCCCCATTTCATGACGAGCCAGATAGTGTTGATTCGGATAACCATAGTAGGTGCTGAAGAGAATTCTGGCTGACGTTGCCCTATCATTTGTCATGTTACAGAAACCCGTGGGGAATGTCACAATGTAGCATAACCACCCCTCAGCATCCATGGGCATTGCAAGCCCATGGTAACCTGTAGCTCCCAAATTACGCTCTTCGGCTCGAATCGCCTCCGGTGGCAGCGTGCCGGCTACAGTGCCCGGAACAAGCACATAGTGGCCCTGCGCCTGCACCGAACCGCTGCCCGGCAAATTCTCTTGAGAGGTGGTAATCCACCAATCTGATGCCTGACCAAACTCAACGCTCCCGTTGATGATAGGAGCGTAGCGCGTCCACTGGACGTTGCTGCGCCACAAGCTTTGCCAGTAGGTGTTGCCCACTACATAGTTGTCGGTAGCCTGTATGTCGCCGCCGCCGGGGAGCGTGTTGATATTGATCGGGCCGGACCAGGCGCCTGCCTGGCTCCACTGCACCGCGCCGTTGACAATCGGCACGCTCCGGCTCCAGCCTTGGTTGCCGCGCCAGATGGCCTGCATCAGCGTGTTGCCGACCGCATAGTCGCCGTGCGCCTGCATGTTGCCGCTGCCCGGCATGCCGCTGATCGCGATCGGATTGCTCCAGGCCGATGCGCTGTTCCACTGGACTACATTGTTGACGATGGGGACGGTTCTGAAGTAGCCATAATTGCTTTGCCAGATGCTCTGGTATAGGTCGTTGCCCAACCGGTAGTTGACTTGAGTCTGGATGCTGCCGCTCCCTGGAAGAGTGTTGATGCCGATTGGATTAGACCAGGCGGGCGCGCTGTTCCACTGGATGGCGCCGTTGACAATAGACACGGTTCTGGCCCGGCCTTCATCGCCGCGCCATAGATTTGCATAGAGGTGACTGTAGGACGGGTTCCTTATGTTGAGATCCGTGTTAGATGAGTAGTCATTACCCGCCCATATCATGTACTCAGTCATACTTCTCGCCGTTGAATTGTCGAGCTTAAACGTAGAGTAATTCCACAGATGACCTCCCCATATCCATGCCGCGGGCGCCATTTGCGCCTGCACCCTGTGACCAATGCCGATGGTTAGGAGTGCCGCCGTACCAATGACCAGCAGCGTCGTGACGGTCTTGCGTAGGAAGATAGCCATGATCGTATCTCCTCGTTGGAACAAGGGTAAGCGTTTGTTATGGGTGAACACGGAAGGAATGTGAGCCAAGGCCGACAACCGGCGCAGACCCTGCGCGAGCAGGCCGATGGGGTGCATCAAGAGCATGCTCTTGATGATTCGGGGGTTCATTGTAGGGACTCCTCATCTATCTCTACGATAGATAAAAAGCTAGAGCATGAGCGCGTGATGGATACTGTGACCGAACATATGAACGCCGGGCGCCGGCAGCGGTGAACAGCGAAGGAAGCGAAGGAATAGGAAACGCGCGATACAACGAAGCGCGGCCTGACTAAAGGCTACGCCCTCCACGGGGCAAACGACATAAATGAAGGGGCAACGCAACAAAACGAGCCAAACACGAAATACGCAGATATGGCAGAGGGGCGGGGGACATGGGGCGCTCCTTGCGATTTTGCGCAGCGAGCTCTTCATGGACCTGGAACGACTGGGAACGGGATGTAAAATCCAGTTTGCACCATAAAAGCAAGCGTGGCAAGCGACATTTGTCGCATTCCACGAGGTTATCCAAGCTCATAAAGCGACTGATCGGCTAGTCTGCTATTCGACAGCTACCCCTCATCCTCGCGTACCGCCCGTCTCCTGCTCAGGTCCGGCGCGGCCGGATTCTGGGCGCAAAGAACGCGCCCCACGGGTTGGGCATCTCCCCCACGGGGATGTCGACCAGCGTAGGGACGCCGGCGGCAAACCCCCGGCGGATGGCAGCGCGCACCTCTTCGGGGGAATGGGCGCGCAAACCCTGCGCGCCGAAAGCTTCGGCCAGCTTGACGAAGTCCGGGTTAGCGAGGTCGGTTGCGATGATGCGGTTATTATAACTCTCTTTCTGCGTGCGGCGCACGTTGCCGTAAGCGCCGTCGTTGAAGAGGAGCGTGACGACGGGGATCTTATGCTGCACGGCTGTGGCAAGCTCCGTGGCCCCGAAGAGGAAGCCGCCGTCGCCGGTCACCGACAGCACCGGCTTGTCCGGGTTGGCGACCTTGACGCCCAGCGCCGCGGGGAAGCCCCAGCCCAGCGTGCCCTGGTAGCCGGTGGTGACGCAGGTGCGAGGCCGGTAGAACGGCATGGCGTAGCGCGCCACATACGAGATCTGCGTCATCTCCTCCACGTAAAAGCCGTCGTCGGGCAGTTCCTCGCGGATGACCCGCACGTAGGACATCTGCGGTTCGAGGCGGTCCATGCGCGCCTGCACCTCGGCTTTGAGGCTGCGCAGTTCGTCGCGGCGCGAGGGGCGGACGGGCGAGCGCTTCTCCACGGCGGGGATCAGCGCGGCCAGCGCCTCCTTGGCGTCGGCTAGGATGCTCACCGCGGGCGGCGTAATGCGGCCATGCTCTTCGGGGTCGATGTCGATGCGGACGATGCGCAGGTCGTCGTCGTAGCCCCAGTTGAGCAGCGGCGACTGCAGCCGCGTGCCCACGGCTAGGACGGCGTCGGCGGTCTCCCACACCTTGTGGCCGCCGGTGAGGGTGAGGCTGTAGTCGTGGCGGTCGCTGACGATGCCGCGTCCGTTGTAGGTGGCGCAGATGGGCGCTTGCAGCAGTTCGGCTAGAGCTTGCAGCTCGTCGCCTGCGTCGAGCGCGCCGCCGCCGATGAAGATGGCGGGGCGTTTGGCCTCGGCCAGCAGCTTGGCTGCGGCGTCGATGGCGTCGGGGTCGACGGGCGGGCGGTAGATGTCCAGCGGGCCGGCGGAGAGATCGACCTCGGCGGACGCAGCCAGGACGTCGGAGGGAATCTCCAGGCCGACAGGCCGGGTGCGGCCGGAAAGCATTTGCTCGTAGGCGGCGGCGATGAAGCGCGGGGCTTCGGGCGCGGAGGGGACGCGCGCCGCCCACTTGGTCAAGCCGCGCAGGATGCCGAGCTGGTCGGGCAGTTCGTGGAGCAGACCGAAGCCGCGGCCGATCTCGGCGGTGCGCAGTTGCCCGGTGAGGCAGAGGACGCGGGCGTTGCGGGCGTAGGCGGTGGAGAGGGCGGCGGAGGCGTTGAGCAGCCCCGGCCCCGGCACGACCGAGAAGATGCCCGGCTTATCCGCGGTGAGGGCGTAGCCCAGCGCCATGTAGGCCGCGCCCTGTTCGTGGCGCGTGTGCAGGACGCGCAGTTCGTCGCGGCGGTCGTAGAGGGCGGCGAACAGGTGGTCGTTCTGCACGCCGGGCAGGGCGAAGAGCGTGTCGACGCCGCGCTCGATCAGGGTGTGGACGACTGCTTCGCCCCCGGTAACTTTAGCCATGTGAACGCTCCTTGTTTACTGGTTTGGTCTCCATGCGCCTGTCATTCTGAAGTGAGCGTTAGCGAGCTGAAGAATCTCGTTGTACCAGAGGCAGAGATGTTTCGCTCCGCTCAACATGACATCGTGCGTATTTAGCGATCAGACCGTTTACTGGTGTATGTTGCCCGCTGACCGTCAGTCCGCGGCGGGCGCGACGACCGGACCGCGCCGCTTGCGCCCGGCGGAGATGACGGCGCGCGCCGTGACCGCCGCCAAGACGATCAGGCCGCCGATCAACGCCAGCGGGCCGGGCGTCTCGCGGATAACCAAAAAAACCCACAGCGGGTTGAGGATCGGTTCCAGGGTTTGGATCAACACCGCTTCGACCGCGGCGAGGGCGCGGATCGCCTTGCTGTACAGGATGAAGGGGACGCCCAACTGGAAGACGCCCAGGAAAGCCAGCACGCCCCAATCTTGGAGGTCCAATACCGGCCCCCCTGCGAGTTCGGAGACGATGAAGGGCAGGCCCACAGCCAGCGCCAGCACATTGCCCAGCAGCGCAGTCTCGACCGGCGAGCCGTCCTTTTGCTTGCGCATGAAGACGATCATGGCGGCGAAGCTAATGCCGGCGCAGATGGCGAAGACGTTGCCGAGATAGCCTTCGGGCGAGAGGTCGCCGGCAAAGAAGAGGAACATGCCGGCAAAGATGGCAGCCATCGAGAGCCAATCGCCGGGGCGCACCCGCTCTTTGAGGAACCAGGCGCCGAAGAGGGCGACATAGACGGGCGCGGTATACTGAAGGAAGATAGCATTGGCCGCGGTGGTCAACTGCGTGGCTGCCACGAAGAAGGTCTGCGAGCAGACGTAGGCGATGGCGCCGCCGATCTGGGCGAAGGACCAGGTAAAGACCGGGCGGCGAAGATAGGCTAAGATCACCAGGGCGGCGATGCCGCTGCGCGTGCCGGAGATAGCCAGGGCGTTCCAGGGCAAAAGCTTGATGAGAAGGCCGCTGGTGCTCCACAGGACGACGGTAAGGAGGAGGTAGCCGACGGCGCGTCGACGGTCCATAGGGTTGCGCTTTCTAGGTTCGGTGCGGCGTGCGCCCAGGCGACGGCGAATGCGTTGGGCGGCTCTTTGCACAGGGATATTGTAGCAGAGAATCGCTCGGCCAACCGCAACGGGCGCAGCGAAAAGCCGGTTCGGCGCGCGGAAGGCAATGCGATGCAGGACAATGAACACGCAACAGGTATCTTTCCGGTTTTACGGCGAACTGAATGACTTTCTGCCCGCCCGCCAGCGCGGACAGGAGATCGCCTGCCCGCTGGACGGGACGGTCGCAGTCAAGCACCCGATTGAGTCGTTGGGCGTGCCCCACCCCGAGGTGGACCTGATCCTAGCCGGTGAACGGGCGGTCGATTTCTCCTACTGGCTGCAAGAAGGCGACCGCGTGCGCGTCTACCCGCGGGGCGAGGGGCCGCCGGGCGTGCAGCGGATCGCGCTGCGACCGCCGCTGCCCGCGCCGGTGCGCTTCGTGCTGGATACGCATCTGGGGCAGTTAGCGGTGTATCTGCGCATGTTGGGCTTCGATGCGGTCTATTCCAACGATGCTACGGATGCTGTGCTGGCGGGCATCTCCAGCGCGGAGCGGCGCGTGCTGTTGACGCGCGACCGCGGGCTGCTCAAGCGCAAGATCGTGGAGTACGGCTACTGCGTGCGCCAAACCGAGCCGCGGGCGCAGTTGGTTTGCGTGCTGCGCCGCTATGACCTGGCCGCGGCGGCGCAGCCCTGGCGGCGTTGCGTGCACTGCAACGGCTTGCTGCATCCCGTGGACAAGGCGGCGATCCTCGACCGGCTGGAGCCCAAAACGAAGCGCTATTACGACGAATTCCAGCAGTGCGAAGCGTGCGGCCAGGTCTACTGGCAGGGGTCGCATTTCGAACGGATGCAGGCGTTTGTCGACGGCGTATTGGCGGAGGCGAGAATCTCCACAACTTCTCCATAGGTTCTGCGAGAGTTCTCCCGATCTGCCGGCTATGCTAGGGGCAGATAACGATATGAACGCAGCCGGTTCACAAGCCGGCGCCAGATTGGGAGAAACGAACATGTTGGCACGAAGCAAGTGGATGATGGCGGGTATTGCGGCTTTGACGGCGGCAGTGATATGGGCGGTCGCTGCGCCCGCAGCGCAGGCGAGCGCAGCCGAAGCCGATACGCCCCCGGCGGTGAGTGCGACGTCGCCCGCCGCGGCGGAGGTCGAGGCGCTGCAGTACATGCGCGAGGAAGAGAAGCTGGCACGCGATGTCTATTTGGCCCTCTACGAAGAGTGGCAACTGCCCATCTTCCAGACCATCGCCGGCAGCGAATCGCAGCACATGGAAGCCATGCTGACGCTCATCGAGAAGTACGGCCTGACCGATCCGGCGGCGGGCAAGGCTGAGGGCGAGTTCACGAATCCGGAACTGCAAGCGCTCTATGCGCAACTTGTCGCCCAGGGGAGCAAGTCGGCGGTCGATGCGCTTAAGGTCGGCGCCACCATCGAAGACCTGGACATCGCCGATCTGATGGCAGCGTTGGAGAACACAACTAGCGACGACATCCGCTTCGCCATGGAGAACCTGCTGCGCGGCTCCGAAAATCACCTGCGGGCGTTCATGCGCAACCTGGAACGAACGGGCGACACGTACGAACCGCAGTATCTGGATGCGGAGACCTTTGCAGAAATTCTTGAGGGCCAAACGGGGCGAATGGGCGCCAGGGGCCGCGGCGCACGCTGGGACGACAATGGCAGAGGGCGCGGCATGCGTTGGCAGTAACATGCACAGTTTCACCCTGCAGGAGTTGTAGAATAGACGGGGCAGTCTTCGGGCTGCCCCATTTCCGCGTGAATC
>JASGTU010000140.1 GCA_030058085.1 Chloroflexota bacterium
GCGCCCGGCTCTGGCTCGACTCGGAAGTCGACCCCATCGACGACCCGGACGAATACCTGACGCACGGCCAGATCATCCGCTTCGGCGACGAGGAGCTAGAGGTGCGTTTCACGCCCGGCCATGCGCCTGGACACGTCATCTTCGTCCACCACCGCGGCCGCCAGGTCTTCGGCGGCGATACGCTCTTCCTGGGCAGCATCGGCCGCTTCGATCTGCCCGGCGCCGACGGCCCTACCCTGCTCACCAGCATCCGTGAGCAAATTTTTGCCTTGCCCGACGACTACGCCGTCCACCCCGGCCACGGCCTCAGCACCACCATCGGCGAGGAGCGCATCTCCAACCCGTTCGTCGGCGAACACGCCGCCGGCTTCTGACTCATCGCAACGTTTCGTCTCTCTCGTCTATCACGGGCCACAGACACATGACCACTCACTCAGACGCAGTACCCGGCTGGTTTCGCAAGCGGCAAGAAGAAGACAAGGACGCGGAACAGGCTAACAAGCAGACAGACCAGCCCCCGCAAGAGACCAGCGGCGCCACGGCCGGAGGCGGCATCGAGACCGAGCCGGTCGTCGTGTGGGAAGCTGCCAACCGCATGGAAGCCCAAATTGTGCGCGGCCGCCTGGAGAGCGAAGGCATCCCGGCCATCATTCAGGGCGAAGCCGTCGGCACGATCTACGGGCTCACCACCGGCAAGCTGGCGCGTACCGTCGTCCTGGCCCCCGCGCCCCTAGCCGACAAAGCCCGGCAGATCCTCGAAACCGCAGTAGACTGGAGCGATTGGGACGACGAGGCCTCATCTGGTGAGGCGCACGATGAGGAGCGCGACGATGACGCACAACGCAGTTAACCGCTCCACCCTGGGCCGTCCTTTGCCATGACCGACGCAGCGTTGATCTCGGTTCGCGACTTGCACAAGCGCTTTGGCCGCAAGCCCGTGCTGCGCGGCATCGACCTCGACGTAGCACAGGGCGAGGTCGTGGCGCTGGTCGGAGCGAACGGCGCGGGCAAAACCACGCTGATGCGCATGATCTGCGGCCTCGCCAAGCCGGACCGCGGCGAAATTTCCCTCGGCGGCGCGTCCCTGCAACGCGCCGGCCGCGAGCTGCGCCGCTACATCGGCCTGGTCACCCATGCGCCCCTGCTCTATGACAGCCTGTCCGCCCAAGAGAACCTGCGCTTCTTCGCCGCGCTCTACGATCTAGATCAGCCCGAAGAGCGCATCGAAAGCGTGCTGCACGCGGTCGAACTGTGGGCGCGCCGCCGTGACCCCGTGCGCACCTACAGCCGCGGCATGGTCCAGCGCCTCGCCATCGCCCGCGCCGTGCTGCACAGCCCGCCTGTCCTCTTGCTCGACGAGCCGGACACCGGGCTCGACCAGAGCAGCTCCCAGATGCTGCACGACCTGATCCGCCGCCTGGGCGCATCCAACCGCGCTATCCTGCTCTCCACCCACAACCTGGATCGGGCTGTCGAATGGGCCGATTCGGTCTGCTTGCTCGGCAATGGTAAAATTGTGCGCCGGGAACCGACCGGCCAATTGAACGGAGAACGCTTGCGCCAGATCTACGCAGAAGCCGACGGCACGCCATGACGCTCACCGCACCGTCACACAATCCGCCCCTTTCCGGGCCGCAGACAGACCTCCAGCCGGCGTCGATGCGCACCGAGGGGGGATGGCGCGCCTACCTGCGCAAAGTAGCCGCCATCGCCGCTAAGGACCTGCGCGCCGAGGCCCGCGCCAAAGAGAATCTCAGCGCCATGATCGCCTTCAGCGTCCTGGCTGTGGTCGTCTTTGGCCTCGCCTTTGACCTGCGCGTGCCGCGCGCCGACATGGTTGCACCCGGCGTGCTCTGGGTCGTCCTGCTCTTTGCCGGCGTGCTCGGCCTCAACCGCGTGTTCGGCGCCGAAGTCGACCGCGGCAGCCTGTCGGCGTTGCTGCTGGCTCCAGTGGACCGCAGCGCCATCTACTTCGGCAAGGTGATCGCGCAGATGGCCTTCATGCTTGCCATGGAAGCCTTCGTCGTGCCCATCGTCCTGGTTATCTTCGACGTGAACCTGTTCAGCCCCTGGATCCTGGCTGGGCTGCTTCTGGGCACGCTGGGCTACGTCAGCGTCGGCACGCTCTTCGCCGCGCTCACCGCCAGCACGCGCGCCCGCGAGACGATGCTGCCGATCTTGCTGCTGCCTGTGATGGTTCCAATTTTTGTTGCAGGCGTCGGCCTGACCGCCAATATCCTTGACGGGCGCGAGTTCACCGAGTTCGGTCGCTGGTTTCTGATCCTAGCCGTCTATGACTTGGTCTTTATCACTATTGCGTTCCTGATCTTCGACCTGATTTGGGAGGATGCCTGAGCATGACTACCGCCGCAATGACCCGCCGTCGCGCCGCCACGGGCGGTTGGGAAGTCGCTTTACTAGCGCTAAACGTCGCTACGGTGATCGCCATGGCCGCGCTGGTGTGGGCCTCTTTGCTCTACGCCAAGCCCGCCATCAACCTCAGCGGCGACGAACAGACGGCCCAACGCATCTTCTATCTGCATATGGGCTGCAATATCGGCGCGCTCGCCGGCTTCATCGTCTCGCTCACGGGCAGCATCGTCTACCTGCTCACGCGAGACCTCGACTGGGACCGGGCCACACAAGCCGGCATCGAAGTTGGGACCATCTTCGGCCTTGGCACCATTGTCACCGGCATCTTCTGGGCCAAGCCCACCTGGAACACCTACTGGACGTGGGACCCGCGGCTGACCACCGCCACCATCACTGTCTTGCTCTACATCGCCTATCTACTCTTTCGCAACGGCATCGACAATCGCCAAACGCGGGCGCGCTTCGGCAGCATCTACGCGCTCTTCGCCTTTCTCAGCCTGCCGCTCACCTACTACAGCGCGCGTTGGTTCCGTTCCATCCATCCCGTCGTCTTTTCCGGCGACAACCCGGAAGCGCAGGGAGGCTTCGCCTTGGGCGCTACCATGACGCAGACGCTCTTCATCGCCGCCATCGCCTTCTCGCTGCTCTTCAGCAGCCTCATGATCATGCGCTGGCGGATTCTTCGCCTGGAAGACCGGGCCGCCGAATTACGAGAGGAGATTGAATAGCATGTTCTACCTAGCTGCCGCGTTTATCGCGGTTTGGCTTGCGGTCACCCTATACGTCATCTACCTCAGCCGCCGCCAGCGCGAGTTGGAAGATGAGTTGAAGTCCCTGCAAGAGACAGCCGCCGCGTCGCCCGCGCAACGCGAATAGCGGACAGGCGAGAAAGCGAGCGAGCCATGACACAGGTTGCACCACAGCCGATCCGCGCCGATCAACCGGCAACCCAGCGCCCCCCGGCGACAACCGAGCCGGCAGGCCGCCTGCAAGTCTTTCTGCACGCCGTCGCCTTCGTGCTCGGCTTCGGCGCCGTCTTCACGTTGCTCGGCTCCGCCGCGGGCCTGTTGGGGCGCAGCCTCAACGAGTTCTTACCCGTCATCCAACGTCTTGGCGCCATCCTGTTGATCGTGTTCGGCCTGATCACCATCGGCGTTTTCAGCCGGCTCTCCGCCTTCATCCGGCAGCGCACCGACCTGGCGCACAATCCGGCGGCGGCGGCGCTGGTCAGCATTCTCGACTTCTTCACCGCGTTGCTCTATACCGAAAAGCGCGTCAGCGAGATGCACAACGTCAATCGCCGCTGGGGCTACCTGAGCAGCGCTCTGCTCGGCGTCAGCTTCAGCGCCGGCTGGGTGCCCTGCGTCGGCCCGATCCTCGCCAGCATCTTCTTCCTGGCGAGCGATAGCGCCACAGCCGGGCAGGGAGCGCTGCTGCTCGGCATCTACAGCCTCGGCCTGGGCATCCCCTTCCTGCTTACAGGCGCCATGTTCAGCACGGCGACGCGTGCACTGCGCCGCCTTAACCGTCACGCCGGCATCGTCAGCTTCATCAGCGGCGTCTTCCTTTTCTACGTGGCCTATTTGCTGTGGACGGACAGCCTCGCCAGCCTCACCACCCGCTTTATCTTCCTGAACGAATGGGTCTTTGCGCTGGAAGAATCGCTGGCGCTCAGTTCCGCCACAGGCGGCAACATCATCGACGCCAGCCTGCTGGTTGCGGCGCCTCTGGCCTTCATGGCTGGGCTCATCAGCTTCCTCAGCCCCTGCGTCCTGCCGCTGGTACCGGCCTATATCGGCTTCCTCAGCGGCGCGGCAGTCGGCGGCAGGCGCTCTACATGAACCCGCCGTCACCCATCGCCGTGACGCTCTACGGCAAGCCCGGCTGCCACCTGTGCGACGACCTGCGCGCCATGCTGGATGAACTGCGCGGCGAGTTCGACTTTGCGCTCGTCGAACGCAACATCGAGGACGATCCGGGCGACTTTGCCCGATTCCGTCACTCGATCCCGGTCCTCGACGTAGCGGGCAAGTCGCTGCTCTACCCGCCCCAGGATACCGTCAGCCTACGGCAAGCCTTGCTCACCGCCGGCAGGGCGATCGAATGAAACCGCAGCCCGGCAATCGCCGTATAGAACTCGCAGCCACGGGGCTGCCAAGACGTACATGCGCAGCCAAAAGGCTGCATAGCGACCAGTACGCAGCCGCAAGGCTGCATAGCGACCAGTACGCAGCCGCAAAGCTGCATAGAGGACGTACCGCTTATGACGCGTGAGACTTTCCCAAGAGAACCCGCCGGCGCTACACCCACCTCGCGCAGCGCTTTCGACGAGCGTTTTTCGGATATCGCCAACCGGCTGGTCATAGGCATCGCGCGCCACTGGCTCGCCCTCTTCAACACGGCCTGGGGCCTCTACATCCTGCTGCCCTTGCTCGCCCCCATCTTCATGCAGCTCGGCCTGACGACGCCGGCGCGCCTCATATACGGCGTCTACAGCTTCCTCTGCCACCAACTGCCCGACCACAGCTACTTCCTGTTCGGAACCCTGGGCGCGCCCCATCTGCACGAACTGGAGGCGACGGGCATGCCCGCCGGGCTCGATCTTTTCAGCCAGCGCCGTTTCGTGGGCAACGAACTGGCGGGCTTCAAGGTGGCGCTGTGCCAGCGCGACCTCGCCATCTATGGCTCCGTTCTCGCCGCAGGGCTCGTCTTTGCCCTCGTGCGCGGCCGCCTGCGCCCGCCCAGCATCAAGCTCTACCTGCTGCTCCTGGTTCCCATGGCTGTCGACGGGATCACCCAGATGTTCGGCCTGCGCGAAAGCGACTGGTTCCTGCGCTCGCTCACCGGCGGGCTATTCGGCGCTGCGTCGGTGTGGCTGGCCTACCCCTATGTCGAAGACGCCATGCGCGATGTCATCGCCGTCGAGGAGCGACGCAGAGACTCCCCTCCCCCGCACCAGCCATAAGCGACGCACGGCGCGGATCCATATTACAGCTTGGACGCCGGCGGTTTCCTACAAGCCCCCGTCTCGCAAAACCACATTGCGCATTTCGCCTCTTTGCCGTACATTTAGAGCCAGTCTACGGCCCAGTCTATCGCCACCATGCGGCGCTCCAAGATCGGAGGGGAGGTCTTTATGTTCGCTCGTACGTCTATCCGCCCTTTACTAACCTGTGTCATAGCTGTCGCTGTCCTGATGTCAGGCGCCTATCCCCTCCCCATCGCACACGGCGCCCCCCTCGACAGCCCCAATCCGCAGTCGTCAGTCATCGATCGCGTCGACGAAATCCGCGCCGGCGATCCGGAAGTCGACGACGACTTTGCCGCAGACACCGACTTCTGGACTACGTCCTACGACGGCACAACCGCCGGCTACTACAAGGCCGGCGCCTACCATATCAGCATCGACACGGACAACCTCGTCGCCTGGGAGACGGGCGACCTTACAGCCGGCGACTTCGTGGCCGAAGTGGAGGTCTCGCATTACGACGGCCCGTTGATCAACGAGGGCGGGCTGCTCTTCCGCTACGTGGACAGCGCCAACTTCTACCTGTTCTCCGTCAGTTCGGACGGCTATTTCGTCGTGAAGAAGCTCGTAGACGGCGAGTGGGTGACGCTGGTCGAGTGGACCGAGAGCGACGCAGCCAATACAGGCTCTCGCTCCGCCAATTACCTCACGGTCCTGGCGGAAGGCGAGCAGCTCGCTTTCTTCATCAACGACGAACTGGTGGCGGAGGTCGCCGATGACAGCTTCTCCGAAGGCGCCGTCGCCCTGGTCGCCGGAACCCTGGACGAATACGAGGTAGACATCGCCTTCGACAACTTCGCCCTCTGGTCTCTAGACGCCGCTTCCGGTCCGATTACCGGGCTTCCCGGACGTCGCACGCCGGACCTGCCCGCACAACGGTCGCAAGATGATCAGTCGCTGACCGTGGAAGAGCGCATTGAGGCCATCCGCAGCGACGAGCCGGCGTTCTACGAAGATTTCAGCGTTGACAGCGGCGAGTGGGACAGCGAAAGCAGCGACGAGACCTTCTACGACTTTGCCGATGACGTTTTCTATATCAACGTGCTACCCGTCGATTGGGTCAGCTACAGCCAGACCGACTACGTCTATTCCGATTTCTTGGCCGAAGCCGACACGTATCACAGCTTTGGGCCGACCGCAGTCGAATACGGCCTCTATTTTCGCAACACGGACGGCGACAATTATTACTACTTCGGCATTTCGGCCAACGGCCATTTCAACTTCTGGAAACGCATCGACGCTGAGTGGATCGAAATCCTGCCCTGGGCTCCGTCCGACGCCCTCGAGACGGGCGAAGGCGCCTATAACCGCATGGGCGTGCTGGCGAACGGCGCGCAACTGACGCTGCTCGCCAACGATGTCGTGTTGGCCGAGGTGGAGGACGACTCTATCGCCGCCGGCGCCTTGGGCGTCTTCGTCCGCACCTACGAAGAGGAGGACGTCGAAATAGCCTTCGACAATGTCGAGGTCTGGGACATCAGCACACCGGAGGGCGCCGAACCGGCCCAGCCCGCAGCCGTTGACCAGCCCTCTGTTGCGGAGATCGAGGGCCGCTTTTTCGACATCCTCATGACAGAGCCGGCTATCAGCGACGACTTCCGCGTCGACACCGGAGATTGGTCTGTCAATTCATCGGACGACGTGACCATCGAGTTTCTGCGCCGCAGCCTGCACATCAGCGTCGACTCCGCCGACTGGATCACCTGGAGCCTGTACCCGACCGACCTGACGGACTTTCTGGCGGAGGCTGATGTCCAGGTCATCACCAGCCCGCTCGACGGCAACTACGGCATCGTCTTCCGTTTTCTCGACAGCGACAACTTCTACGTTTTCCGCATCAGCCCGCGCGGCACATTCAGCCTGATGAAAAAGGTGGATGGCGAGTGGACGACCCTCACCAACTGGACCGCGTCGGTCGCCATCGACACGTCTGAGGGCGCGATCAACCGGATCAGCGTCCTGGCAGAAGGGCCGCAACTGGCCGTGTTGATCAACGATGAGGTCGTCGCCCAGGCTACAGACGCGGACATTGCGGAGGGGCAGGTCGGGCTGGCTGCCGGCGTCTACGCCGAGCCGGGCCTCGAAGTCGCCTTCGACAACGTAGAAATCTGGGACCTGACACAGTAAGTGCACGCGGCATGGCCGGCGATAACTAAACGAAATCAGCCGCGACCAGATTCGACAGCGCCTGCCGAATGCGATATACTTAACCGCTGTGTTGAGTGACGGCGCGCCTGCCCGCAGCCAGCCCTTCCCGGCGGCAATGGACGGCGACAGAGCCCATAGCATATCGCCGTCACAGACTGGATGTGCAACCGCCGAGCGATTCCGCTTGTGAAGATGGATATACTGGGAGTAATTGAGGATGGCGAATATTAAGTCCGCTGATAAGAAGAACCGCCAGAGCATCAAGCGCGCCGCGCGCAATCGCGTCGTGCGCGGCAGCGCCCGCACCGCAGTCAAGAAGGCGCGCCTGGCAATCGATAGCGGCGACCCGAATGCGCTGCAGGCCGTGATGGCTGCCGAACGCGCCCTGGACAGAGCGGCGAGCAAAGGCGTGATTCACGCCAACAACGCCAGCCGGCGCAAGAGCCGTCTGTACCAAGCACTGAACCGGACGCAGACAGCCGTCTAGGTCCGCGGGTTCGACCCACAAGCGATCATAGAACCACGGCGAAACGTTTCGCCGTGGTTTTTGCTGTTCTTTTTTTCCGGCAGATTAGACGACCGGCTCAGCCCCACTCGCCCCGCTGGGCATAGTAGTCGCACAGGTCTTGCAGCGGGCAGGCTTCACAGCGCGGCCCTCTCGCCAGACACGTTTCGCGACCATGCCGGATCAAGTCCAGGTGCAGCGCGTAGTACGTATCCGCCGGCATCAGTTCCTCCCAGATGCGCTTGATCTGCTCCGGGCCGGCGTTGCGACGGCTCACCCCAAGCCGCTGCGTAATACGCTGCACATGCGTATCCACCGGGAACGCCCCCTTATTGAAACAGAAGAGCAACACAATGCTAGCCGTCTTGTGGCCTACGCCGGGCAGACTGGTCAGATAGGCCAACGCCTCGTCGACTGGCGTCTCCGCCAAATGCTCCAGCGAATAGTCGCCCCAATCCTGCCGGACGCGCTCCAGGGCCCCCACAATATGCGGCGCCTTCTGGTTGTACATCCCCGCCGTACGGATGACATGTTTGATGTCATCCAGCGGCGCCACGCGCACCGCGTCCCAGCCGTCGTCGAATCGCTCCTTCAGCCGGCGAAACGCGCGCCCGCTGTTCACATCGTTGGTGTTGGCGCTCAGAATCGTGCCGATCAGCGTGTCGAGTGCATTCTGCCCCGGCTGCCACTGCGGTTCGCCATAGGCTTCCAACAACCGGGCGTAGACTTCCTCAGCCTTCGCGCGCAGCGGATTGTCCTCTTGGCTCACACTTCCTCCCCGACCAGTATGCGCGGCACGCGCGCCAGAATGCGGCTCACCACGTCGTAGTTAATTGTGCCGATTCGCCGCGCCGCCTCCTCCGCAGAGAGCGTAGCATCTCCCTGCCGCCCGATCAACACGACCTCGTCTCCCTGGCGCACCGGCTCGCCCGCCCCCACAATGTCCGTTACATCCACAAGGCACTGATCCATGCACACGCGGCCTACAAGCGGGGCCTCTTGCCCGTGAATCAGGACGCCGCCCCAGGTCAGCGGTCGGCGCGGGAATCCGTCGGCATAGCCCACCGGGATCACCGCCAGCGTGGAGGGCCGGCGCGTCACAAACTCCAGCCCGTAGCTTACGCCCGCGCCGGGCGCAAGCCTCCGCACCTGCGCCACCTCCGCTTTCCACGACAGCACCGGCAGGAAGCCGGCAGGCAGCGGCGTCATGTCTTCGTCAGGGTCTAGCCCATAGAGTGCAATGCCGCAGCGCACCATGTCGAAGTGCGTCTCCGGCAGGGTCAACGTCGCCGCCGAGTTGGCGGCATGCACCAGAGACGGGCGCAGCCTCGCGGCATCCAGCGCGGCGATTAACTCCCCAAAACGCGCCGCTTGCACCAACGCAAAGGCGCGGTCCGTGTCCGACGTGGCAAAATGCGTAAAGACGCCCTCCGCCTCCAGCGTCGCCATCGCACGCAGCGCCTCCAAAAAGGCGGGCGCATCTTCCGGGTCAAGCCCCAGCCGGTTCATGCCGGTGTTGACCTTGACATGCACCGCGGCGCGCACGCCCTGCTGCGCCGCGGCTTCAGCCAGCGCATGGGCCGTCTCCATGTCGTACACCGTGGCGGTGACGCCGGCGCGCACCATCTCCGCCGCCTGGCGCGGCGGCGTGTAGCCCAGCACCAGGATCGGCGCCTCGATGTCCGCCGCCCGCAGCTCCAGCGCCTCCGAAAGAGTCGCCACAGCCAGGCGATCCGCGCCCGCAGCCATTATCTGCCTGGCGACGAGTACAGCGCCGTGGCCGTAGGCGTTGGCCTTGACCACGCCGGCAAGCAGCCGCTGCGGACCGATCAGCCGCCGGATCTGCCGCACATTGTTCGCCAGCGCGCCCCGGTCAATCTCGATCCAGGCGGGCCGGCTCGGCTCAATCTCCATCCGTTCCCGTTCCGTTTCCATTCAGCGCGGCGCAGAAGCGCGCGCGAAGCCAATGCTGCCCCCGGTCAAAATCTGGGCGCTGGCTGGCATCATACCCGAACAGCGACGATTTGCCGAAGCGGGGC
>JASGTU010000141.1 GCA_030058085.1 Chloroflexota bacterium
TGAAGGAAGCGGGCAACAAGTACGGCTTCCTCATCCAGGCCAACGACCCCTATCACTTCTACCCCATTCAGACGGCGTTCGGCGGCTATGTCTTCGGCAAGGATGAGAGCGGCGCCTGGAACCCGGAAGACGTAGGCATCACCAGCGAGGGCACGATCGCCGCCTTCAACTGGCTCGACAGCATGTATAAGGAAGGCTTGCTCGAGGCCGGGGCCAACATCGACAGCGGTCTGCTGCTTTCCGCCTTCCAGAACGGCGACGCCGCTATGGTGATCAGCGGGCCGTGGGCGCTCGGCGGCTTCCGCACCGCGGGCGTGCCCTATGCCGTCGCCCCCATCCCCTCAGCCGAAGGCCCCGGACGTCCCTTCTTGGGCGTGCGCGGCTTTATGATCAACGCCTTCAGCGAGAATCAACTGCTAGCCCAGACCTTCCTGCAGCAGATCGTCGCCACAGAAGAGACCTTGAAGGCCATCTATGACCGTGACCCGCGGCCATCGGCCTTCCTGCCGCTGGCGGAGGTCATCGAAGATGTCGACCTGTTGGCCTTCATGGAAGCCGGCGCTGTCGGCGACCCCATGCCCAACATCCCGGAGATGAATTCCGTCTGGAAGGCGTGGGGCGATGCCATGGAACTGGTCAGCAACCAGACACAGGCTCCGGAGGAGGCTCTGACCAACGCCCAGGCCCAGATCGAAGCCGCCATCGCGGGGCAATAAGCCATGTCCAGCTTAACCCGGACCGGAGCGGGGGGCGCGCCTGCGCCCCCCGGCGCCAAAGCCGCCAATATGCCCTCGCTGCTGCTGCGCATGGGCGTGTTGGCCTTCATCGACGCCATTACTATCTGGCTGGTCTATGGGTTTCTCGCTGACGGCAACTTCTTCCTCGCCATCGTGCTTGCAGCCGTCACCGTCTGGCTGAACGTCGTCTTCCTCAGCGAGCGCTATTATCCCTTGCGCTGGATCTCGCCCGGCATGGCGCTGATGGCCCTGATGGTCGTCTATCCCATCCTCTTCACCGTCGGCGTCTCCTTCACCAACTACGGCTCCGGCCACTTGGTGACCAAGCAACTTGCCATCCGGCAGATCGAGGCGCAGACCTACCTGGCTGCAGACTCGCCCATCTACTCCTGGGCAGCGTATCAGAACGCGGCCGGCGACTATCTGCTCTGGCTGACCGACCCCGACACCGGCGCGGCGTTCACCGTCGCACCCGGCGACGAGCCGGTCGAACGCAGCGGCGACCCGCCTGCGCAAATGGACGGCTACACCCAGATCCCCATGAACCAGATCTTCCCCCATCTGGGCCCGCTCTCGGCGCTGGTTTTCGGCGTGCCGCCGGACAGCGCCTTCCGCGTGAGCCAGCAGGTCATGGGGCAGGCTGCGCAGTACGAGCAGAAGTACGTCTACGACGCCGCACAGGATGCGATGATCGACCAGGAGACCGGCGCAGTCTTCCGCAATGTCAACGGCACGTTCACGTCGGATAGCGGGCAGACGTTGTCGCCCGGGTTCGCCTCGACGCGCGGCGTATACAACTACGTGCGCCTTGCCACCGATGCCGGCCTGCGCTCCACCTTCCTCGGCGTCTTCGTGTGGACGATCATCTTCGCCACGCTCAGCGTCTTGCTCACCTTCTCGCTGGGCATGTTCCTGGCGATCAACTTCGACGTGCCCGAGATGCCCTTCAAGCGCACGCTGCGCACCCTGCTGCTGATCCCCTACACGATCCCCGCTTTCGTGGCGGTCCCTGTGTGGGTCGGCTTGCTCAACCCGCAGTTCGGCGTGATCTCGGCCGGCATCCGCAACCTGCTCGGCGTCGCGCCGCCCTGGTTCTCGGACCCGTATTGGGCCAAGGCGGGCATCCTGCTCATCCAACTCTGGCTGGGCTTCCCCTATATGTTCGTCGTCATCACCGGCGCGCTGCAAACCCTGCCGCCGGACATCTATGAGGCCGCCGACCTGGACGGGGCCGGGCCGTGGGCCAAGTTCCGCCGGATCACGCTGCCTCTGCTCTTGATCACCGTCGGCCCGCTGCTGGTGGCGTCCTTCGCCTTCAACTTCAACAACTTCACCGTCATCGACCTCTACAGCCAGGGCGGTCCGCCCATTCCCAACGTGCCCACGCCCGTCGGCCATACCGACATCCTGGCGACCTACACTTATCGCATCGCCTTCGGCTCTACCGGCGTCTCGGACTATGGATACGCCTCGGCTATCACGGTGATGATCTTCATCATGCTCATCATCATCACCATGTTCCAGTTCCGCTTTACGACGATGCTGGAGGAAAGGGGCGAAAATGTCTGAGCCAAAGCCAAGTGCACGCTTTACCACGTCTGTCGGCTCAATTCGCCGCCGCAAGCGTGTGACGCTTATTTACCGGCTGGCGCTGGCTGCGGCCGCGCTCACCTTCGCCCTCTTCCCGGTGCTGTGGGTCTTCTCGGCGTCGATCAACCCGACCAACTCGCTGGTGGGCCAGCCGTTGATCCCGGACAACCCGACCTGGGACAACTACCGCAAGCTGTTCAACGACCCGGTCAACCCGTTCCCGCGCTGGTATCTCAACTCGCTCATCCTGGCTGTGCTGGTCACGGTCGTGGGGACGGCGATGACCACGCTGGCGGCCTACTCGTTCTCGCGGTTCCGTTTCGGCTCGCGGCGCGCCTTGTTGCAGGCGGTGCTGCTGATCCAGGTCTTCCCCAACTTCCTCAACATGGTGGCCCTGTTTCTGATTCTGCAGCAGATCGGCGCGCGCATCTCCATGTTCGGCCTGAACACCTACGGCGGGCTGCTGCTGGTCTATTGGGGCAGCACGCTGGGGGCCAACACCTGGCTCACGAAAGGCTACTTCGATTCCATCCCGCGCGATCTGGACGAGGCCGCCATGGTCGACGGAGCTTCGCCGTGGCAGACCTTCACACGTGTGCTCTTGCCGCTGGTGCAACCGATCCTGGTCGTGGTCGGGCTGCTGACCTTCATCTCCACTTATTCGGAGTATGTGCTGGCAAAGGTGCTGCTGACCGACAAGCAGATGTACACGCTGGCGGTCGGGCTCAATGCGATGGTGGCGAACCAGTTCGCGCAGAGTTGGGGCGTGTTCAGCGCCGGCGCGTTGCTGGCCTCTCTGCCCACGCTGGTGTTGTTCCTCTTCTTCCAGCGCTTCCTGGTCGGCGGTCTGGTCGCCGGCTCGGTCAAGGGCTAGGCGGGCTGCCGGCGCAAAGACGCGTCCATACGCGACAAGGGCCGGGCCTCACCCAGAGGCTCGGCCCTTGTCGATCCGGTTGACACGTCTTGACGATTAGGGCAGACTGATCGCAGCCGGCTTGGAATCATGCCGGCGGACAGGCGGACGATGTCCAGACGACTCAGCGATACCATACCCGAAACCGAAGCCATCCTCACCGATCTGCTGCGCCAGACCCCCCCGTGGCGCAAACTGCAGATGGTCGACGAGATGAATGCATTGGTGCGCCGCATGGCCCTGTCCGGGCTGCACGAGCGTCACCCGCAGGTCAGCAGCGAGGAACTGCAGCGGCGTCTGGGGGACGTTTTGCTGGGGCTGGAATTGGCGGAGGAGGTATACGGCTCTCGAACGCCCGACGCCGCTCTTAAGTTGATTCCCAAGGGGGAGCTGATGGTCATGAATGCGAATGCCGCCGAGATTACGCTGCTTGTTTGCCGGGCATTCGAGGAACTGGGGATCCCCTATGTGATTGTCGGCTCTTTGGCCAGTGCTGTACATGGTCACAGCCGGTCCACCTATGATTGCGACATCGTAGCCGGCATTTATCCGCAGCATGTACCTGAACTCATAGCCCGTCTACACGAGGAGTTCCATATCTCTGAAGCGGCGATCTACGAGGCGCTGGAACGACGGAGCAGCTTCAACTTGATCCACCTGGGCAGCTTATTCAAGGTGGATGTCTTCGTGCCAAAAGAACGGCCCTTCGAGCAAGCCCAGTTGGCGCGCGGGCGCGCTCATATCGTCGCAGATGATCCGGAGCGTATGGCTGTCGTTGCCAGCCCGGAAGACGTGATTTTAGCGAAGCTGGAGTGGTATCGCCTGGGTGGAGAAAGCTCAGAACGCCAGTGGGAAGACGTGTTGGGCGTCCTGCGCGTTCAAGGCGACCGGTTGGATCGGCGCTACCTGAAAGAGATGGCGGGCGAGCTGGGCGTGACCGATCTTCTCGAACAGGCCGAGGCGGAAGCCTTATAGGCGAGGCAGCGTTCTTGCCGCCGGATATACGCGGGCGCAGGGCGATTCGCAAAGACCTTGAAGCGCGCCAGAGCGATTCAGCGACGTTGCGCGCATGCGGTTTGACCTGGCATAATAACCGGACTATCTCCCGTATTTTTCTGCAAGGCGGTCCCAACAGCGCACAGGACCGATTGAGGAGACGAACTATGCCGGACAGCGAAGAGTCCAACCGCCGAATCGACGCCGAACTGGTCGATCTGCGCAGCCGCGTGGCCGCGCTGGAGCAGGAGCGGGCGGCGTTGCAGCAGCAGATCGATGCGTTGGCCGGCGAATGCTACCGGTTCCGCACCCTGATCGATCATTTGCCGGACTACATCTTCATCAAGGACACCGCCAGTCGCTTCGTGGTCAACAACCGCGCGCACATCGAATTGCTCGGCTGCGCCACGCAGGAAGAAGTGCTCGGCAAGACCGACTTCGACATCTTCCCGCGCGAACTGGCAGAGCAGTATTACGCAGACGAACAGATGCTCATCCGCACGGGGCATCCGCTGATCGACCGCGAGGAGAAGACCATCTCCAAGACCGGCAAACGCCAATGGCTCTCCACCACCAAGGTGCCGATGCGCAATCCCGAAGGCGAGATCATTGGTCTGGCGGGCATGAGCCGCGACATCACGGCGCGCAAAGAGGCCGAGGCGGCGTTAGCCCAGGCTTTCGGCGAGCTGGAGAAGTTCACCTACATGGTCTCCTATGACATGCAGCGCCCGCTCATGGAGATCGCGAGCGAGCTGGAGCGGCTGCAAGACCGGCTCGGCGGGCGCATCGGCGATGTCAGCCGCGGCATCATCGCCCGCGCCGTTGACTCCTCGCAGCATGTCCAGCGCCTCAACAACAGCCTGCTGGCCTATTCCCGCGTCGAGACGTGGGGCACCATGCCGGAGCCGACCGACAGCCGCGTGGTGGTAGAGCACGCCCTGGAGAACCTGAGCGAGCGCATCGAGGAAGAAGGGGCGGAAGTGATCGTCGAGGACCTGCCCCAAGTGCTGGCGGATCCGGCACAGTTGTTGGAGGTGTTCTCCATCCTGATCAGCAACGCCGTCGATTACCGCAGTGAGGACCCGCCGCGCATCCGCATCAGCGCCGAGCCGGCGGACGGCATGTGGCGCTTCGTGGTGCGCGACAACGGCATCGGCATCGACCCGCAGTATTCGGAGCAGATATTCGACATCTTCCAGCGTCTGCACGACCAGATCGAACGTCCGGGAACGGGCATCGGCCTGGCGATCTGCAAGAAGATCGTCGAGCGGCACGGCGGCAGCATCGGCGTCGAGTCGCAACCCGGCGAGGGGGCCGCCTTCCACTTCACCCTGCCGCGCGTCGAGGAAGGGTCCTAAGCCCCAGCTTCCGGCGCCACATGGCTGAGCCAGAAGCGGCTGAAGGCCGCGGCGTCGACGCGCGTGACCGCGCGTACAGCATTTCCCGAGGGATGGATGCGCTCGGTGAGCCATCCTTCTTCTATTTCCGCACGCAGCCGCAGTTCCTCGATCTCGATGCCCTCTCTCCAGCCAATCGCCGCGGCGCAGGCCAGCGGGTCATGCTGGAAGTTGATGATGTCGGGCGGGAGGCCGGGGCAGCTTTGGTCGTAGGTCGTCTCGTGCCGCTCGTCTTGGGCGAACGCCTCCGCCTGGCGTGCGATCAGATCGCCCAGCGCGCCTGCCGCGTGTAAGACAGGCAGATCGCCGCGGCGCAGGGCTGTTTCCGCCGTGATCGAAAGCGGGATCAGGGTCGGGCTTGCCTTGTTCAGGACATGCCGGGCCGCGGCGACGTCGGTCTGTACGTTGTAGTCGTCCTCGTTCTGCCACTGGGGGAAGCCCGCCCGCGGCGGATAGACGTACCCGCCCATGAGGTACAACTTGGCCTGCGCCAAGATGCCGGGGTAGCGCATGTCCAGCAGGTGCAGGTTGGTATACGGCCCGATTGCCACGACCGTGGCCCCCTGTTCGATGCTCCGCTTCAGCAGGTCGAGCGCGTCTTCGAGCGGGCCTGGCGCAGGCGCGACCGGCTCCGGCCAATAACGCTCCTCCGGCGGCAGGCCCATCCACGCACGGAAGCGGCCAAGCGCATTGTCCGCGCCCGCAGCTACGGGGATGTCGTCGCGCCCCTCCAGCCGCAGTGCATAGCGCACATAGCCGGCGCGTTGGCCGTCAATCTCGCCTACGGTGGTGACGCCGGCAAGTTCCACGTCCGGCGAGCGCAGCAGCAACGCCAGCGCGCAGAGGTCGTCGATGTCGCCGCCCAGGTCGGTGTCGAGGTGGAAGAGGGGCATGGGGCGCCTTTCTTGTTTGACCTGTGTCAGGTCGCTACGGACGCGATCTCGGCCAGCCAACGCAGATCCGGCCTGGCGGCTAGCTGCGCGTCGATCTGCAATGCCGGCGCGTCGAGAAAGCTGAGGAAACGGCGAAAACAGCGCTGCAGCTCGGCCTGCATTTCGGCGGACGGCTTGACCTCTTCTTCCCACCACCAATTCTTGACGACCAGCGCGCCGCTGCGCTTGTCGCGGCCGGGCTCGAAACGCGCCACAAAGCGGTCGCCATACAGGATCGGCAGCACGTAATAGCCGTATTCCCGCTCGGCGACCGGCTTGTAGACTTCCCAGATATACGAGAACCCGAAAAGCCGGCGGATGAAGCGCCGGTCCCACAGCAGGTTGTCCAGCGGCGCCAGGATGGCGGCGCGCGGCGCAGGCCTGTCCCCGTCTAGCGCCTGTTCCAAGAGGGCGCGGTCCTCGGCGCGCAAGTAGCAGGGCGTGTCCAGCCCCTCCACGGCGACCTCGATGGCCCGGCCGCGCCCGACCAGCCGCTCCAGCGCGGCCGTGCGTTCCCTGCTCTTGATCTCCCGCATGCCCAGCCAGGCGTCGCCGGCCTTGTTCCAGAGGAGGCCGATGCCGCCCAGCCTGCGATACACATACCAGTCGTGATATGCCTCGTCGGTGGGGTTCGGCTCCGGCGCAGCGAGCAGTTCGTGCGCGATGTGGCGGCGGGCGAAATCGTAGACTTTGCGCGTGTGCACCTTGTGGTGAATGACGAGTTCTCCCCACAGATACATGCTTTCCAGGGCGGCGCGTGACAGCCGCGTCGGCGCCCATGCCCAATCGACGGTTTCGTTGTGGTCCAAGTCAAGGGAGGATAGCGGGCCTCGTTCGGTTATGGCCTGGCGCACCTGGGGCAGGATGGCCGTGGCCGGCTGCGCGCTGTCTCCGAAACGTTGGCGGGCAGCCTCGCGGCGGCGGCGAAAGTAGGGCCAGTCCTCCACCGGGTAGATGGACATGACCTTGTCCAGCCCGTCGAGCAGCTTGCGATCCTGGTAGAGCAGTTCGTAAAGCATGGCGGGCCGGAAATCGGCCACGCGGGCTTGCAGCGTGAGCTCGGGGCTGCTGCCGGCGATGTTGAGCGGGTCATACTGGATGCAGCCGACGCGCCGGATGTGCTCAAGCACGCCCGCCTTGCCGCGGCGGGCCTGGGGCGGCCATAATCCCTGGTAGGCGAGGAAAAAGCGCCGCGCCTGGTCTTGGTTGAGGTGCATGGTTTTTATTCCATTTTTCGAGCGATGCGTCGAATCCGATGACCTTTGCCGTTAACCGCCACAAACGCTTCGTGCAACGCTTCTTCTGAATAGCGCTCGAGTACGCGCGCAAGTTCGGCATGAACGTACGCCATGGTCGAGGGCTGAATTCGCAAGTAGATGACGCCAACGCCTAATCGGCGCACAAAGACCAGGTGTCCGAAATCGCGGTCGCGCGTGACGAATAATCGGCGCTGGTCTTGGGCAGCCTGCAACACCGTCTCATCGTCCGCACGGGATAGCCCTAACTCCGCAGCGAGCACGATATCGTGACCAGCCTGGGCCAGAAAGCGAGCCGTAACGGCGTATACGTCTTGGTCCAGAAGCATCCTCATCGTCAGTCCGCCGACATAGCAATGTCTTCGGCTGCTACCAAGGCGATGGCATAACTCATACAGGCGTGAATATCATCAAGGGTTAGGTCCGGGTAGTAGTCTGTAATGATATCGGCAAAACTGATGCCCGCGTTAATCAATTCCAGGACACTTTGCACGGTGATGCGCGTGCCGGCAATGCAAGGCTTCCCGAAATGTACGGCTGGATTTACGGTGATTCGGTCAAACATGCTGTGTTCCTTTCCCCATCCTTCGCAACACGGTTCAATGCCTCCCATATCACTCGAGCGCGGCGAGGGCGGCGGCCTGGCTGCGGCGCAGCGCGTCGAGCGGGTCGGGCAGGTCCGGGTGCAGTTCGAGGCTGGCGCGCCCGCTGTAGCCGGCCCGGCGCAGCGCGTCGAACGTCGCGCGCAAGGCCGGCTCGGTCAGGATACCGTCGTAGAGCGCCAGGTGCAGGTCGCCCTGTCCGTCGTTGTCGTCCAGGTGCACGTAGCCGATCAGGGGGCCGGCGTCCGCGATCGCCGCAGGCAGATCTTCATGTGACATCTGGGCGTGGCCGATATCGAGCAGCAGGTAGAGGTTAGGATGTCCCACTTGGCGCAGGAAGGCCAGCGTGGCGGCGATGGCGGGCAGCGCCGTACCGGGGAAGTGCTCGATGCAGAGGCGGATGTCGAAGTCCGCGGCGTGGTCGGCGATGCGGGTAAGCGACTCGGCGTAGCGCGCCAGCCCTTCGTCGCTGCCGTCCTTGCCGGGCACGACGTAGACCGTGGGGATGTCCAGCCGGTCGGCGCGCAGGATGGCCGCCTCCGCGGTGCGAACGCAGGTTAAGCGCTCGCTTCTGTCGGCGTTGTCGAGGGCTGTGTGAGCGGGAAAGCCGAAAGAGAGGCCCATGCACGAGATGCGCAAGCCCAGTTCGTGCATACGCCGGCGGCTGGCGTGGTGCAGGAAGTCGCCGGGCCGGATATCGATCCAGGCGATGCGCTGCTCCGCAATGCGGTCGAGCACGTCATTGTCGGGGCCGGAAAGCCCCCAGGTGCAGTAGGCCAGTTCGATGGTCATGGGCAAAGTGGCTCCGTCTTGCTGTTGATTTCGTTCCAATTAAGGCGCCGGCCGTAGCCCGATCTCCGCCTGCTGAGCGTAGGCTTGCTGGGCCGCTTCAACATCCTCAATGCTCTCCAGCCATTCGAGCAGCGCTTCCCAGTCATCCGCATCAATCACGGCGAAGCGTTTTTCGTGCACAGTTACATACTGCACGTTCTGTAATGTTTCGAGCCCTGTCATCGTGGTCGCTTTCTTGCTCACGGCACACATCGTGAGGACAGCTTAACGAGCTTTTTGGACGGCGGGCAGGGGTTGCCCCGTGACCTGGCTGTAGAGGACATCGGGATCAATGTCGGCGCCGTTCGGCCAGCAGACCGTCCCGCTGTCCGGGTTGACCGCAACTTGGCGGAAGTAGGGCTGTTCCGCCAACGGCGCGAATACGCCGGTGAACGTGACCAGTTTCGTGATGTCTACGTCTCCCTCGACGCCGTCTTCGAAGGTGAGTCGGAGCCGGTATGCATCAAGCGGACGGACGTCTATTACGTCTACAAGCATATTTCACTCCAATGGTTGAATGCTTTTGAGTGGAAGCTGCATGCCGGCAAGCTGCCAGTTTTCTTCCAACTCCGATCGATGTAACGATGCCCACTCCATCACCATACCGAATACGCGCGGTGATAACTGCCCCTCAAGAAGGGCAAGCGGTTCGATCATGACAACAGCCTTTTGCCCGCTGTATCGGACATGAAAATGTGGCGGCGGATGATCGCTGTAATACATGAAAATGCTGATACCGAAGAATCGGCTGATTTCTGGCATTGCTCTCATGGATTCTAGATCTGTCGTCGCGCCGTCAGATACACCGTGCGGCTGCGCCAGGGCAGGACCTGGTTGAGGAACTGGCGACGGTAGAGCGCTTCGACCTGGGCGATCTCCGCCTCGTTCAGCAACGCGGACAGCCGTTGGCGGTAGGTAGGGCGACCCTCGCCCGCGGGCGCAAACCAGCGGTCGAGCAGCCCCGCTGTCACGCGCATCTCCGTCGTCTCCTCCTCCGTCTCCCACATCACCGCAAAGCCGGACGCTTCCCACAGTGCGGCCAGGTCCGGCGCATCCCAGTTGACCAGCGCATCGTCCTGGGCGACGTAGATGGCTTCCTCCGCGGCGCGCACCCTCTCGGCCAGTTCATCGCCCAGTTCGGTCAGGTCGGCCAGCGCGTGCAGGCGCTGCGTGTGGCGCGGGACGCGCTCAGCCAGGCTGACGGCGCCGCCTGCCGCCAGCAGGTCTGCCAGCAGCGCGATGGCCGCGGGCCGGTCGGGCAGGTCGATCAGCGCATTGTGCCCGACGATGGCGTCGAAGCGCATGGGCTGGTCGGGATGCTCCGCCAGCGCGCGCAGCGCCAGCAGATCGGGCAGGTCTGCGATCTCGCCCTGCATAACGATGGGACGCTCCGGCTCAGGCAGGCGTTGGGCCAGGTCGCGCACCGCTTCGGCATCGCGGGGCGTGCGCGCCAGGGTGTAGACGCCGCCCTCCGGCACGCGGCGCAGCGCCTCCCAGGTGAGCAGACCGCTGCCAATCTTCAGGTCCAGCACCGTGTTGTGCCGCACCAGCGCGCAGGCGTCGAGCACGCGGTCGCGCAGCACGCCCAGCCGCTCGCCCGTGCTGGAGATGGTGCGCTGCAGCCAGCGGTCTTTGGCCGGGTCAGCCGCGGTGAAGGTCAGAATTTCGTCGGGGGCGTCAGCGCCGTCCACCGTCAGCATAGCCGCAAGCTGGGCTTCGCGGCGCCGCGCCACGTCCAGGCGGATGGCGGCCTCATAGCCCTGGTCGGACGGCTCGTAGAAGACCTTGCCCTGCAACGACGTGGGCAGATATTGCTGCGCCACCCAGTGATCGCGGTAGGCGTGCGGGTAGAGATAGCCCTCGCCGTGGCCGAAACCCTCGGCGTCGCGGCTGGCGTCGCGCAGATGCGCCGGCACGCCGCTGTCGGCCTCGTGCTCCACCGTGGCGAGCGCGTCGAATAGGGCGAAATTGGAGTTGGACTTCTTGGCCGTCGCCAGGTAGAGCGCGGCCAAGCCCAGGTGAAAGCGCCCCTCAGGCAAGCCGACCTGCTCGAAGGCGTCGGCGCAGGCCGTGACCATCTGGATGGCGTTGGGGTCGGCCATGCCCACGTCTTCCCCGGCGAAGATGAGCATGCGCCGGAAGATGAAGCGCGGCGATTCGCCGGCATAAAGCATCTTTGCCATCCAGTAGACCGCTGCGTCGGGGTCGCTGCCGCGCAGGCTCTTGATGAAGGCGCTGATCGTGTCGAAGTGGTAGTCGCCTTCTTTGTCATAGAGCACGGCGCGGCGCTGGATCGACTCCTCGGCAATGGCAAGGGAGACGTGAATCGTGGGCGGCGGGCCGGGGTCGACGGGGTCGGTCGTCTCCACGGCAAGTTCCAGCGCGTTGAGTACGCCGCGTGCATCGCCGTTCGCCACGTCCACCAAGTGGGCGAGCGCGTCGTCGTCCACGGTCACATGCAGGTTGCCGTAGCCGCGCTCCTTGTCTTCTAATGCCTGGCGCACGATGGCGCGCAGGTCGTCCTCGTCCAGCGGCGTAAGCTGGAAGATGCGGCTGCGGCTGACCAGCGCCTTGTTGACCTCGAAGTAGGGGTTTTCCGTTGTAGCGCCGATGAAGATGACCGTGCCGTTCTCCACCCAGGGCAGCAGCGCGTCCTGCTGCGCCTTGTTGAAACGGTGCACCTCGTCGATGAAGAGGATGGTGCGCTGGCTGTAGTGTTCGGCGCGCTGTTGAGCCTCCTCCACCGCGCCGCGGATCTCCTTGACGCCGGAGAGCACGGCGTTGAGAGCGATAAAGTGGGCGCGCGTGGTGTTGGCGATGACCTGCGCAAGCGTCGTCTTGCCCGTACCGGGCGGGCCGTAGAAGATCAAGCTGCCGAGCTGGTCCGCCTGGATGGCGCGGCGCAGCAGCCGCCCCGGCCCCACGATGTGCTCCTGGCCGAGGAACTCGTCGAGCGTGCGCGGGCGCATGCGCGCGGCCAGCGGCGCTTCCTTCTGCATTCGTTCTTGGCGAGCCTGTGCGAATAGGTCCATATCAGATCAGTTGCTTTGTCATAGCCTCCGTGCGTGATTATACCACGAGCGGGCAGCGACCTTCGGCTGGATCATCTGTCTTGCCGATTTGACTATTCTTGCTATACCAGGTAAACTGAAAATAACCGAAAGCAAACAAAGCAAAACATAGCGTCAATGGACAGCGTTGCGTGGAAATAGCTCGTGACCTTTATCTCGAAGAGCGGCGGCAGGCCATCCTGGAACTGGTGAACCGGGAGGGCCGCGTGGCAGTTTCGGACTTGAGCCGCGCCTTCGGCGTTTCCGAAGTTACGATTCGCGCCGATCTGCAGGCGCTGGCTGAGCGCAACCTGCTCGTGCGCACCCACGGCGGCGCTGTGCCGGGGAGCAGCGAGGTGAGCGAACTGGCCCTTGCCATGCGCCGCCGCCGCCACGTGCGCGAGAAGAGCCGCATAGGCCGCGCCGGTGCAGCCCTGGTAGCCGATGGCGACGCCATCTTTCTCGACAGTAGCAGCACTTCGCTGGCAATCGCCTATCACCTCAAGCATCATCGCCATGTCACCGTCATCACCAACAGCCTAGCCGTAGTGCAGGAATTGCTGGACGCGCCGGCGGTGGCTGTGGTGATGACGGGGGGCGTCTTGCAGCGCGAGACCGCCTCGTTGGTCGGCGTCTACGGCCTGGAGGCGGTGCGCTCGTTCAATATCCGCCGCGGCTTCTTCGGCGCACACGGCATTACCGTGACGGATGGGCTGACCGACGTGAATGCGGAGGTGGCGGAGGTCAAGCGGCCCCTGGTCGCCATGTGTCGCGAGGTCGTCGCCGTATTGGACGCGACGAAGTGGGGCCGGGTTGGCGTGGCCTCCTTTGCCGCGCTGGAGGATGTGACGCAGGTCATTACCACCGACGGCGCGCGCTCGGACCTGGTGGCAGAGGTGCGCAGCGCCGGCGTTGGGGTGCTCGTGGTGTAGCCGCTGCCGAGCGATAGCGCAAGAAGCGCCCTGAGGAGGGGAAGGAGCGCGTATGCAGGAATACCAGAACTACCTAATGGACATGGACGGCGTGTTGGTGCGAGGGCGCACGCCCATACCCGGCGCCGTTGAGGTGATCCGCCGCTTCAACGAAGAGGAAACGCCCTACCTGGTGCTGACCAATAACCCGCTCTATACGCCGGGCGACTTGGCCCACCGGCTGCAGTCGGAAGGGTTGAACGTGCCTGCAGACCGCATCTTCACTTCGGCGCTGGCGACGGCGCGCTTCCTCAGCAGCCAGCGGCCCAACGGCAAGGCTTTCGTCATCGGCGAGAGCGGCTTGACCAGCGCCATCCACGCCATCGGCTATGTGATCACCGACAAAGATCCGGATTACGTGGTGCTGGGCGAGACGCAGGGCTATAATTTCGCCGCCATCACCAAGGCGATCCGGCTGATCAGCGAGGGAGCGCGTTTCGTCGCCACCAACCCGGATGCGTCCGGCCCATCTGAGGAAGGCATCGTGCCGGCCTGCGGGGCGATGGCCGCCCTGATTGAGACGGCAAGCAGCCGCAGCCCCTTCTTCGTGGGCAAGCCCAATCCGCTGATGATGCGCACGGCCCTCAACTATCTTGGCGTGCACTCGGAGGACACGGTGATGGTGGGTGACCGTATGGACACCGACATCGTCGCCGGTACGAACAGCGGCATGGCGACAGCCCTTGTTCTGACCGGCGTGACGCGGCGTGAGGACATAGGCAAGTACCCCTATTTGCCCACCCACGTGATCGATTCGATTGCAGACCTGCTCTAGCGCGTTGTTGGCGCGGGTCGCTGGCGGCGGACACGATTCAAAACGAAGCGAGTGAAGCATATGGCTACCCCAGTTGTGATGCCCAAACAGGGCCAAAGCGTAGAGAGCTGTATCATCGTCGAGTGGAAGAAGCAGCCCGGCGATGAGGTGGCGCAAGGCGATGTGTTGTGCGAGGTGGAGACGGACAAAGCGGTGATGGACGTGGAGAGCCCCGCCGCCGGCACATTGCTTGCGCTTTTCTACCAAGAAGGCGACCTAGTGCCGGTGCTGGAGACGATTGCCGCTATCGGACAGCCCGGCGAGGATGTGAGCGATCTTCGACCAGAAGGCGCGGCAGAAGCCGAAGCCCCTGAGTCCCCGCAAGCGGTTGCAGCGCCGGCTGAAACGCCTGTCGCGCCGCCGGTGGCGCAACCGGAACAGGTCTCTGCAGAGGAACCGGTCGGCGTATCGCCGCGGGCGCGCCACTTGGCGGAGCAAAAGGCGGTCGCGCTTGAAGGGCTGCACGGCAGCGGTCCTGGCGGGCGTGTAATCGAACGTGATGTGCAGGCGGCGCTGTCGTCCCAGCCGCGCCTTAGCCCGGTTGCGCAGGCCATGGTACAGAGCGGCGCCTATCGTGCACCGGCCCAGGGCAGCGGTCCCGGCGGGCGTGTGATGTCACGCGACCTAGCCGCGGCAGCAGAAACGCCTGCGCCGCAAGCGGCTGCACCGTCCGCTGCCGGCGCTCCTCCCGTCGCGCCGGCGCAGCCTGTTACTACGATCCCTCTGCGGGGGGTGCGTAGGGTGATCGCAGATCGTATGCTCCAGTCGATGCAATCGACGGCGCAACTCACCCTCAACAGCACTGCCGACGCCCGCGGCATTCTGGCGTACCGCCAGAAGCTAAAGGCCAGCGATTCTGCATGGGGTCTGCAGGGGGTCACCATCAACGACCTCGTGTTGTATGCGGTCTCGCGTATTCTGCCGCAGTACCCGGACCTCAATGCCCTTTTTACGGGCGAAGCCATTGAGCAGTATTCGGATGTACATCTCGGCTTCGCCGTCGATACGCCGCGCGGCTTGATCGTCCCTGTAATCCGCGATGCGCACACCCTTACGCTGCGCGACATGGCGGCGGAGAGCAGACGACTGGCCGCGGCCTGCCAAGACGGATCCGTGCAGCCGGACGAACTGAGCGGCGGAACGTTCACCGTCACAAACCTGGGCAATCTCGGCGTAGAGAGCTTCACGCCCATCCTGAATGTGCCGCAAGTGGCGATCCTCGGCGTAGGAGGCATTACGCTCAAGCCTGTCGAGTCCGAAGATGGCGAGGTGCAGTTCGTGCGCCATCTGAACCTGTCGCTCACGATCAATCACCAGGTAGTCGACGGCGCGCCTGGCGCTCGCTTCTTGCAGGCGTTGGCGCGAGGACTGGCGCAGTTCGATCTGCTGCTGGCCGCGTAGGGCCATCGCGTTCTCAACGGATAGTGCATCTCCTACCCGCTTTCCGGCGTTATGGGGGGCGATGTTGCAAACAAGAAAAAAGGAAATCTCATGACCAAAGCCATTACAATTGACCCGCGCGAGGTTCGCAGGAAGGGCGTACTGACCGGGCCGGAGATTCCGGTCAACGCTTATGAATCCAACCCCAAAGCCGAGGCGAAGAAGTACGGCAAACGCGGCCTCTTGCGCATGTATCGAGACATGGTCCACATCCGCGAGTTTGAGACGATGTTGGACCGTATCAAGAAGGAGGGTGTGTATCACGACATCGCCTATGACCATAAAGGCCCGGCGCATCTCTCCATCGGGCAGGAGTCAGCAGCGGTCGGCCAAGCCTACCACCTGACGCCGGACGACTTCGTCTTCGGCTCGCACCGCAGCCACGGCGAGATCCTCGCCAAGAGCTTCTCCGCCATCGCCAAGATGGAGGAAAGCGAACTGCAGGCCATCATGGAGTCGTACAACGGCGGGACGACGCTGCGCGTGGTTGAAAGCTTCGTGGGCGATGTCAAGGATGTGCGCGAGCTGGCGACGTATTTCGTTCTCTACGGCACGCTCGCCGAGATTTTCGGACGCGAGTACGGCTTTAACAAGGGGATGGGCGGCTCAATGCACGCCTTCTTCCCACCCTTCGGCGTGATGCCCAACAACGCCATCGTCGGCGGCAGCGGGGACATCTCTGTGGGCGCTGCACTTTTCAAACGCATCAACCGCAGACCGGGCATCGTCATCGCCAACATCGGCGACGCCTCTATGGGCTGCGGTCCGGTGTGGGAAGGCATGATGATGTCGGCGATGGACCAGTACCGTACGCTGTGGGAAAAAGAACTGGGCGGGGCGCCGCCGATGCTCTTCAACTTCATGAACAATTTCTATGGCATGGGCGGCCAGCCGAAGGGTGAAACCATGGGCTTCGATGTGCTGGCGCGCGTCGGTTTGGGCGTCAACCCCGAAGCGATGCACGCCGAGCGGGTGGATGGCTACAGCCCGTTGGCCGTGGCAGACGCCATCGAACGCAAACGCAAGGTGCTCCTAGAGGGGCGCGGGCCTGTATTGCTTGACACGGTGACCTATCGCTACTCCGGCCATTCACCGTCTGACGCCATGGCCTACCGCACCAAAGAAGAACTCGACCTGTGGATGGAGCAGGACGCCATCGCCGGCTACCGGCAGTATTTGCTCGACAACGGCCATCTGGACCAAGGCCAGGCTGATGCCGTGCAAGACGAAGTGGTGGAGCGCATCGTCAAGGTGCTGACGGCAGCGGCGTCGCTAGATGTTTCGCCGCGGGTGAGCATCACAACGGACGCCATCGGCGAAATGATGTTCTCGAACGGCGTCATGGACCGCATGGCCGAAGGCGAGCCGGAGACGCTATTGCCGTTGGAGGAGACGCGACTGAAGGCCACGCTTGCGAAAAGCCGCTTTGGGCTGGACGCCGACGGCAAGCCGCTGCCCAAGCTGCGTTGCGTTACTTACGCCGAGGCGCTGTTCGAGGCGATGATCCACCGCTTCTATGAGGACCCGACCATGGCGGCGTTCGGCGAGGAGAACCGCGACTGGGGCGGGGCGTTCGGCGTCTACCGCGGCTTGACCGAGGCGCTGCCTTATCACCGGCTCTTCAACACGCCGATCTCCGAGGGCGCCATCGTCGGCGCCGGAGTGGGCTATGCCCTCAGCGGCGGACGCGCCGTTGCCGAGTTGATGTATTGCGACTTCATGGGCCGCGCCGGGGATGAGATCTTCAACCAGATGTCCAAATGGCAGGCTATGTCTGCGGGCGTGTTGAAGATGCCGCTGGTGCTGCGTGTGTCGGTCGGCTCCAAATACGGCGCCCAGCATTCGCAGGACTGGACGTCGATCGTGGCGCACATCCCCGGTCTGAAGGTCATGTTCCCGGCGACACCCTACGATGCCAAGGGCATGTTGAACCTGGCGCTGCACGGCACGGACCCGGTCGTCTTCTTCGAGAGCCAGCGGCTTTATTCTGAGCCGGAGGTGTTGGTCGAGGGCGGCGTGCCCACCGAGTACTACGAGGTGGAGATGGGCGAACCGGCGGTGCGTCGCATGGGCAGCGACCTGACTATCCTAACGGTTGGGGCGACGCTGTATCGCGCTCTAGAGGCGGCGGACATCTTGCAAGAGAAGTACGGCTTGTCGGTCGAGGTGATCGACGCCCGCTTCCTCAACCCGCTCAATTATGCGCCGATCGTGGCGTCGGTCAAAAAGACCGGCAAGATCGTACTGGCGTCGGATGCCACGGAACGCGGTTCGTTCTTGCATACGATGGCGTCGAACATCAGCCAACTGGCCTTTGACTACTTGGATGGGCCGGTTGCGGTGGTAGGGGCGCGCAACTGGATCACGCCGCCCGCCGAGATGGAAGAGGGTTTCTTCCCGCAGAAGGAGTGGATCGTCGACACGATCCACGAACGCATCCTGCCTCTGCCGGGCCACGAGCCAACCACGCGCCAGGCGACGAGCGAGATCCTGTCGCGTAACCGTATGGGCGTCTAGGAGCAGATCGAAACAGCGTACGTCGGGGTGTGCAGGGAGCCGAGTTGCACACCCCTTTTATGTTGCCAAGAGTGTTTCACGTGAAACACTGACCTTTGCTAAATAATGGATCATCGTTTAGTAAACAAAACGCCGGCGCCCAATCGAGCGCCGGCGTTTCACGTGAAACAATTTCGTCTACAAGAGACGGTCCAGTGCGGGTTTACAGGTAATCGCGCAGCTTGCGGCTGCGACTGGGGTGGCGCAGCCGGCTCAGCGCTTGCGCCTCGATCTGACGAATGCGCTCACGCGTCACGCCGAACTTCTTGCCCACTTCCTCCAGCGTATAGCAGTAGCCGTCAACCAGCCCGAAGCGAAGCTGCAGGATGCGCACCTCGCGCGGGGTCAGGCTCTGGAATATCTCGTCGATGACCTCGCGCAGCAACTGCTGGCCCGCCGCATCGCCCGGCGCATCGGCGTCCTCATCTTCGATGAAGTCGCCCAAGTAGCTGTCCTCTTCCTCGCCAACCGGCATCTCCAGGCTGAGCGGGCGCTGGCTGACGCGCATGATGTGCTCCACCTTGCGCGGGGTAACGCCCAACTCATCTGCAATTTCCTCCGTTGTCGGGTCGCGGCCCAACTCCTGTACCAACTGGCGGCTAGTACGCGTGAGGCGGTTGATCTGCTCGTACATATGCACGGGCACGCGGATCGTGCGCCCCTGGTCGGCGATAGCTCGCGTTACCGCCTGGCGAATCCACCACGTCGCATAGGTGCTGAACTTGTAGCCGCGCCGGTAGTCAAACTTCTTGACCGCTCGGATCAGGCCGATGTTACCTTCTTGGATCAGGTCCAAAAACGGCACGCCGCGACCAACATACTTCTTGGCGACGCTCACCACTAGGCGGCTGTTGGCCTTGATCAGATGCTCCTGCGCCGCCTGTCCGTCTCGCACGAACCATAAAAGTCGCTCGCGCTCCTCCCAGTCGTCGATGCCCAGCGTCAATTGCTTGCGCGATTCGCGGCCCTTCTCCATCCGTTTGGCCAGGCTAACTTCTTCCTCCGCTGTCAAGAGCGGGACCCGGCCAATCTCCTTCAGGTACAGACTGATAGAATCGTCGATTTCAATCTGACTCAGATCAAACGCGTCTTCTTCGGTAGTGTCGCCATCTACATCTGAAGCATCCACCGGTTCATCCTCTCGTGCTTGTCCGACTTCGATGCCCTGCTCAAACAACGCAGCAAATGTATCTTCCAACTGGTCCATGTTGTTTTCGGCTTCCGGCAGCACGCGCAGAACGTCGTCGAAGGTGACAAACCCCTGCTTGCGCCCCAACTCCAGCAAGTGTTCTAGAGCCGCCTCCGGGCTTAACATCTCGGTATGCTCTACTGCGTCGTTCGTTATAGAATCGCTCAGATCGGCGCCCTGGTCGGATCCGCCGGCGAACTCCTCGTCGAAAGTCGCGTCGAAATCCATCTCCATATCAGAGTCCTCTGAGCTCTCCGTTCGTCGTTGTTTCGCCATTATGCGTATCACTTCTCCACTATGCGATAAGTCCGTAGACATCAATAACTGTGTGCGCAAATGCGCTTCGATAACTGCCCAAAACGTTGTTTTGATTCTAGCGTCGCAATACGCCTTCCGGCCATAAAGCCGGGACCACCCATACGATATGTCGCGGATTATTCCAACGGTTCCTTCAGATCCCACACGCCGTCGCGCCGAGCGAAGCGCGTCTCGCACTCGCTGCACGCCAGTTGATCGTCCGCGTGCCGGACCAGGACGTTGTCCGTCTTGCAGACCGGGCAACGCAATAGTGCGGTAATATCCGCCGGCTCGCTATCCGCTAATACAGAAGCACCGGCTTCTGGCGCCGTCGCCTGAACAAAGACGCTTGGCGCCAGCGGATACCGTCCGCCCACGGCGAACAGCCGCCGATCCAGGTGCGCCAGCGTGTGCGCCGGCAGCGCCTGTTTGAGAAACCCAGCGCGAAAATGCGACACGGCTAACTGGCGCTGCACACGCAAGTTCGCTTCCTCTAGGCGGCTCCACATCCAGGCGGGGTGGAAGTCGTAGTTCAATTCTACGAATTCCACCGGCTTCGTATCGAGCGGCGACCATGACTGGCGACGCAACGCCCAACGCGCCAACGCCTTGAGGTTGCGCTTGTTGGCGTATTCCAGCACGGCCGCGCTTTCTCGGTGCATCACGCGCCGAATCTGCGTCAGGGCCCGCGGGACATCGGCCAGGTGATGCATGACGCGTACCATCACCACCGTGTCCATCGCCCCGGTCGCCAACGCCAGGTCGTACAGATTGCCCGCCACAAACACAAATCGGGGATCGTCACCCCGCTGCGCGGCCGCTTCCTGAAGCAACGTCCGGCTGTAGTCGAACAGGACGATCTGCTCGTAGCCGAGATACAGATCCGCCAGCCGTCCATAGCCGGCGCCAAGTTCCACGATGCGACGGCCCTGTGCCGGCAGCAGTTCCTGTAAGGCTAACCGCTCGGCCGCATCCTCGTACTGGCGTCCTTGGCCTTCCCAAAAATCGGTGCGGTACTGGCTGCCTTCATAATCGATGACAGGCGGCGCAGGGTTGCGAGCAAGTTTTGAGCGAGCGGTTAGTCGTGTTGACAAGAGTGACGCACCCGTGTAGACTACTGCCTAGGTTCCCATTCCCAGTGAATACATCGCAATTAGGAATGAGCCAACGGAAAAAACGCTGTGCGATGCGCGCAATCTACCGATTATCGCACGGTCCGAATTTCGCGCCAGCGATGTTTCTTCCAATTTGAAAGAAACGATCGGCCAAAAAAAAGGCGGGAGCACCCCTCCCACTAACCTTGGCCTAATTGTCGTAAGTATAGCAGTAAGCGGACGCAATTTCAATACCCAAATTGCCGCCATTCAACATTTTAGTTTGTACGAATAGGCCGGCTACAGGTGAAAGGCCTGGTCGCGGCACGAAGTTGCGCCTCATTGCGCTGTTTCGTGATGTAACAGACGGCGGTAATGCGTTCGCGGTTCCGCTTTGGGTGATTGCGGGCGGCGCGATACGCATGCAAAACCTACGCAGAAACTGTACGCGCTTTTCCCGGACTAGCCGTTGGCGGCCCTATGTCGTATAATGGTACGGATCGCCCTTGCCCGGCGGTTATTTGCGCGAGCATTTGGTTATTTTTTAGTAGGCTAGGCCAGCCAGGGACACGTTATGACTGAAACATCAGCCAGCAATCAACAACCGCCCGATGCGCCGGCGGACTATACCCGCCATTTACCTAGCATCTCACTTCCCGACAACGACGATTTCACGCCGGGATCCACCCAACTGGCGCAGATTGGTCCGATCTCCATTTATCGTGGCGGCTGGGGCGTTTACGTCGACTCGCACGCCATCGCCGAGGCGGCCACGCAGGCGGGCTTCCCTGTGGATTTGGCTACTACTATCGAGAAACTCGGCTTCAGCGGCGGCTACCATTTCCCCGTCGACTCCGACACGTTCTCGTCGCGTGTTCAGAACTTGATGACGGGCTACATCACGCGCCTAGTCGACAAGGTAATGGAGGTGCGCGGCTGGGATAGCGTCGATGCACTGTTCGTCGGCACACAGACGATCTTCGAAGAAGCGCTGGACGACGTGCGCGCCGCCCTTCACCGCAAAGGCAAGAGCGTCGGCCCGATCTACTGGTATCGTATGGCTTGCAACAGCGCGACCGCTGCGCTGGTCGACACGCTGCGTGAGCCGGCGTTTGCCGGACAGCGCGTTGCCGTCGTTGGCCTTGATACGCTGTCCGGCAACACGACTGACAGCACGGACCCTGTTACCTTTGCCACCTTCGGCAATGGCGGCGCAGCCATGGCCTACGTGCCGGGCAAGGAAATCGAGGTGCTGGACGGGGAATCGGTCGTCGAGTACGATACGGATGGCTTCTTCCATGTGCCGTACATCATCAATCGACCGCCCAAGGCGCGGCCGCGCGCCCTGCCGGCGGACTACCGCGTGTTGGGTGAGGAGACGCAACGCCGCTTCCATGCTACGGAAAACGGCCTTTTTCTTGAGATCCCCGAGGATGAAGCCTTCCGCATGGATGGCCGCGGCACGTTCCGTTATTTCACGTCCACCGGTGTGACGAGCCTGTTGTGGAACGTCATAGACGACTATCGCCGGAAGTTCGGCGAAAGCCTGGGGCGGTTGGGGGCGACGATCGGCCATCAGCCCAGTCAGGCCGTGGTGGACGGACTCAACCGCACGCTGTTCCGCTTGGCGCTGGAGAATCGCAACCAAGAGAAGGAAGACGCCGGCGATGAGGAATCCATGTTCTCTACAAGGGACATCCGCAAGATGATGCGGGCTGATCTCTCGGATCGTCTGGTCCAACTGCGCAAGCTGGGCATCGACGCGCTGTCACTCAACATCCCCTGGGTGATGCCGGATGTCGGTTTCAACAATATCAGCGCCGGGACCTCCCTCAGCGCGCTGACCACGCTTGCCGCCCAGAAGGTGGTCATGCCCGGCACGGCCCACGTCCTGCTTGGCTTGGGTGTTGGCGCATCCTACCAAGCGCACGCCATCCGCTTTGCCACGGAAGGCTAGCGCTGCGTTGCATAGTCCGTCGCCTGGGTGACGACGGCGTCCGGCGGCAAGTGGGAGATGTCGTTGATGAGAAGGGCATGCCATTTCTCGCCGTCCCACTGCAGCACCGAGATGGCGCAGTTGTGGGGATCCCACAGCTGCCAGTCCTGAGGGCCGTCGCCCACCCAGGTGGCGAGGACGTTGCAGATCACGCCGCCATGCGTGACGAGCAACAGCGTCTCGCCGGGGTGTTTCTCCGCCAGCGCCTGCACCGTCTGGACGACGCGTTGGTTGAAGGAAGTGGGCGATTCGCCTTGCGGCGGGGCGAATGCCGGGTCCTTGTCCCAGCGTCCCCACAGGTCTTCGCTCTCGCGCAAGTCCTGGAACGTACGCCCCTCCCATTCACCTAAATCGAACTCGCGCAGCCCTTCGTGCACCACCGGCGTCATGTCGATGGCGTCTGCGATAGCGGCGGCTGTGCTTTGCGCACGGGCAAGGGGCGAGACGTAGAAGCGGTCAATCGGATAGCGGCGGCTCAGATCGGCTACGCCGCGCCCCGCCGCTTCGACCTGGCGCCGGCCGCGTTGGGTCAACGGCGCGTCCAGCGCGCCGTGCCATACCTGCAGCACATTCGCTTCGGTTTCGCCATGTCGCACCAGGATCACGGTGGCGGGACGGCGCGTCTCCCGCCGGTTTTCAGCAACTGCCGGACACATAGGTTGGTTCACCATAGCTTATCTAGAATATCCGGCGCGCGTAACAAGCGCCGGTTCCAAGAACGGCGACCTTGCCGGTTGCAGGCCGCCTGACTATGGTAGCACAGAACCGCCAATGTGGGGTTGTCGCAGGGCATTCAGAACGCCGCAGGCGTGTTGCGCCCGGACGCGCTGAGAGGAACTCCGGCGGGAAGCGCGCGCTACGCCAGGCCCAGGCTCAACGCTCCTGAACCTGGCGCATGGGCGCCGGCAAAGAGCGAGTCAGGCGGCTAGTCGCCCGAAACGTTTCGACGTATTCGAGATTGTGCCCTCCGTGGCGACGCGCACCAGCAGCACGGGGCAGGGGCTGTGCTGCAGCACCTTGTCGGCTACGCTGCCCGACGACCAGCGCGTGGCCCCGCCCTCGCCGTGTGACGCCATTACGATCAGGTCAGCCGGCTCGCTGGATGCGACCCACAGAATATCTTCCGCAGGCGAGTTGTCATGCACGACGTGACGCGCTTGCACCCCATCCTGGGCGAGCGTCGCTTCGTGCGCTTGCAAGTACAACTCCAACTCGCGCTGTCGATACTGGATCGCCTCGCGTATCCACAGCGCTTCCGCCTTGGATTCCAGCAACGAGGGCATCGGCGTATCCAACACGCGCAGGAGAAGCACCTCGCTCTCGAACCGCTTTGCCAATGCCGTAGCTATGGGCAGCGCCTGTTCAGATTCAGACGACCCGTCGAGCGGGACAAGAATGCGACGCAGCTCATACATGACGGTCTCCTTTACTCCATGCCCAAAGATGGATTGAAGTTCATGGTTGCCGGACGGCCACTCGACTCAGGCCGCCTCTTCATGACGCCTATCTGTCGCCCCTGAGTCAGATGAGATATGGCCATGCCATTGCTTGCAGCATAACAGAGGCGCGGCTACAAAATGGCTACAAACCCTAAAAGGGTCGAATGTCCCTCGCACGCGACGTTTGACCGCGCCAAAAACAGGTCAAATGTCACGTGGTAGTGGGCAGTGATCGATGGTAGGCTGTGAGCAAAGGCCGGTTCGACCCACGTGAACCGTCCCCCGACCGTCAACGGAGACAAGTTCAGGGATGACCGTTATGTTGACAATTGCTCTATGGTTCCTGATCGGCGTCAGCGCCGTGTGTGCAGGCATCGTGACCCTTGCCTGTACCCTAGCCGGTCGCACTGACAAAGAACGCCATCCGGAAACCGCCACAGGCCGCACCCGCGCCGAGGCGCGGCAAGGCGAACAGCGTTCCACTCTGCCTGCCCGCTTCGCCGGTCCCTCTGAGGATCAGCCGGTTTCGCTCTAGGAAGCCGAGCGACGTCCGAAGCGACGTCACCGGACACTCCCCCCAATTTCCCCCAAACCTAAGAGAAGCGCGACCAGGCGGCGACCCGCCGTGTCGTCACTTCGATATTCGCTGATTTTTCCGCCTCCGTCCTCCCATGGCCGTTGACCGGCGCACTCGCCTGCGATAGGGTGCGCCGGTCACGGCGCGCGCCGCGCATTCAGACATCGCCTAGGAATCGGCGGCAGGATGCATGCCTGGCGAACAAACCGTTAAGCGAGGTTAACAGGCGACGGAACAGGTGCAGAACTCCCCCACGCGCGAATTCGTGAAAAAGTTCACTTGATCTGGGCGCACCTTCGCGGTACTATAGAGGTAAGCCTGTTATAGCTAGTTTAGGTAAGCCTTAAAACAGCGGTTCTCAGGCAGCAACAGGCGGCGATGCCATACACAAGCGCTCGACGGCGGCGACATGAAACACGATTCCTTCAACGAAAGCGTAGAGATGTACCTCAAGACGGTGAGCGAACTGGCTGCCGGCGACGGCTTGGCGCCTATCTCCGCCTTAGCGCAACACCTGGGCATCTCCGCCGTATCAGCCACCGAGATGGTGCACCGGCTGGGCGAGCAAGGTCTGGTCGACCATGTGCCCTACAAGGGCGTGACCTTGACCCTGACCGGCGCACAGCACGCCTATCGCGTCATCCGCCGCCATCGCCTGTGGGAATGCTTCTTGTCCGAGCACCTGGGGCTTGGCTGGCAGCACGTGCACGATTACGCCTGCCAGTTGGAACATGCCACCGCCGACGAGGTAGCCGATGCTGTGGCCGCTTTCTTGGGCCAGCCCGCCGTTTGCCCGCACGGCAATCCTATCCCCGACCGCAATGGCCGTCTGGCGGAGCCGGACGACGAGCCGCTGAGCGAATGGCGGCCCGGGGATCGCGGCTCGCTCTCGCGTGTTTTCCCAGAGTCGTTTCTGCTGCTCGATTACCTAGCCATGCACAACATCCGGCCTGGGCGGACCGTCATCGTGACGGAACTCGCTCCCTTCAACGGGCCCATGATGGTCCAGATCGGCGGCCTACCCCACGCGCTAGGACACGAGATTGCAGCGCATATCTATGGAATTCGGCAAAATGACCAACCTATTTGATGACGACGCCTGCCCAATTCAGGGCGCCTGCCCGCTGACGAAGGCCCCCATCGGTCAAGACCTGCGCCTATGCAAGTTGTGCGGGGGGCGGCGCATGGCGCGACGCCTAGCTGAGCTCGGACTGACGCCGGGCGTCTGCCTGCGCGTGGGGCAGGATGCGGGCGGCCCGCTGCTCATTTCGGTGCGCGATTCGCGCGTCGCCCTGGGCCGGGGCATTGCCAGCAAGCTGGATGTGGAGGTGCTGTGATGCGAGCGCCGGCAGCCCTACAAGGAGCGCGCTAGCATGGCGGATACCGTACGTCTGGCTTTGGCGGGCAACCCCAATACCGGCAAGAGCACGCTGTTTAACGCGCTCACCGGCGAGAACCAGCATGTGGGCAACTGGCCCGGCAAGACGGTCGCCAGGCGCGCAGGTTGGTATGTCCACCGCGATCGCCGCTTCGAGGTCGTGGACCTGCCGGGGTCCTACAGCCTCTCGGCCTACTCGCCCGACGAAGAGGTGACGCGCGACTACATCATCCTGCAACGCCCCGATCTGGTCGTCAACGTGATCGACGCCTCGAACCTGGAGCGCAACCTCTACCTGACCGCACAACTGCTGGAAACGGGAACGCCGCTGTTGATCGCGCTCAACATGCATGATCTGGCGCTGCGCCGCGGCCGTCGCGTCGACGCACACAAGCTTTCACATCTGCTCGGCGGAACGCCCGTGGTCCAAACCGCAGCGGCGCACGGCGACGGCTTGCCCGAACTGCGCGAACAGATCTGGCGGATGACCTATGATATGGAGCCATCCGGTATTTTGTCCGGTCTGGCGTTGAATGAGAGAGAACAAGCCCTTGCCTGCCCCCTTTGCCATCGCGTATAGTTCCCCCCTCGAAGCCGAAATCGCCCAACTGGAGGAGGCCGTAGCCGGGCTGCCGGGCCCCTACGCACAGATGCCGGCGCGCTGGCTTGCCATCCAATTGCTGGAGGGCGAGGAAAGCCTGCTGCACGTCCTAGACCAAGACGCCCGCCGGCGGGTCGCCGAGGCCGCCGAAGCCGCCCGCCAACGCCTCTACCCCCTTTACGAGGAGGACGTCGACCTGGCGATTACCGATGAGCGCTACCGCTTCGTGCACGGCGTGGTGGAGCAGGTGCTGACCGCGCCCGCGCAGCAGTGGAGCGCATCCGACCGCATCGACCGCGTGGTCACCAACCGCTGGCTGGGCATTCCCATCTTCTTCGGAATGATGTACCTGGTCTTTAGCCTGGTGCAGAACGTGGCCGCGCCCTATTTGGACTGGGTGGACGGGGTGTTCGGCGGGCCGTTGACAGCCTGGGTGACGGCGTTGCTGGGCTGGATGCGGGCGCCGGAGTGGCTGATTTCGCTGGCGACCGGCGGCATCATCGCCGGGGTGGGCGGCGTGCTCGTCTTTCTGCCCGGCCTGTTCATCATGTATCTCGCCCTGGCTGCCATGGAAGACAGCGGCTATATGGCGCGGGCTGCGTTCGTGATGGACCGGGCGATGGGCAAGCTGGGGCTGCACGGGCGTTCATTCATGCCAATGGTGCTCGGCTTCGGTTGCAACGTGCCCGCCATCTATGCCACCCGCACGATCGAGAATCGCGGGGCGCGGCTGCTGACCGGCCTCCTGATCCCCTTTATGTCATGCTCGGCGCGGCTGCCGGTCTATGTGATCTTCGGCCTGGCTTTCTTCCCGCGGCACGGCAACCTCGCCATCTGGCTGCTCTATATGCTCGGCGTGGCGGTTGCCGGGGGCGTAGGGCTCGTGCTGTCGCGTACGCTCTTCCGCAACCTTCCGCCCGGCATCCTGATGATGGAGATGCCGCCCTACCGCTGGCCCTCCGTCAAGCGAGTCTTGCACTACGCAGGGCAGGAATCCGGCGCCTTCGTGCGCAAGGCGGGGACGTTCATTCTCGCCGGTACGGTCGTGTTCTGGCTGCTGCTCAACATGCCCCCGGGGACGACGGACATGCGCCAAAGCTGGTTCGGCC
>JASGTU010000142.1 GCA_030058085.1 Chloroflexota bacterium
GTAGACAGCGTGGACGCCAAGCTGGCGGAGATGGGCGACGACGCCGTCGTTACGCTCGGCCCGCTCGACTTCGACGATTTCATCCCCGGCTGGCGCACCGTGTGGGTCGCCGATCCCGACGGCAACATCATCGAGATCAGCCAGGGCTTTGCCGACCAATCGTCCGCAACTTGAACCTCCGGGACCCGGAGTCTTTGCGTGGAGAACCGCAATCTTATGAACCAGCTTAACTTTACCTTTAGCGATACCATCGCCGGCTACGTCACGGACTATGACCGGGCGAGCGATTCCTACACCGTCCGCACAAGCGATGGCCGCGACTACACAGTCCGGCTCAAGGACAACACCTACGCCATGCTGGTGCGCAACCTCAGCGACCCGTACCGGGATGCCACCGGCCAAATGCGCGACATGCTCACTCCGGGCCGCTTCCTCTTCACCTACGGCATCTACTACCCGGAAAGCGGCGACAACGTCTTCGAAGCGCAGTTTGTGCAATTCGTGGGCCGTCGCGCCAATGAGTATGAGTTCGAGGCGCCGGATTGGTGGGTGCGCCAGATCGAGCAGTTGGGCGACTTCTACCTGCATGCCCAGTTCGGCGGCAAGCCGGCCAATTACGACGATTACCGCACCACCATCACCCTCACCGGCGAGCGCGCGCAGGACCGCTACCGCCAGGAGACCGACACGATCTCGCGACTGGTGTACGGCTTTGCCTCCGCCTATCTGCTCACGGGCGACGACCGCTACCTCGAAGGCGCCGAGAAGGGCACAGAGTATCTGCGCGAGCACATGCGCTTCTATGACCTGGATGAGAACATTGTCTACTGGTACCACGGCATCGACGTCGAGGGGCGACGCGAGACCAAAGTCTTCGCCTCCGAGTTCGGCGATGACTTCGACGCCATCCCCGCCTACGAGCAGATCTACGCGCTTGCCGGCCCCATCCAGACGTACCGCATCACCGGCGACCCGCGCATCCTGCGCGACGCCGAACTGACCGTCGACCTCTTCGACCGCTTCTTTCTGGACACGGAGAAGGGCGGCTACTTCTCGCACCTCGACCCCATTACGCTGGACCCGCGCAGCGAAGCCCTGGGCGAAAACCGCGGTAAGAAGAACTGGAACTCGGTCGGCGACCACGCCCCTGCCTACCTGATCAACCTTTGGCTGGCTACCGGCGATGAACGCTACGCCAAGATGCTCGAATACACCTTCGACACCATCTGTGAGCACTTCCCCGACTACGCCAACAGCCCCTTCGTCCAGGAGAAGTTCTTCGAAGACTGGTCGCACGATTCGCGCCATATGTGGCAACAGAACCGCGCCGTCGTCGGCCACAACCTGAAAATCTCCTGGAATCTCATGCGCATGTTCGGCCATCTGCCCAAAGAGGAATACAAGGAACTGGCACGCAAGATCGGCGACACCATCCCCGGCGTCGGCCAAGACCGCCAGCGCGGCGGCTGGTATGACGTGATGGAACGGCTGCGCGCCGAAGGCCAAGAATGGCATCGCTACGCCTTCCACGACCGCAAAGCCTGGTGGCAGCAGGAACAGGGCATCCTCGCCTACCTCATCCTCAACGGCATCTTCGGCGATGAGGAATACCTGCAGTACGCGCGCGAAGGCTCTGCCTTCTACAACGCCTTCTTCCTCGACCACGACGACGGCGCCGTTTATTTCAACGTGCTCGCCAACGGCATCCCCTACCTCATGGGCACGGAGCGCTTCAAGGGCAGCCACTCCATGAGCGGCTACCACTCGTTCGAGCTTTGTTACCTGGCCCAAACATACACCAATCTGCTCATCACCAAGGACCCGCTCGACCTGTACTTCAAGCCCTATCCTCACGGCTTCAAGGACAACTTGTTGCGCGTTGCACCGGACATCCTGCCCGCCGGCAGCATCAGCATCGGCGAGGTCTGGGTGGACGACGAACCGTATAGCGACTATGACGCCGCAGCAGGCATCGTGCGGCTCCCGGATGTGGACCGGCAAGTGCGTGTGCGCGTGCGCATCCAGCCTCACTAAGAATCTCGCTAGAAAGAAGGAGCCAAGCATGGAAGTCTCACAGAGGACAGAGGGCGAAGTAGAGGTCATTGCCATCAGCGGTGAAATCGACGGCAGCACCGCTCCCGCCGCCCAAAGCCAAATACTCTCAGTCGCCAAGTCAGACGCCAAGATACTGATCGACATGAGCCAGGTCCACTACATGTCCAGCGCCGGCTTGCGCATGTTGCTCGTCGTCTACCGCACCGTCAGCGGCCAGGGCGGCAAGGTCGTGCTCACCGGCCTTTCGCAAGACCTGGAGGACACCATGTCGCTGACGGGCTTCTTGGACTTCTTCGACCACTTCGAGAGCGTCGACGCCGGCCTGGCTGCGTTCAACTAGGAGGATTGCTACAGCATGCAACGCGTTGACGTTTTTCCGACCCACGAACATCAGGAGTACAAGTTACGGCCCGGCAAGCCGTTTCCCTTCGGCGCAACCCTCGCGCCCGGAGGCGTGAACTTCTCGGTCTACTCCAGCCATGCCACATCGTGTTCACTCGTTCTCTTCGAGAAGGGCGCGCCAGAACCGAAAGCCGAGATTCCTTTCCCAGACGAGTTCCGCATCGGCAATGTTTACAGCATGATCGTCTTCGACCTCGACATCGAGGCCATCGAATACGGCTTTCGCCTCGACGGCCCCTGGGATCCGCAGGAAGGTCATCGCTTCGATAAGTCCAAGATTCTGATGGACCCGTATGCCAAAGCCATCGGCGGGCGCGATGTCTGGGGGCAGCCGCCGGACTGGGACAACGTCTACCAACACCGGGCGCGCCTAGTCTATGACGATTTCGACTGGGATGACGACCGTCCGCTGGAGATCCCGCTGGAGGACCTCGTCATCTACGAGATGCACGTGCGCAGTTTCACCAAGCATGAGTCCTCCGGCGTGCGCTTTCCGGGTGTCTTCGCCGGCATTCGCGAGAAGATTCCCTATCTCAAGGAGCTGGGCGTCAACTGCATCGAGTTGCTGCCCATCTACGAATTCGACGAGTTCGAGCACAGCCGCGAGGACCCAAAGACCGGGCGGCAACTTGTCGGCAACTACTGGGGCTATAGCACGCTCGGCTTCTTTGCGCCCAAAGCCGGCTATGCCGCCACCGGCAAGCTCGGCATGCAGGTCGACGAGTTCAAAGCTCTGGTCAAAGAACTGCACCGCAACGGCATCGAAGTCTTTCTCGACGTCGTCTTCAACCATACCGCCGAAGGCAACGAGCATGGCCCGTACATCTCCCTCAAGGGCATCGACAACAAGACGTACTACATGCTCACCCCGGAAGGCTACTATTTCAATTTCAGCGGGACCGGCAACACGCTGAACTGCAACAACCCTGTCGTGCGCAACATGGTGCTCGACTGTCTGCGCTACTGGGCATCCGAATACCACATCGACGGCTTCCGCTTCGACCTGGCGTCGATCCTGGGCCGCGATCCGTGGGGCGCACCGCTCTCCAACCCGCCGCTGCTCGAAAGCCTTGCCTTCGACCCGGTGCTCGCCAAATGCAAGCTCATCGCCGAAGCATGGGACGCCGGCGGCCTCTACCAGGTCGGGTCATTCCCCGCCTATGGGCGATGGGCCGAGTGGAACGGCAAGTATCGCGACAGCATTCGCAAGTTCCTCAAGGGCGACATCGGCATGGTTGGCGAAATGGCGCAGCGCCTTCAGGCGTCACCCGACCTCTATGCCACTCGCGGGGCCACGGCCTCCATCAACTTCATCACCGCCCACGACGGCTTCACGCTCAATGACCTCGTCTCCTACAACGAGAAGCACAACGAGGCCAACGGCGAAGACAACCGCGACGGAACCAACGACAATGACAGTTGGAACTGCGGCTGGGAAGGGCCGACCGACGACCCCGGCATCAACGCCCTGCGCATGCGTCAAATGAAGAACGCCATGACCATGCTGCTCATCAGCCAGGGCGTACCCATGATCCTCATGGGCGACGAAATGGGTCGCACGCAGTTCGGCAACAACAATACCTATTGCCACGATAACGAGCTTAACTGGCAGGACTGGGCCTTGCTCGAACAGAACGCCGAGCTGTTCCGATATGTCAAGACCATGCTCGCCTTCCGCCATGCCCACCATGCGCTGCGTAACCGCTGGCACCTCACGGGCACGGATACGGTCGGCAGCGGCTACGCCGACATCACCTGGCACGGAACCCAAGCCTGGAACGCCGATTGGTCGGGCACGAGCCGCATCCTCGCCTTCATGCTCTGCGGCAAGCACGCCCACGGCGGGCAGCGAGAGGACAACTATATCTACGTCGCCATGAATATGCACTGGGATAGCCACTGGTTCGAGCTGCCGGGTCTGTCCGAAGGTATGCAGTGGCACGCGGCAGCCAACACAGGCGCCCCGCCCCCCGAAGACATCTGGCAGCCCGGCGAAGAGCCTCTGTTGGAAAACCAAGCGGGCATATTGGTCGGCGACCGATCCGTCGTCGTCTTGGTCGGCAAGTAAACGGGGCGCCGCTTCAAGCGAACGCCTCATACACAGAAGCATGACTGAAAGGACACAGAGATGGCTTTTGACGTGAGTACGGAACAGGCCGGAGACATTGCGGTGATTACCCTCAGCGGCGAACTCGACGCCAACGCCGCCGGCAGTTTTCGTTCTGCTGTGGAGGAAGCTGCGGCTGCCGGCCCCAAGCGCGTGGTGCTCGTCATGGACAAGCTTCAGTTTATGGCGAGCGCAGGCCTGCGCGTCCTCGTCTTTGCCAAGCAGAAGATGGGAACCAGCGTCGACCTGTTCGTCGTCGGCGCCCGCGATGCCGTCCTCGAAACCATCGAAATGACCGGCTTTCATCACAGCGTGATCATGATGGACGAGTACGACGCCTCAGAAATCGAGAACTATTGATCGTTCGCCGCCAGACCCAGATATCCTGGAACCTTACATGGACTCTTTGACCGTACCTGGCAACTTGGATTCCCTGCAAGCCATCCGCGACTTCGTACTGGCGGCGGCAGAGGAGGCCGGAATTGACGAACGGAGCGCCTACAAACTGAGCCTGGCAGTCGACGAGATCGCCACGAATATCATCATCTACGGCTATGGCGGCTCCGCCACGCCGGGCGACGTCGTGGTCCAAGCCGATACAGAAGACAGGCGGCTACAGATCGTGCTGGAGGATACGTCGCCGCCTTTTGACCCATTCTCGCGCGGCGAGCCGAGCGGTCTGGATGCGCCACTGGAGGAGCGGGCTATAGGCGGGCTGGGGGTCTACCTGGCAAAGCGCAGCGTTGACGAGTTTCGCTATGAATATGTGGACGGACGCAACCGCAACATCTTCGTCGTGAATCGATCAACGACGTGAGGAGACGGGGCCGCGCCGGCGAAACGGCGTGTCGCACAGAACGCAAAGATTGTGCGCGGGCGAAGTCTGCACGCTGCACAATCTTCGTTCTTTGCGCCCAAACCCGTCTTTGGTTCACCGAACCGCATAGCTGCAGGGGAATCCAGAGATCTCAATCTGCAGTCATACACCGAGAAACCATTACTTGACCGACAGGAGAAATCCGCATGTCTAAGATCGTGTCCATACACTCGTTTCGCGGCGGTACAGGCAAATCGAACACCACCGCGAACTTGGCCGCCCTGCTTGCCGCACGCGGCTTGCGCGTCGGCGTCGTGGACACCGACATCATGTCGCCGGGCATCCATGTTCTCTTCGGCGTAGACGAGAGCGAAATGGTGCACTCGCTGAACGACTACCTCTGGGGCGAGTGCAATGTCGAAGACGCCGCCATCGACGTGACGCCGCGGCTCACCGGCTCGATCCCCGGCAAGATCTACCTCATCCCGTCGAGCATGAAAACGGGCGACATCGCTCGCGTGCTGCGCGAAGGCTACGACGTGGGCTTGCTCAACGACGGCTACCAGCGCCTGATCCAGAAGCTGTCGCTCGACGCCCTGTTGATCGACACCCACCCCGGCCTCAACGAGGAAACGCTGCTCTCCATCGCCATATCGGACGTGCTCGCGATCGTCATGCGTCCTGATTCTCAGGATTACCAAGGTACGGCCGTAACAGTCGAAGTGGCGCGAAAACTGGATGTGCCGCTGCTCCTTCTGATTGTGAACAAGACGCCTCAGGTATTCGACAGCCAGATGGTCAAGCAACGCGTGGAAAAGACTTTCGGATGCGAAGTTGCAGCCGTACTGCCGCACAGCGACGAGATGATGACGCTCGCCAGCGAGGGCATCTTTGTGCTGCGCTACCCTGACCATCCCATGACCGGCATGCTGAAGCAAGTCGCGCAGCGCGCGCTACCCTAGAGGCTGATCCGAACACGCATGGCGGATGCGCGCATGAACCGTTCTCAACTCATCATCCAAGAAGTCAGCCGCTGCCCGGCGGTCGACGGCGCCACAATGGCTGACATCCTGGCGTTTTCGGAGCCGCTGCGCCTGACTCTAAAACACATGGTGCGAAACGGGCCGCTGCCGGTCGACCAGTTCGCAGAGCATCTCGAAGTCGACCTAGACGCAGCTCGTATCATTGCACAACGATTGCTGGAAAATGGATATCTCGAAAAAGTCTATGCAGATCAAATCGACGAAACCAATGAAACCGTCCAGGCTTACAGCCCCATCTACCGGGTTGCACTGGCGCCGCTGCGCGGCAGACCGATTCCGGACGATCTCTAGCCGTGGATGGCGCCATGCCTGTCGCTAGAACAAGCAAGATGCCCAGCAAGATCGTCGTTCACTCCTTCATGCGAGAGACGGGCAAGACCAACATCGCCGCCGGTCTCGCGCATCTGCTGGCGGCTTACGGAGAGCGCGTTGGCATCATCGATGCCGATATCTCCGTGCCCGTCCTCCACAGCCGGCTAGGCGTAGACGCCAAGGGTCTGAACTACGCATTCAACCATTACCTGATGGGCGGCTGCGCCATCACCGACGCCGCCGTCGATCTCACCTGGGATGACGCCGCGTCACATGCCGGCGCCCTCGTCCTAGTCCCTGCTAGTATGGACCACGCTGCGATCCGCGGCGTGCTTCACCAGGATATCGACGTGCGCATTCTCAACGCCGGCATCGAGGACCTAGCCACAGCATATAGCCTGGACGTTGTGCTGATCAACGCCCCGGCTGGCCTGGACGAAATCTCGCTCTCGTGCATGGCGCTGGCCGATGTACTCCTAATCGTGTTGCGCCTGGACAAAGAAGACTACCACGGTACGAGCGTGACCATCGATCTCGCCCGCAACCTCAAAACGCCCAATATCCTGTTGGCGGTCAACCGCGCAGATCCCGAATACGAGCCGTTTGAGATCAGACGTCGTATGGAGGAGACATACGGGTGCGCCGTGCCGGTCGTCCTCTCCGCCGCAGATGAAGCGGCCATGCTCTTCGCCGGTCACGCGACGGTGCAGGAGAGACTCGCCCATCCGCTTGCCGCGCTGCTCCAAGCGCTTCACCAGAAGGCATCCTAGCCCGATGTCGAAACATTTGGCTCAGGTCTCATTGCGTCTCTTGAACCTGCGCGAGAGCGAATGGCGATTCGCACTAGCCCTTCTCGTTGTGCTTGCCATCAACTCCGTGGTGCTTGAATTGGCCGATGTCGTGGCCACAGCAGGCTTTGTCAGCAGCCTCGGCGCCGATATGGTCCCGTGGCTGTGGATCGCGGACATGGTTGTGGCGCTGCTCGTGGCGAGCGTTTTCGCCAAGGCTATCGACCGCGCGCCCAGACTACAGGTGCTGAGTTGGCTCATCGGAGCTTTGGCAGCAGTCTACCTGGTAACCCTCATTATGTTTGAGGCCGGCCTGCCGGATTGGATCACCTATCCCTTGCTCTACATCGTCTCGGACCAGCAGTTTATGATGCTGCCGCTGGTATTTTGGTCCTTGGTCAACGACGTTTACACCATGTCCGAAGCGAAACGCCTCATCCCCATTATCGCCGCGGGGACGGCTTTGGGCAGCGTGATCGGCAACAGCCTGCCCGCGCTTACAGCGCTGATCATTGCGCCTGACGATGCGGGCTACCTGATTGTGCTTGCCGTGCTCCTTCTGCTGGCAAGCCTCGGCCTCCTACAGTTCACCTTCCGTGCGCGTGTAGTGCGTGCTCGCAGCGCCAAGCCGGATACAACCGGGCTGGTCGACAACCTGCGCGTCGGAGCCGATTTCTTCATGAACTTGCCCCTGTTTCGCTACCTTGCCATCAGTATGCTTCTCGTCGGGCTGGCATTGACCATCATCGAGTTCAACCTGCTGTCATTGTTGGAGCAGTCCTTCGCCACGAGCCTCGCCTTTCAGGCATTCTACGGCCTCTACAAGGCTGCGCTCATCACCTGCCTGGTCATCTTCCAGGCGCTGATTACCGGGCGGCTTCTGCAACGCGTTGCCATGCGCAATGGTTACCTGGCATTGCCGTCCGCCTTGCTCATCGCCAGCGGTCTAGCCCTATTGGCTCCTGGACTGGCAGGCGCAGCCGGCGGTCGCTTCCTCGCCCGCTTCGTCGAACGCGCCTGGGATGAGCCGCTGCGCAAAGCCACCCTCGCCCTCGTCCCCGACGAGCGCCGCGGGCGCATCAGCGTCTTTCTCGACTCCTACTTCTTTACCGCGGCTACCCTTGCCGGCTCGGTGCTCTTGCTGTTGATATTCCAGCTACGCGGGGGCCTGCCCGTTTCGGCGCAGATTACCGCGCTGGCAGTCGCAGCATTGGCCGCGGCAGGCGCCGTATGGGCGAGCCTGCGCGCTCGCTCCGCATACGGCGCCAGTTTGCTGAACTGGCGATTAGCCCGCTCGCGCCGCAAGAGCGTGCTGGACGGGATTGACTTCTAGCGACAGCATATACCCGTCCATCGACGGACTGGGATCCTGCTGCCGGACGGCCGGACTTTAAGAGCCATTATTGCAGAAAGCGGTGACACCATGCGCTACCTAAGCCTTCGACTCAAGCTGCTCATCGGGTTCACATTGGTCTTCAGCCTGATCTTTGCCGGCGCGTTTCTCTGGTTCTACAACTTCGCCACAGAGCAAGCGCTCATGCGCATCACCGAAGACTTGGTCGACACCATGCATGCCGCGGTAGATGGCATAGACGGCGACCAATTGCGAGAACTATACGCGTATGGCGTCGCGCGCGACGACGGCTACACCGATGACCCTCGCTATTGGGAACAAGTCGAATGGCTGGCGACGGTGCATGACATCGAACCACGCGCCATGCTCTACACCTACGTGGCCGGCGACGAGCCGAACGAACTGGTCTTCATCACCAGCAACGGGGCGATGTTCGATCCGCCCTTCGGCGCGACCTTCCGCGAGTCTTGGGTCACAGAACACGCGGGACCGAACCTAGCCGGCCTGGCTAACCCTACCCTACAGACTGACAATCGCGAAAGCTGTACCCACGGGCTAGAGGGCTGTAAGCTCGCACCGTATGAAGATGAGTGGGGGCAATGGGTCTCCGCCTTCTCGCCGGTAAGCGATAGCCAGGGTGAGGTGGTGGCTGCGCTCGGCATAGACTTCCGCGCCGACTACGTGCGCCAGGTGCAGGACTCCATCATGCAGCAGACGTTTCTCGCCTTTGTCATTACCTATGGCGTCCTGTTTGCCCTTGTCCTGCTTCTCTCCAACTTCTTCACGCGACCGGTCGTGGCGCTGACACAGGCTGCAGAACGGATCGGCGAGGGCGACTACGCCGGAAGCCTTGACCAGCTAGCCGATTTAGGCAACGCACCGCTGTTCGCCGACGAAACCACGCGCCTCTCCCAGGTATTCCAGATTATGGTCGACAAGGTGTACCAGCGCGAGCAGACGCTGCGCAAACAAGTCGAAGAACTGAAGATCGAGATCGACGAGGTGCGCCGACGCAAAGACGTCGTCGACATCGTCGAAACAGACTTCTTCCGCGACCTGCAATCGAAGGCGCGAGAGATGCGCGAACGTCGCGACCTGGCGCGGCCGGATGGCGAGTTCTCGTCCGCCGGCAGCCAGAAGGCGGAGGGCTAGCTCTTGTCGCACATCCGTCGTGACGTTCCGCTCGCCATCGTCAGCAACTTCGCAGAGGCGCATAGAGACTTCCTTAACCGTTCGCCTGCCCCGGCGAACGGAGGCGCGCCTCTCGCCACGCAAGAGGCGTACCACGCCGACCGTACGCTGCTCTGGGCAGGCGACCCCAAGCTGGTCATCGTCAGCTACCCCATCCCTCATGCAAACTACCTGTTCGAGTTGCTTGGCTATGCGAGAACGTCTCACGCCGCACCGCAGAACCCAAGCGACTGCCTCAGCCGCGATATCCTGGACGACGAAGCCCTGTTACGCCGGCTGATTGCCCATGCCGGTCCGGACAAGATGCTCCAGCTTGTGCCCTATGCTGTGACGCCCGAATTCTGTGCGCTGGCGGAGGCCTTACGCCGCGAACACGGGCTTCGCGTGCTCTTGCCGGAACACCCGCAACCCCATGCCATCTGGCTGCGCGACTTCATCGACACCAAGGCCGGCTTTCATCACCTAGCCGGCAGGTGGCTGCCCAACGCCGGCGACCTGCTGCCCGAGGCCCATTTCTGCCACGATTTGGCGCAGGCGGCGCGCATCGTGCGCTGGTTTACCCTCGAAGGCAAGGCGTGCATCGCCAAACCGGACACCGGCGAAAGCGGCATCGGCAGCGTCGTCGTCAGGCCGGGGGACATCGCCTCGGAACAGGAGGCGCTCACCCTGCTCAAACAGCAACCGTACTGGGGACGCGACTTGATCGTCGTCGAGGAATATTGCGCCTCAGACCTGCCGGTCTCGCCCTCAGTAGAGGTGTTTGTACCGCCGCTCCACAACGGCGAACCGGCAGTCACCTATGTCTGCGAGCAACTCTTTCGCGGCCTGGGCGAGTTCAGCGGCGTGATCGTCAGCGCCGAACTGCGTGAGCGACCCTGGTACGGGCCGTGCGTCGATAGCGCCCTGACCATTGCCCGGCAGTTGCAGCGCCGCGGCTACGCAGGACACTTTGACCTGGACGCCGTGGTGGACGGGGATGGGCGTCCGCGCTTGCTAGAGATCAACGCGCGTCGCACCGGCGGGACGCACGTTCACGACTTTGCCACGTTCGCCTTCGGCCCGGATTATCTCGAGAGGGTCGCCCTTTTGAGTTGGGAATCGATCCATAGTGCAGGCATCACGGACTACACCGGACTGCGCACCGCCCTTGATGACCTGCTCTACCCTATCGGCGGGTCGCCGCGTGGCGTCATTCTCACCATTACGTCTAGCCTACAACATCATCAGTTCGGCGTGCTCATCGCCGGCGACACCGCGGCCGATGCCGTCGCTTTACAGACGGCTCTGCTCGACCGGATCCAACAACACGCCAATGCCAAGACGGCAGACGCACCGTCATACATCTAGGCCGGCACAGGCGGCGACACGCTATGAATCACTTAAATATAGACGGAGATCACATGAGACTTACTAAAGACAAGATGGTGGCGACGCTTCGCAACGTGAGCATCTTCTCAGCGCTGCCGCAAGAAGCGCTGGAAGAAATGGCTGCGCTAGCCGAGGTCGTTTCCGTGCATGCAGGACAGGCCATTCTGTCGGAAGGCGAGTCGAGCCGGGATCTGTTCATCATCGTCGAAGGCAGAGTGCAACTGGGCAAACTCGGTCGCTCCATGCGCGAATTAGGCCCGAACCAATTCTTCGGCGAAACCGCGATCCTCCAAAGATCAGCGCGCACAGCCTCGGTTACGGCGAGCGAAGATTCGGTCATGCTGCGCCTTGACGAGGGGCCGTTCCTGGACTTAATACAGCGCAGAGGCGAAACAATGCTCGGTTTGATTACCGAGTACAACGCCCGCTTGCTCAAGTACATGAACGATCTCAACACGCTGCACCACCAACTCGAACACGTGATTCTGCCGCTGGGCGTCACGCTCGCGACTGAAGAGGACCCCAGTGTACTGGTCGAGAAAATTTTGGTTGAAGCCATGCGCCTCTGCAATGCAGAATGCGGCACGATCTATCTGCGCGTCGAAGATGATTATCTGCGCCACGTCGCCATCCGCAACCGGCCGCGCAGCCGCGCCCTGGGCGGAACGACCGGCAAGCCCATCCCCTATGCCCCGCTCAACCTGGCCGATCCGCGCAATGCCCGCAACATCGCCGTCTATGTGGCGCAACAAGGGACTACCGTCAATGTGACGGATGTATACGCTGTCGAGGAGTATGACTTCTCCGAAGTCAAAGCCCACGATGTCGAACTGAGCTACCGTTCAAAGTCATGCCTGACCGTCGCGCTCAAAGACCCGACCGGCATCGCTATCGGCGTGCTCCAGTTGATCAACGCACAAGACCCGGTAAGCGAGACAATCGTCTCGTTTGACGCGTTCCAACAACTTGTGATCGAATCGCTGATGTCACAGGCGGCTGTAGCGCTCAATACGCAGACGCTGTTGCATCGTCAGAAAGAATTCGTCAAGCTAGAGCAGGATATCCACGTAGCGCGGCGCATCCAAGCCGGTTTCCTGCCCCGGTCGCTGCCCGTGCTGGATGGCTGGGAGATTGCGGCCAGCTTTCAGCCCGCTCGCGAAGTAGCCGGCGACTTCTACGACGCCTTTATGATGACCCAGAACCGCCGCATCGGTTTCGTCATCGCCGACGTGGTGGACAAGGGCGTACCTGCGGCGCTCTTCATGGCCTTGGTGCGCAGCCTGACACGCGCCTTCGCCCAGCAGAACTACTCGGTAGACTGGACAAGCATGTTGGGTGAGGACACGCGCCGCCGCGCCACTCGCACCCGCGCCTTGCCCTCCGCCGGCACCATGTCGCTGCTCAACGCCGTGCTGCTGACCAACAACTACATCGTCGACAACCACGCCGATGACAATATGTTCGCCACCCTCTTTTTCGGCATGCTGGACCCGGTCAGCGGGCAGTTAGCCTATATCAACGCCGGGCACAATCCGCCATTGATCCTCGACGCCAATGGACGGGTCAAGCAGTCGCTGACCAACACCGGCGCTGCCGTCGGCATGTTCCGCGATATCGATTACAAGATCGAGCAAGCCGTTCTCGAACCGGGCGACCTGCTCTTCACCTACACAGACGGCGTGACAGAGGCCCGCGACCCGTCAGGCGCGTTCCTCACCGAGAAAGGCCTGCTCGAACTGCTCGACCGCCCCTGGGATTCTGCCGCCACTCTCCTCAACACGATCCAGGAACACCTGCGCGTCTTTATGAGCGGGGCTGTCCAGGCGGACGACATCACCATGCTCGGCGTGCGCCGCGTCACAGGCTAGAAGCCGCAGACCGGGGCGCCCCTTCTCGCCAATACCCTCGCTGGAAACACAACCTGCCAGGAAGCCGCGCGGCCTTCTGGCAGGGTTTTCAGCCTCTCCAGTCGATACTGCGCCAATCCCAAAACCGTTTGCCCAACCCTGCCGCCCCTGCTATACTCATGACAGGATCAGCCGGCAGCATCGGCTTCCCACGACACTACCGGACAACCCATAGGACAGGCGTATGCGTCGCACTAACCTATACGAAACCCACCTCAGTCTCGGCGGGCGCATGGTCGACTTCGCAGGTTGGGAACTCCCGGTCCAATACCCTGCGGGCCCCATCCAAGAACACCATGCCGTGCGCCAGGCCGCCGGCCTTTTCGATATCGACCACATGGGCCAGTTCGAGCTGACAGGCCCTGATGCAGAGGCATTCCTCCAGCTCGTCCAAGTGGCGGATAGTACGAGCATAGATGTCTTCGACGCTCGCTATAGCCTGCTCACCTATGGCGACGGCACGGTCGTAGACGACGTCTTTCTCTACCGCCTGCCCGAACGCTGGCTCATCGTCGTCAACGCAGCCAACCGCGACAAGGATTTTGCTTGGCTCTCCGCTCACCGCAACGGCTTCGACATCGCGCTGACCGATATCTCCGACGACCTGTATATGATGGCCCTCCAAGGCCCGCTGGCGGAGACGATCCTCCAACCTCTGGTCACAGCGGACTTATCCGGCCTAGCCGCGCGCCGCGCGGTTGAGACGAGCGTGGAAGGGGAGCAGGCGCTGATCGGGCGCACCGGCTACACCGGCGAAGACGGTTTCGAGTTGTACCTGCCCGCCGATCGAGCCGTTGCAATCTGGAACGCGCTGCTGGAGCGCGGACGCGACCACGGCCTGCTGCCCTGCGGTCTTGCCGCCAGAGACAGTTTGCGCTTCGAAGCCTGCATGCCGCTCTACGGACACGAGATCGACGCTGCGACCACGCCGCTTGAGGCGCGTCTGGGCTGGGTCATTCATTGGGAACATGACTTTATCGGTCGAACCGCGCTGCTAAAGGTCAAGCTGGAGGGCAGCGATCGGCGCCTGGTAGGCTTTGAGATGGTCGACCGGGCCGTGCCGCGCGAGCACTACCCCATCGCCGTCGACGGCGACCCGATTGGCTACGTTACCTCCGGCATGAAAGCCCCGACCCTCGACCGCTTCGTTGGCATGGCTTATGTGTCCGCTGCCTATGCATCCATCGGCAGCGAATTCGATATAATGGTCAGAGGCCAGCCCAAGAAGGCGAAAGTAGTCAAGCGCCCCTTCTACCGAAGGCGCACCTAACAAGTCAGGCGGCATAGCTGCCGCTCGCGCATCGTTCATTGACAGACATTCACGTAGCAGGAGAACTCTCATGGCTGACTACAAGCTCGACCAGAGTGTGAAATACGCCAAGTCCCACGAATGGGTGCGCATCGACGGCAAGATCGCCGTCGTCGGCATCAGTGACGCGGCCCAGGACATGCTTAGCGACGTCGTTTATGTCGAGTTACCCAAGGTCGGCGCGAACGTCAAAGCCGGCCAAGAAGTGGCGGTCGTCGAGTCGGTCAAGGCCGCCGAAGATGTCGTCGCGCCTGTGTCAGGCGTCGTTGTCGAGGTGAACGAAGACCTGTCTGCCACGCCCGAAATCGTCAACGAGTCGCCCTATGAAGCCTGGTTCTTTAAGATCGAACCAACCGACTCGGTCGACGCAGAACTGGCGAATCTGATGACGCCCGAGGAGTACGACAAGTTCGTCGAGGAGAGCGGCAACTAGCCGTTGCGCCTGATACGGGGTTGACCATCAGACTGCCGGCGCTGCGGATCGCCGTACTGGCGCTAGCAACCGCGTGGCTCAGCGCATGTACAGCCCCCTTTTCCGGCATTGACCTTACCCGTCTATGGAACTCACAAGCGCAGGAAGTCGTCATTCCTGCGCTTGAGGTATTCGCCTGGCCCGCCTCACCCGCTGACGATGCCGCCCTCGAAGAGATCGTCGATACGATCGATGAACTCAACCCCGGCTTGACAATTACGCTTACCGTTGCCGCCGACTACGAACCGGCGCTTGCCGCCGCGCTGACATCCGCCTCCCCGCCGGACGCCTTCCTCACAACCGCTGCTGCACTGCCCGAACTAGTCGCTGCCGGCGTCGTTGCGCCGATCAGCCCGGACTGGCTCGATCCGCAAATTTACCAGCCCGCCGTAGTCGAGGGCGTGTCGCTGCACGGCGTCCCCTACTGCTTCCCGCATACAGTCCACAC
>JASGTU010000143.1 GCA_030058085.1 Chloroflexota bacterium
CATGGCTGTGCACCTCAAGGTCGGAAACGAGAAGGCGTCCCAGCCGCCGTGTCCCGTTGACGCGCGCCCGTCCAAAATCCTCCACCGTCAGCCCGGACTGCGCCAGAACCTTATCCTCCAGCGCGCCTGCCTCCGCCTGCGCCGCCCACATCGCCGGCCCAAAGAGCGGCGCCGTAAAGCTGATCTCCTGCGCCTGGTAGCGCGGTTGCTCCTGGTCGAGATCGACGACGTCGAACAGGCCGCCGGTGGCGTATTTCTTGGCGACATCCCCTGCCAGCAGCCGGTCGAACGCCCCCATGCCAACCCGCTCGGCTAGATAACGATTGCACAGATAGCTCTGCACGCTGGACACGAGGAATTGACGCAGCCACTTGTCCCGCTTCTTCAACGAGCCTTGCAGAATCGCCAAACCCTGGGCTACGTTCGCGCCTTCTCTTCCCATGCGCTGCGGCCCGAAATAGTTGGGCAGCCCCTGGGCGATCAGCCGCTCGGCGATGCGGCGACAGCGAGCCAAGCATTCCTCTGCCGAGCAGTCGGGTTCGCTCACCACGATCTCAAAGCGGTTGCCCAGCAGATGACCGGTCTTCAACTTGTTGCGATGACGCCGCACCCAGTTGACTTGCACGCCCAGGGCATCGCTTAGTCTGGCGGCGACGGCCTCGTCCGCTATCCCCGGCTGGGCGCCCAAGTCTAGGCTGAAGGTCTGCGTCGTGCGTGCATTCTTGTCCTTCAGCCCGGCATGCCCGATCTGTGACCGTTTGAGGCTGAAAAGCCGGGCGCAGGCCGCCTCCACCTCTTTGGTGGTCAGGCCGGTACGCGTGATGTTAACGTAGAGATGCTGCCCCGATCCTTGCGGCTCATAGAGCGGAATCTCCTCGACCACGAAATGCTCCGGCTTGGCGCGCAGCCTGCCGCCGATTCCGGGCAGATCGTCCGTTGCGTATGGCAACGTCATCTCGATTGTCAAGTCTAGCATGATCGCTTTTTCTGGGAAGTGGGGCGGGTTCCAAAAACCGAGGCGCAACGCCTGGCGCGTCCGCCTCAATGCGGACTATGCGAAAAGACGGCTAGCCAATCTCGCCATAGTCTGCGCTGTTCAGAAAGATCATATGGTAGGATAGCCCGCCGCCGCTCTTGCCGCCGAAGCGAAAGCCGGCGGCCTCCGCCACGCGACGCACGGCGCCGGGAGACATATAGGAAGGGCTGAGCCGTTCATCGCTGATCGCCAGCCTGCCGTCCGGCTTCAACACGCGCTTCACCTCGGCAAGGGCTTGCACCTTGTCAGGCAGTTCGCCCAGGGCGGATATGATCACAGCCAGGTCGACCGACTCGTCCTCCAGCGGCAAGTCAGTCGCGGAGCGGTGATGCAGCCGCACCCGGTCTGCCAGCGCCGCCTCGACCAGCCGCTTCTCGGCAAGATCGAGCAAAGGGCGCTGAATATCGACGGCATGCACCACGCCTTCCGGGCCTACCATGCGCGCCATCTCCGCCGTAAACAAGCCGCTGCCGCAGCACAGGTCCAGCACCGTCGTGCCGGCGCGAAAGCCGTACAGCCCCAGCGTCTCGCCGGGGTTGCGATAGGCGAGGCGCAGCGGATTCTCCAACGTCACCGCCAGTTGGTGCGGCATCGGCCGCGGCTCTCGCAGCCAGCCGGCGCGCACGCCGGCCTGGAAGCCGGTTACAAAGCCGGCCCCGCCTGCAATCAAGTTGGTCAGTATTCTAAGTGCGCCGATCATGTGCCGCTCACGTGTGGTCTAGGCCCGCTGTTCGACGGGCGGAGGAAACCGGATCTTCAACGCGCCGTTGGCGAATACCGCGCCGCTGGCCTCACGCTGCGCCAGTACGCTGGGCAAGAGCAACTCGCGCTTGAAGTTGCCGATCGTCACGAACAACTCGTCGCCGCGCTTGATGAGCTTCACCTTGTGCAACTCGACCTGCGGCAATGGCAGCTTCAGCACGAAATCGTCGCCGTCCTCCTCAATGGCCTGCGCCTGCCCGACAAAGAAGATCTCGCCGGGGTCGCGATCGCCGAACAGGCTAACGGCAAGCTCGTCGAGCCGCTCAATTCCCACCATCTCCGTATCGTACCACGGCGAACGGAAGATCGGCAGCGGGTAAAACTCGCGCTCGATGTCGGCCAAATAGCGCGCCTGTATCTCCTGCAATCGACGCATATAAGGGTCTTCGCTCGGCTGCTCGACGCGCACCTCGCCCGTCTCGCTGGTGACCAGCCCTGGCAAAATACGGTTGACCATCACCGCGTCGACCGGGTAGCCGAAGAGCGACAAGTAGGTGACGGCACGCGCCCCCTCCTTCAGCACCATTTTCTCCGGGTTGAGCACCACGCGATAGCTGGTAACCTGCGGATCGCTGAGCACGCCTTGCAGCTCGCGCACCCCGTCCACTAAGTTGTTCAGCCCGGCGATGGCGTCCCGGTCCGGCACAAAGCGACGCAACAGCATCGACGTCAGGCGCAGCGTCGTATCGCCCCAACCCGCCACGCGCCCTGCATACCACTGGAACGATTCGGGCACGCTCAACAGGCGGACGGTCTCACCCGTGGGCGCGGCGTCGACGATCACGCGGTCGAAGCGACCCTCACGCGCCTGCCGGTAGATGTGCAGGAGGCTGACCACTTCTTCCATGCCGGGCAGGACGGCCATCTCCTCGGAAACGGCCTTGCTCATCCCCTGCTGGCGCAGCGCATGGCCGACGTAGTCCTGCATCTTGCCCCAGTGCTGGCGAATCTCGTCCAGCACGTTGATCTCCTGGGCGAAGAGATTGGGCGCGACTTCCGCCGGCTCCCCCGACAGCGCGACGTCGAGGCTGTCCGCCAGGCTGTGGGCGATGTCCGTGCTCACTGCCAGCGTGCGGTAGCCAAGCCGGGCGCAGCGCAGCGCCGATGCCGCGGCGATGGTCGTCTTGCCGACCCCGCCCTTGCCCAGATACAGGATGATACGCACGGATGACCCGCCTCTCTCCTCAATCACGCCGTTTGAGCAGCGACCAGGCGACAGCAAGCCCAGCCAGCGCGCCAGCCCCCGCCACATATGCCGCCGTCCGGCTCAGACCGTACCAGCCGCGAATCCGCCACCAAAAAAGCGGCGTTTTCAGCCAGTAGAACGAACTCAGCGGCCAGTGATGCCCGACCTGCAACGCATATTTGCCCATCTGGTTGCGCGGGCTCCACACCACGATGTAACAGCGCCCGCTCACCAGCGTCCGCGTGTCGATCACCGGGCCGGGATAATAGTGCGCCCCGGTCAGGCGATCCTGACGGGGCGCCACCAAGTCGCCGGGCGGCGGCGCGACCACGGCGCTATACCCGGCGGGAAGTTCGAACGGCAGCTTGTGCACATCAGCGCTGTAAGGCAGGCTTTGCGCCGCCACCGCAAACGCCGGGGCAAGGCCGCCGCCCAAAGGCAGCGATGGGATCAGCATCTGGACGCGCAGCCGCTCGCCCGCCCGGCAGTTGGCGCTGTACACGTGCACCGCGCCGGGCCGGTCCAGCCGGCTGAAGAGCAGCCGTTTGGCGCGGAAGTCGTCGATCTCATAGCTCTGGGTTAGGTCCCCGCCCACGTTATGCGCGAAAAGGGGCAGGCTTCCCGCCCAGTCCTGTCCGACTCCCGGCTGTACGACTTTGCTCACGCAACCGTCCGTTCTAGCATAGGCTTAGAATAGGCGCCGGCATGCGGATGAGCGTCCCGGCGCATCGCCTTTTCGATTGTGTCGCAGTCTAGCATTTCGCCCTAGCCGCGTCAATTCGCCCGCCCATTTCTCCCGCGTGCGCAATACGCTTAGTCGAGTACCCAGAGCTTTTGACCGCGCATCACACTTCGTATACGATATCGCTATGGACCAAGTTTCGGACTACGTGCGCCCCGTCTTTTCCGTCGTCGTTCCAATCTGGAACGAAACGAGCGTCATCCCCGAGTTGTATCGCCGCGTCGTCCAGATCATGGACAGCACCGGTGAGACGTGGGAGCTGATCTGCGTCAACGACGGCAGCGTCGACAACTCCCTCGAGCTGCTGCTGGAGTTGCACGAAAAAGACCCGCGCGTGCGCGTGCTCGACTTCGCACGCAACTTCGGTCACCAGATCGCCATCACCGCCGGCGCCGACTTCGCCGAGGGCGACGCCGTGATCGTGATGGACGCCGATCTCCAGGACCCGCCCGAAACTATTCTCGACATGATCGCGAAATGGCGCGAAGGCTACGAGGTGGTCTACGCCGTACGCACCGAGCGCCAGGGCGAAACCAAGTTCAAGCTGTGGACCGCCAGCCTCTTCTACCGGCTCTTGCAGCGCATCACCGATGTCAACATCCCGCTCGACACCGGCGACTTCCGCCTCATGGACCGCCGCGTCGTATTGGCGATGCGCCGCCTGCGCGAGAAGCACCGCTTCATGCGCGGTCTGAGCAGTTGGGTGGGCTTTCGCCAGACCGGCGTCGAGTACGTGCGCGCCGTGCGCTATGCGGGCGAGACCAAATACCCGCTGCGCAAGATGCTGCGCCTCGCCATCGTCGCCATCACCAGCTTCAGCTACCTGCCGCTTCACCTGGCAACCTATGTCGGCTTCGGCCTGGCCTTTCTGAGCCTCGTCGGTATCCTCCTCACCGTGATCCTGCGCCTGTCGGGCAACAACTTCTTCCTGGGCCAAGCCACCACCCTCGTCAGCGTCCTACTGCTCGGCGGCGTCCAGCTCATCTTCCTGGGCATCCTGGGCGAATACCTGGGGCGCATCTACGACGAGGTGAAGAATCGCCCGCTCTACATCGTCTCGCGCGCCTACGGCTTCGTCGGAGAACCAGGCGCGCTCTTGACCGGCCCCGCGGACACGACGCAGTATTCATCCGGCGCGCCCGCAGCCAAGTAGCCCGGTTCCCTCCGCCGCCCCATTAGCCGGCACGAGAAAGCGAGCAGCACCATGCCCGACGCACTCCCCGCCCCCGAGTTCAGCGCGACCGCCGTCGACGGGCAGACCGTCTCCCTGTCCGATTATCGCGGCCAAAGCCATGTCGTCCTCGTCTTCAACCGCGGCTTTGCCTGACCGCACTGCCGCCGGCATATGGCGCAGTTGCGCCAAGATTTTGACGATTTTCGCAATCGCAACGCTACGGTTATCATCATCGGGCCGGAAGACGAAGAGGCGTTCCGCAGCCACTGGGAAAAGGAAGGGTATCCGTTCGTCGGCATCCCCGACCCGGACCACCGGATTGCGGACCGCTACGGTCAAGAAGTGCGGCTGCTCAAGCTGGGACGCCTGCCTGCGTTGACCGTGGTTGATATCGACGGCCTCGTCCGCTACACACATCACGGCAGCAGTATGCAGGACATAGCGGACAACGCCGTCATCCTAGATCTGTTGGACGATCTCAACGAAGAGCATCGCTCCGCCGAAAACTGATCCCGGCGGGTCTTGACAACGTTTCGCTCTGTGGGCGCGTCTATGGGCGCGCCCTCGTACGCTCAACGGGAAAGTGCATGAACACCGAACAAATCAACCAGTTGCTCAACCGCTCCGCACTCTACATTGCTCTGCTCGTCGCCTGGGTCGCCATGCTCGGCAGCCTCTACTTCAGCGAAGTCCTTGGCTACGTCCCCTGCCAACTCTGCTGGGTGCAGCGCATCTTCATGTATCCTCTGGCGGGTGTGCTCGCCATCGGCCTGCTGCGCCGGGACCCCCATCTGCCCTATCTCGTCCTGCCCTTCTCGCTGATCGGGCTGGGCGTCTCGACCTATCATTATCTGATCCAAAAGACCGACATTTTCGGTTCCACCGTCGTCTGCCAGACCGGCGTCCCGTGCAGCATGGCCTGGATCAACTGGTTCGGCTTCGTCACAATCCCGTTCTTGGCCCTGACCGCCTTCTTCCTGATCACGGTCTTCTCGCTCGTGGCGCTGACGGCTGGCGAGCCTGACCCCGACGCGGAACCGCGTTTCGCCTGGCTGCCCGTGGCGGGCATAGTCGCCGCCGTGATCCTTGTCTTCGGCGTCATGCGCCTCATGCACGGCGCGTCGCAACCTTCACTCGCCCTAGCCGAGCTTCCCGCCATGACCCAGGCGCAAGCGCCTACGCCCATCGTCACACTCAGCGGTGAGACCATCCAACGCAGCGGAGCCGCCCTGCCGGAAGCCGCACCCGGCGACGCCAGCGGCGAACGCCTCTACCGCGAAGCCTGCGCCGCATGTCACGGCCCCGACGCCGCGGGCGTCGCCAACCTCGGCAATTCGCTCGTTACGTCCGAGATTGTCCTCGAACTGTCCGACGCCGAAGCGCTCGCCTTCATTCGCCAGGGCGTGGACTTGGCAGACCCGCGCAATACCAGCGGGTTGGTCATGCCGCCATCCGGCGGGCGTCCCGACCTCAGCGACGACGACATGCTCGCTATATTGGCTTTCCTACGTGCGGGCGCGCCCACATCCGCCGACTAGATGACCGGCCATTGCGTCGATCCATTAGCCCTGCCGGCAGCGCGCGTGCCGCCCAGGCCTGCCTAAAAACTTGGCATCCGCCCTGAAGGATGCTACATTTCTTCATATGACCGACAAGCCTGAGACGCGGATCACCGTCTACCATCTCGAAATGCGCAGCCCGGATCACCTGCAGCCTTCGACGAGCGCAGTCTCCGGCTTCGAGTTGCGCCGCGCCGCCATTCCTAGCCCGGCCTTTAGCCGTTTTCTCTACGCCGGCGTCGGCGCAGGCTGGAACTGGTACGAACGGCTGAACTGGCGTTACGACCAGTGGCTCGCCTACTTGGATCGCCCCGAACTTGAGACCTGGGTCAGCTATCGGCATGGCACGCCCGCCGGCTACTTTGAGCTGGAGCGCCAAGACGAGGGAGATGTCGAGATCGTCTACTTCGGGCTGCTTCCCGAATTCATAGGTCAGGGGCTGGGCGGTCTACTGCTGACCGAGGCGGTGAAACGAGCATGGGCGCACGCCTCATCCAGAGTCTGGCTCCACACTTGCACGCTCGACCATCCCTACGCCCTGCGCAACTACCTGGCGCGCGGCTTCCGCATCTTCCACGAAGAACAGCAGACCGTCTCCCTTCCCGACCGCCGGCCGGATGCCTGGCCTGAATTTTGGAGTAACAATGGCAAATCGCCACTCTTGTCCGCCCGCGAGGAGCGATAGATCGATGGCACGGTCGTCTCGCTCCTGGGCGTTGACGGGGCTGCTCATCGTCGTGCTTGTCACTGCTTCCTGCGGGCGCGAGCGCGTCGCAGAGCAAACGCCCGCCCCGTCAACGCCTACGGCAGGCGCTGCAACCCCAGCAGAGGAGCCCCTAGTCCCTGCCGCTGAACCCGCCGAGGCTGAGCCTACGCCAACACCCCTGGACACGGAGAGCGCCGAGGTCTCCCCTGCCGGCTCGCCGGACGTCGAGCCGGCCCCGGTTGCGCCGGCTTCGCCAAGCGCCGTCGACGAGGCCGGCTACACCGTTTTCGACAACGGCCTCAAGACCTACGACCTTGTGGTGGGCGACGGACCGGCGCCCATGCCGGGCCAGGTAATCGCAGTTCACTATACTGGCTGGCTGTTGGGCGGCGCGCAGTTCGCCAGTTCGCGCGACTATGGCGAACCGTACGCCTTTAATCTAGGCATGGGCCAGGTCATCGGCGGCTGGGACCTGGGGCTGATCGGCATGAAAGCCGGCGGTAAGCGGCAGTTGGTCATACCGCCCGCATTGGCCTACGGGGAAGAAGGCCTTGACGACGTCATCCCGCCCGACGCCACTCTGGTCTTCGAAGTGGAACTGCTCGAGGTGCGCTAACCATTACCTGGTCAGTTGACCAGGTGAAAGACCAATCCACCGTCTAGACGCGAGACTGCCCGTACGCCTAGCGCGAGCGGGCAGTTGCGTCTTTACAATAGGCTAGTACAATAGACTAGAATGCGCGGCTGTGACCGAGCGTGTTACGCCGGCAACGCCTCGGCGCCTCTCCAGGACTTACAGCCCGCTTGCCGATTTACCCGTTTTTCGCCCCTTCTTGCCGGCATTCAAGGCGTGCTGCAAGCGTTTGATGCTCGCGACCTGTGTCCTCTGGAGAACCACGATAATGAAGCTCGCCGTTCGGTTCCTAGCAATCCTCCTTCTCGCCGGTCTAGTAGTCGCCGGCATCGGCCAAACCCCGTTACAGCAGTCAGCAGCCCAGTCGACGCCTAGCGCCGAACCGCCGACCTGGTACAGCGTTGACGACGACGGCAACGTACAGGTCCATCTCTACTTCTTCTGGTCTCTCACCTGTCCGCACTGCCGCGAAGCGCACCCCTTTATCGAAGCCCTGTCAGTCGAACTGCCGTGGCTAGTCGTGCACGACTTGGAACTGACTCAGTTCCAGGAAAACGCCTATCAGTATGTGGACATGGCCGCATCATTGGGGCAAGAGGCCATGTACGTGCCCGCGTTTTTCCTCTGCGAGACCATGATCACCGGCTACCATTCCGCCGAAACCACCGGCGCAGAGATCAAAAAGCAGTTGATCGAATGCCACGGCGCCGCTGATGCGGAAGCTGTAGCCGCAGCGCTGCCCGCCCCCGAAGAAGAACGCGCAGCGCCGGTAGCCGAACCGGCAGCGCCCACGGTCGAGGAGAGCGCTCCAGCCGCCGGCACCGAAGCAATGCTGGCAATCCCCTTTGTCGGCGAGATCAACGCAGCCGGCCTATCGCTGCCCGTCATGACCGCGGTCATCGCCGGCCTAGATGCGTTCAACCCCTGCGCCTTCTTCGTGCTCATGTTCCTGCTCAGCCTCATGGTCCACGCCCAGAGCCGGAGCCGCATGCTCTTGATCGGCGGCATCTTCGTGCTGTTCTCCGGCCTGATCTACTTCGTCTTTATGGCGGCCTGGCTCAACGTTTTCCTCTGGATCGGCGAGTTGAGGCTGATCACGACGATTGCCGGCATCGTCGCCGTTGTAATCGCGCTGATCAACATCAAAGACTTCTACTGGTACAAGCAAGGCGTCTCCCTGACCATCCCCGAGAGCGCCAAACCGGGACTCTATGCCCGCATGCGCAACTTGGTGCAGGCCGGGTCGCTCGGAGCCATGCTCGTCAGCACCGTTCTCCTCGCCATCGCCGCCAACAGCTACGAGCTGCTCTGCACCGCCGGCTTCCCCATGGTCTATACGCGCATCCTCACCATGGAGGAGCTGCCCACCCTTACCTATTACGCCTACCTCGCCGCCTACAACTTCATCTACATCTTGCCGCTGCTGGCGATTGTGGTCGTCTTCAGCATCAAGTTCGGCTCGCGCAGGCTGTCTGAAGACGAAGGTCGTGCGCTCAAACTGGTGTCAGGTCTGATGATGCTCCTTCTGGGCATCATGCTGGTGGCCGCGCCGGAAGCGCTCGGTCAGGTCGGGCTTTCTGTCGGCCTGTTGGTCTCAGCCCTGGTCGTGGCGCTGATACTGGTGTGGATCGATCGCCGGCGACGACCACCTGCGCAACCCCCTGCAGCCAAGCGTAAAGCCAAAGCGCGCTAAGTTTCAGCCCATTTCGCCCCGACGCCTGGAAAGGCCGGCTCAATACACACGCCGGTCTTTCCAGGCCGTTTTTTTTCCTTTTGACAGGTTCAGGCGAAACGCTATAATTCGACGATGGAAATCGCCAAGGACGCCCGATTTCCAGAGGCGGACTTGTCGCCGGCGCTCCCTAGTCGGGTTATCCCGCATTCCGCTTCCAGTCCACAACGCTGTGTACGCACAGATGCCAAAGACGCAAGTAATGTGTTGGGTGGCAATGACGCCCCGCAGTCCTAGCGCGAGATGGGCTTGCCGGCGCATCTCATCCGAGAGATACAACCGCGTCACCCAAGCAGACAGCGCGTATGGCGGACGACTCAGCGCACCTCTTATTGACTGTCACCGATCTTCACAAGTCCTTTCGCGGCGTCCACGCGCTGCACGGCTACCGGCTTGAACTCCGCCAAGGCGATCTTCTTGGCGTGATCGGCCCCAACGGCGCAGGCAAGACCACCCTCTTCAACCTCCTCACCGGCCTCGTCAAACCGACCAAGGGCCGCATCACGCTTGGCGACGCCGACATCACCGGCATGCGCCCCGAAGCTGTCGCCCGCCGCGGCATTGCCCGCACCTTCCAAAAGATTCGCCTTTTCCAGTCGCTCACCGCGCTGGAAAACGTCCGCGTCTCCGCCCAGATTCATGAGAAGGCATCGCTGGGGCGGGTCTTGCTTTCCTCGCCCGGCTTCACGCGTCGCGAGCGCGCGGTGACGGATCGTTCACGCGCCCTTCTGGCCCGCGTCGGCATCGGAGACGTCGCCGGCGAAACCGTCAACCGCCTCTCCTACAACCAGCAACGACGTCTCGAACTCGCCTGCGCCCTTGGCCTTTCGCCCAAGTTCCTCCTGCTCGACGAACCGACCGCAGGCATGAATCCCACCGAAACTGCGGCGATGATCGAACTGGTGCAGGATCTGCAACGGGAACATCGCCTAGCGATCGTGCTGATCGAGCACAATATGCAGGTCATCATGAACACCTGCCGCCATATCCAAGCGCTCAACTACGGCAAGATCATCGGCGAAGGCGCGCCGGACGAAATCCGCCGCAACCCGCTCGTCATCGAGGCTTATCTAGGCCAGTCCCAACAGAAGCCGGCCTTGCCCACGCGGCAAGCCGCCGCCTAGCCAAAGGCGCCACGCCTAAGATGCTGCAACTGGACGATCTCCACGTATATTACGGCAATATCCAAGCGCTGGACGGCGTGAGCTTGCGCGTCGAAGAAGGCGAGCTCGCCGCCATCGTGGGCAGTAACGGCGCGGGCAAGTCTACAACGCTCATGACCATTTCCGGCGTGGTTTGGCCGAAACGGGGGCGGGTTCTGATCGACGGCGAAGATGTTACGCGGTTCGCCCCGCACAAGCTGGTTGCGCGCGGTATCGCCCACTGTCCGGAAGGCCGGCTGATCTTCGGGCGGCTAAGCGTGGCTGAGAACCTCACGCTCGGCTCCTACAACCGCCGCGACGGCCGGCAGATTCGCGCCGATGCCGAACGGGTGTATGAGCTATTCCCCCGGCTGCTGGAGCGCCGCAAACAAATGGCGGGCACGCTCAGCGGCGGCGAGCAACAGATGCTCGCCATCGGCCGCGCCCTCATGAGCAAACCGCGGCTGCTCATGCTGGACGAGCCTTCGCTGGGGCTTGCCCCTTTGTTGGTGGAACGCATCTTCGAGGTGATTGACGAGCTCCATCGCCAGGGCGTCACCATCTTGCTCGTCGAGCAGAACGCCTACCAAGCCCTGCGCGTGGCCGACCGCGCCTATGTGCTGGAGACGGGTCGCGTCCGCCTTTCCGGCTCTGCGGCCGAGTTGATCGATAACCCGGAGATCCAGACAGCCTATCTAGGCGGATAGCGGGAACAGAAAGGGACCATGTACTCCGGCTCATACATTGCCCAGCAGTTCGTCAACGGCCTCAATCTGGGCAGCATCTATGCCCTGATCGCCATCGGCTTGACCATGGTCTACGGGTTACTGCGCCTGATCAACTTCGCCCACGGCGACCTGATGATGCTGGGCGCCTACATCGGCCTGTTCATCGTGACCAACGCCTTTCTGCCATTGGGCGCGGCCGTGGTGTTGCCCATGCTCGCCATCGGACTAGCCGGCGTCCTCGTCGAGCGCATCGCCTACCGGCCTCTGCGCGGCGCGCCCGAAGTCGCCATGCTCATGACCTCGCTGGCTGTGAGTTGGATCATACAGAACGGCATGATCATGAGCGTCACGGCGCAGCCGCGCTCATTCCGTCTGCCCCCCGGCGTCAACCAGCTTCACCAAATGGGCGGCGTCTCCTTCAGCACCATCGACATTCTCAGCCTAGCGCTCGCCGTTGGGCTGATGGCGCTGCTCACGCTCTTCGTCCGCTACACCCGCATCGGCATCGCCATGCGCGCCGCGTCGGAAAACCTGCGCGCTGCGCACCTGATGGGCATCCACATTAACCAGGTCATAGCCGTCGCTTTCCTGATCGGCTCGGCGCTGGCGGCGGTGGCGGGCGTGCTATGGGCCGGCAAATATGGCACAGTCGAGCCGTTCATGGGCTTCCTGCCCGGTCTGAAGGCATTCGTCGCCGCGGTCATCGGCGGCATCGGCGTGATCCCAGGCGCGGTGCTGGGCGGCTATCTGCTCGGGTTCGCCGAGATTCTATTCGTCGGCTTCTTACCTCCGGAATTGTCGGGCTACCGCGATGCTTTCGTTTTTGCTCTGCTGCTCATCGTCCTGCTGATCCGCCCGAACGGCATTCTGGGCGCGTCCAACGAAGATCGGGCCTAAGTAATGCGCGTCCGCTACGCACACCCCCTCAACATCCTCGTCTACCTAGCCGTGATCGTCGCCTTGCTGGCGCTGGCGCAGGGCAGCCTCAACAACTTCTATCTGCGCGTCCTCTCCACTATCGGCATTTATGTCATCCTCTCCGCCAGCCTGAATCTGACCAATGGGCTGACCGGCGACTTCTCGCTCGGGCACGCGGCCTTTATGTCCGTCGGCGCCTATGCCTCCGCCATCCTCACCTTGCCGCCCGCCACCAAAGCGGCGATGAACGCCGGGCTGCCGGTTTGGCTGCAAGAACTGACGCTGCCCTTCCTCGTCGCCACGGTCGCGGGCGGGCTGCTGGCCGCGGCGCTAGCCGTCATCGTAGGCGTACCCGTGTTGCGTCTGCGCGGACACTACCTCGCCGTTGCTACGCTCGGTCTGATGGTCATTGTGCGCGTCTTCGCCAACAACTGGCAGCCCGTCACGCGCGGGGCCAGGGGCATCAACGGTCTGCCGCCCCACACCAACATCTGGTGGACCTATGCCTGGGCCATCCTCACCGTCTATGTGGTATGGCGTCTGGTCAATTCTCCCTACGGCCGCGCCATGATCGCCATCCGCGAGGACGAAATGGCGGCGGCGGCGCGCGGCGTCAGCGTCTTTGCGACGCGCCTGTTGGCATTCGCCATCGGCGCCTTCTTCGCCGGAGCAGCCGGCGCGCTCTGGGCGCACCTGATCACGGCTTTCACGCCGAACTCATTCTCCTTCGCCATCACCTTCAACATCATCGTCATGCTCGTGGTGGGCGGCATGGGTTCCATCAGCGGCTCCGTCATCGGCCCCGTTCTCCTCACACTGCTGCAGCAAGCCCTGAGTCGCGCCGAAACCATGCTCGCCGTAGGCGGCGTCCCGCTCTATGGCCTCAGCCAGATCACCGTCGCCATCCTCGCCATCTTGATCATGATCTTCCGGCGCCAAGGCCTGATGGGCGGACATGAAATCCGCCTGCCTCGCCTGTTTACGCCACTCGACAAACCGTCATCGGCGGACGGTTAGGCGCGCCGGAAGGAGGTCTGCGACAAGCCGGAGAGTTCCACAACGCGGTTAGCGGCGGAGGCTCAACGCCCCACAAACTGGAGAAGCTGTTCCCAATGCGTGCAGTGTAGACAGTATATGCGTGCCGGCAGAATCTTGTGTTCCGCCCTTGAAAGGAGAGTCCACAATGCGTAAGTTCAGTTTTCTCACCCTGCTTCTCATTTTGTCGCTCGTCGCCGCGGCCTGCGCCGCGCCGGCTGCCCCGACCGCCGCAGAAGGAACTGCGGCGCCTGCTGAGGAAGCCGCCCCTGCAGAAGGCGCAGCCGCCGAACCCATCAAGATCGGCGGCATGTACAACGTCACCGGCGGCATGTCGTCCATCGATGACCCAGGCCTCAACGGCATGAGGCTCAAGGCCAAGGAGATCAACGAGGCCGGGGGCGTGCTGGGCCGCCCCATCGAAATCATCGCCATCGACGGCAAGACCGACCAGACCGCGGTCACCAACGCCGTCTCCGAGATGATCGAGGTTCACGGCGTCGTCGCCATCGGCGGCCTCAACGACTCCACCTACGCCCTGGCAGCCGGCCCCGTTGCACAGAACGCCGGCATCCCGTTTGTAACCGCAGGCGCTACATTGCCCACCTTGCCCGAGCAGATCGGCGATTACTTCTTCATGGAGCCCTTCGGCGACGACGCCCAAGCCTATGCCATCGCCGACTACGCTTTGTCCGAACTTGGCGGCCAAACCGCGTGGATGCTGGTCGACCAGGCCTACGACTTCACGACCGCGCTGGCCGCCTTCTTCAAGGAGCGCTGGGAGGCCGGCGGCGGCACGATCCTGCTCGAGGACATTTACCAGTCCGGCGATACCGACTTCTCGGCCCAGATCGCTCGCCTCAACGAATTGGACCCGCAGCCGGATGTACTCTTCGTCTCCGCCATCCCCAATGAGGCCGGCATCACCACGCGCCAGATTCGCGAGGCGGGCTTCACCCAGCCCATCATCTCCGGCGACGGCTTCGACACGCCGCTCATCGCCGAGGTAGCCGGCGATCTGGCCGACGATGTCTACTTCTCGACGCACGCTGCGCTCGATAATCCGGATCCGGTCGTGCAAGACTTCGTGAGCGCTTACGAAGCGGAATACGGCCGCGCGCCCGAAAACGCCTTCGCCGCCCTCGGCTACGACATGATGGGCCTGATCGCCTCCGCCATCGAAACGGCCGGTTCTGCCGAGCCTGCGGCCATTCGTGACGCTCTGGCAGCCACTCAGGGCTATGTCGGCGTCACCGGCACGGTCAGCTATCCCGAAGGACAGCGCAAACCGGTCAAGACCGTGACCATTATCCAAGTGCAAGACGGCGTCTATTCCTTTGCGGGCGAAGCAACGCCGTAATAGGCCGGACCGCACCCAACCGTCGCCATGAGCGGCTCGACCGGCTTCCCGCCTCGGTCGAGCCGCCCAACCTGTTCCGTTAACTGCGCCTACACTATAAAGGAGCCGGCCCTTGAACAAAGAACAAGCCATCGCTGCCTGCCAAGCGGCGAACGTCCGCCTGATCCGTTTTCTCTATTGCGACAACGGCTGCACGATCCGCGGCAAGCTCGTGCCGGTCGACCGCCTCGCCGGGCGCATCGACGCAGGACAAGGGCTGACCGTCGCCATGCAAGCCATGAACATGCTCGACCAACTGCAGCCGGTGGAGGGCATGGGGCCGGTCGGCGAGATCCGGCTCGTGCCAGATCCCAACAGCCTAGTGATCCTGCCCTATGCACCGCACAACGCAGCCATGATGTGCGACATGCTCACCCTCGACCAGGAGCCTTGGGGCGCGTGCCCGCGCACCTTCCTTAAGCGCATGATCGCCCGCGCGGCAGAGCACGACATCGTCATGCAGGCCACCTTCGAGAACGAATTCAGCCTCTTTAAGGACGAAGGCGACGGTCAGTATGCGCCGCTCGACAACGCGCTCTGCTTCAGTTCCATCGCCATGACCATGGCCGCCGAGGTGATCGACGACATGGTAACAGCCTTTCAAGAGCAGGGCATCCCGATTGACGCCTACTATCCGGAGTTGGGCCACGGCCAATACGAACTCCCCATCCGCCACACCCACGCCCTCGCCGCGGCCGACAACCAGATCTGGTTCCGAGAGACCGTGCGCAACGTAGCCTACCAGCATGGGCTGCTGGCCTCGCTCGCACCGAAACCTCTCCCCGATCAGGCCGGCAACGGCTGTCACATCCATTGGAGCCTGTGGGACCCGACCGGGGAGCGGAATCTATTGTATGATCCGCAGGACCCCTACGGTGTGAGCGAACTGGGCCGCCAGTTCATCGCCGGCGTCCTTGCGCACCTGCCCGGCCTGCTCGCCCTGACAGCGCCCAGCTACAACTCCTATCGCCGCCTGCAGCCCCACTTCTGGAGCAGCGCCTATACGGCCTGGGGACCCGACAACCGCGAAGCCTCGGTGCGCGTGGCGTCCGGCAAGTGGGGGCGCGAAGCCTCGACCGTGAACATGGAACTTAAAGCGAGCGACCCCAGCAACAATCCCTATTTGGCCTTGGGCGGCCTCATCGCCGCCGGCCTGGACGGCATCGAACGCAAGCTCGACCCCGGCGACGCGTCGCTGATCGACCCCGGCAACCTCACCGAAGAAGAACGCCAAGCGCGCGGCATCCACCGCTATCCAACGTCGCTGATCGACGCCGTCGCCGCCCTGGAAGCGGACAACGTGCTGCTCGCCGCACTCGGCTCTGAGTTGTCGACGCCCTACATCGCGGTCAAGCGCTCTGAGTACCACGCCTTTGCCGCCGAGGACGTCGACTTCGAGATCAAACACCATCTATACAAGTTCTGATGAGCAACCAAGTGCAGAACAGGCGAACGTCATGGACCTGACTTCTATTCCCATCGTCGACCACCACGCGCACCCCTTCCTGCGCAAAAGCATCACAGAGAACCTGGAGAACTTCCGCTCCTGGTTCTCCGAATCGACCTCCCCGGAAATCCACGCGCAGCACGTCCCCACGACGCTCTTCTACCGCAACGCTATCCGCTGGCTGGCCGAACTGCTCGACTGCGAGCCGGACGAAGAGACGGTCCTGGCCGCGCGCCGCGCCCAGGACGAAGCCGCCTGGATTCGTCGCCTTTTTACCGACGCCAACATCGGCGTCCTGCTCTGCGACTACGGCTATGGCGGCGGCGACGCCTATGACCACGCCCGCATGCAGGAACTGGTCCCCTGCCGCGTCGAGCCGATTCTTCGCCTGGAACGCATGGCAGAAGGGCTGATCCTGCGTCACGACACTTTCGAGCAGACCGTCGAGGCCTACGTCGCCGCGGTGGAGCAGGCGCGCAGCGACGGCTATGTTGCGCTCAAGAGCATCATCGCCTATCGCACTGGGCTGCGCCTCGAACAGGTCTCGCGAGCCGACGCCGCAATTGCCTTTACCGTGCTGAAAGAAGAAGCCCGACGCAGCGGCGCAATCCGACTGGCGCAGAAACCCCTGTGCGACTATTTGGTCAAGCTGGCGCTGGACATTGCCGACCGGCAGGTTATGCCTGTCCAGTTCCATACCGGCTTCGGCGACGCCGATGCAGACCTGCGCGGGGCCAACCCGCTCCAACTACTCGCCGTAATCGAAGGTTATCCTAAGCTGCCGCTAATCCTATTGCACGCCGGCTGGCCCTTCTACCGCGAGACGGCGCATCTTGCCGCGATCTATCCCAACGTCTGGGCCGATCTGTCACTGGCGATCCCCTTCGCCACAACCGGCATCCCGACCATGCTGCTCGATATGTTGGGCATGGCGCCGTTGAGTAAGCTCATGTTCGCCACCGACGCCTATACCATGCCGGAGATCTACTGGCTGGCGGCACGTTGGGGGCGCTGGGGACTGAGCCGCGTGCTCGACGAGTTGATCGCAGACGGCTTCCTCGGCGCACAGGAAGCATGGCGCGCCGCCGAGGATATTCTCGGCGGAAACGCGCACCGTCTATACCTGGGATGAGTCAAAGCGAAGTCGGAGAAGGGACCGAGAACAAAACGGCCGCAGAGGCGGGATGCGCCTCTGCGGCCTCTCGTTTATCTGACGCCCATTCGCTGCTAACTTGCCGTCAGACGCTGTTGTGCGTGTTAGCCTGCCGTTGCAGCTTGGTGCGCTGCAGGCCGCTACTCCCAGTAGACGTAAACCGCCGGGCTGTTCGGCCCGCCCTTCTCACTCCACTGGAAGATACGCCAGGCGTCATAGGGGCTGAGGTTAATGCAGCCGTGGCTGCGCGGGCGACCGAAGGCGTCGTGCCAGTAGGCTGCGTGCAGCGCATAGCCGCTGTAGAAGTAGCAGGTCCACGGCACCTCTTCGAGATAGTAATAGCCGCCGGTTGTGGCCGAGCCGCCCGCCATCTTACGCGAGCGCAGCCGCCACCAGGTGCGGAAAATGCCCTGCACCGTCGGCGTCGCCGCCATGCCGCTCGCCACCAGCGCGGCGTACACCGGGCGATCCCCCTCGTACGCCACTGCCGTCTGCTGGCGCAGATTCACGCCAACCCACAACTCATCCGGGCGGATGGCTGACGGTCGCGGCCGCAAACGGGCCACGCCAACCGAGGCGCCGTATACCCAACGGTGCTCGCCGATGCGGTACCAGGGCGCGCCGCTCACCGTCGCCGTCTCCAACACGGCCAGAGACTGGTTGTGCTGCACGACGTCGATCACGGGGTTGTCGGCGCTGACGCCGGGCGCAGCCCGCACGTTCAGCGAGGACGAGACAACCCAGCCGACCGGCAGGCTCCACACGCTGGGCTCGCCGGCAGCCTGGCCTTGCCCTGCAGGCAACAGCCTGATCCAACCGCCATGCACCCAGCGCTCCACGCCGATACGATACCAGGTCGCGCCGCTGTGCAGCGTCTCCTCGTAGATCGTCACCATTGCGCCGTAGCGCAGCCGGTCCACCGGCGGATTGTCGGCGGACACACCCGGGCGGGCGCGCACGTTGAGCACGTTGGCCGTCACCACACCCTGTCGCATCGTTCCAGGCGGGGGCGCGGGCGGCGCGTCGGTCAGGCGCACCCATCCGCTGTGCACCCAGCGCCCCGCGCCGATGCGATACCAGGGCACGCCAGCGACCGGCGTCTCTTCGTAGATCAGCACCTCGCTGTTGTAGCGCAGTTGTCCGACGACGGCATACTGCGTACCCGGCCCGCTGCGCACATTGAGCACGGACGCCACCACCACCCCGCGCCGTACATCTTCCGGCGGTGGTGGAGGGGGCGGGGGAGGCGGCGGCGGGGCAGGCTCGCCGAGCTCGACGCCGCGCAGTTCCGAGGTCGAGATGGCGGCAGTAGAGCTGGCGGGTATCCAGTCGTAGCTGCCAGTCTGGTACCAGAGTTGTCCGCCGACTTCGACTTCCTGGCGCACCGCCAGATACGTGCCCAAGGCGAGATAGCGCGACACCACGATGCCGCCGGGCTGCGTGTACGTGCGCGCCCATGCCCACATCGGCCGCACGTAGGCGAACGGCAGCCATTCGGGCAGGTTGGCGTCGAGCGTACCCGCCTCTACTGGCGCAGATATGGCGCCGGCAGTCATGCCGCCGATCGGCGGCTGCGGCGTTTTGGCGCTCTCCGGGTCCTCTAGCGGTGAGGGAATCTCCAACGGAAAGACGCCCAAGGGGACGACGCGGTAATCGTTGGCGTCGACCAGGTCGACGTGAACGCGATACGGCCCGGGCTTGCGATAAGTAAACGGCCACTCGCCGCGCGCGGACGTTGCACCGTTCTTGCCGTCGAACGGCGTCCACCAATGAATGTTGCCGGCGCCGCCGTCAATGCGCACGCGATGCCACGCCTGCACGTCCTCCAGCCCGACATCAACCGCGATCTCCAGGGGCTTATTGGGCTTCGTCCGCACCCTAAACAGCGTCAACGAAGGATAGTCATCCAGCGCCGACAAATCCGGGTCACGCTCCTCGATGATGGCCGAGGTCGTCAGGTCGCCCCAAGTCAGCGTGGCGACATACGGCCCGACCCCGGCGTAGACATGCTCGGTCAGGACTAGGGTATTCTCTGCCGCCCACGTATCCGCCGTCGGCGCGCAGATCAGCCCGAGGGTTAGGGTCTCGCCGTCCCCGGTCTGCAGCGTAGCGGGTTCGCAGACGCCGGCGCGGTCATCACGCGGCGCGGGGAAAAGCAGTTGAAACTGGAAGGCGTTGGCTTGCTCCGTCGGAACTGCGCGCAGGCGCGCCGTCATCTCCATTTGTTCGTCTCCTTCGCCGGCCCATCGCAGCTAGGTCTCCCTAAATGCAGAGGCGTCACCCGGCTCGATCAGGCCATCAATCAACAAGGATTGGCAATCTTTACCAGTATTTCTAGGCTAGACCGCCACACCACTTGCTAATATTGACGATAAGAGACGACAAAAGTTACTATGAATCTTGCGGATGTACCGCCAGTTCGCCACAAGGATTGCAGAACCGGCCCCGCAGCGCAGCTACGTGCGGCGCGCCGGGCTATCCCACACGTCCGGGTTGACGATGTCGGGCGGGCGCTCGCCGCCGAAGAAGGCCAGAACGCGCGCTACCGCCAGTTCCTCGATGCGCACGCGTCCCTCCACAGTCAGCGTGGCGCTGTGCGGCGTCGCCACGATCAGCGGATGGTTGCGCAGCCGAGAGTCGAGTTCCGGCGGTTCGGGGTCGAACACATCGACGCCCGCGCCTGCCAGCTTGCCCGCATCCACGGCTTCGAGCAGCGCCTCCGCATCGACCAGCGGCCCCCGCGCCAGGTTGAGCAGAAACGCGCCTGGCTTCATCAGGGCGATGCGTTCCCGGTTGATCAGCCGGTAGGTGTCCGGCGTCACCGGCGCGTGCAGGCTGACGAAGTCGGCGCGCTGCAGCACCTCGTCCAGGCTTGCCGGGGTCACCCCGAGCTCAGCCGCCTGCTCGGGCGTCACAAAGGGGTCGTAGGCCAGCACCTGCATGTCGAACCCGCGGCGGCAGATCTGGGCCACGCGCCGCCCGATGCGTCCCAGGCCGACCAGTCCAAGCGTCTTACCCGTGGCCTCCACGCCGATGAGGACGCCGCTGCGCGGGCCAAAACGTCCCGCCGCCAGCGCGTCATTGCCCTGCTTCACGCGCTTCGCCAGGTTGAGCAGCATGGCGACCGTGTGCTCCGCCGTCGATTCGGTCGGCCCGTCGGGCGTGTTGCAGACCACGATGCCGCAGCGCGTGGCATCCTCCAGGTTCACATTGTCCACGCCAATGCCGGTGCGCTGCACCATGCGCAGGTTGGGCAATTGTTCAAAGAGCGCGGCATTGTACTGAACAGCCGAGTGGGCGAACATCACCTGCGCGGGCAGGGCGTTGGCCCACGGCGCATCCGGCGGCGCCGCCTCGATCAGCGTCACATGGCCGGGCATGCGCGCCAACGCATCCGAGAAGAACGGGACCTCGCGCCATACGTGAGTTAAGCTTTCCAGGCCCATCGAGCCTGCTCCTTTCTTGTCTGTGTAATGGGATTGGCGACAAATAAAAACGCCCCCGACCGAGGGCCAGGGGCGGTTTCTTCACAGAACAGCGGGATAGTCAACCACGCAACGGCGATCTACCGCCACGTAAAGGACCGCAGTTCGCTGGGCGGGCTCGCCGCCTCCAGCGCGAACTGGCTGTTGACGCCCGGCTTGACGCGCACGACGGACACCTGCCAGGCATATTCGGCGGCTTCGCCCTCCGCCGGCGCCAACTCCGCGTCCAGCCGGTAGCTGGTCGCTTTGGTCCAGATGCTAGGCAAGGTCTGGGCGGAGCCGCTGACCGGATAGACCAGCAACACGTACCACTCGTTGGGATCGAGCACGTCGACGCTGATCCAGCGCAGAAGCGCGGCTTCCTCGCGGCTCAACACCGCGTTGTCCGGCGG
>JASGTU010000144.1 GCA_030058085.1 Chloroflexota bacterium
GGCGGAGTTGGTTGTACGCTCAAATCGGGGCATGCGCCACGACGCGCTGGAAGTGTTCGACCGCACCTTCGCCATCACCGTGGCCCTTCAACTTCTCGCCGCCATCGTGGCTTTTATCGGCATTTTGAGCACGTTGATGAGCTTGCAGTTGGAGCGGATGCGCGAGATCGGCGTGCTGCGGGCGACGGGCATGACGCGCGGGCAGTTGTGGCGGCTTTCGCTGCTGGAGACGGGCCTGATCGGCGGCAGCGCGGGGCTGTTGGCGCTGCCGATGGGTCTTGTGCTGGCGCTGGTGTTGATCTACATCATCAACCTGCGCTCATTCGGCTGGTCGCTGGAGATGCGGCTTGACCCGTGGGAGTTTGTGCAGGCGTTTGCGGTGGCGCTGGGCGCGGCGTTGTTGGCGGGCGTCTATCCGGCCTGGCGCATGGCGCGCGCACAGCCGGCCAACGCCGTGCGCGCCGAGTAGGCGAAGCCGGATCACTTAGCGGGCCCGTCCGGAAAGCGCCCGCTTTCCGGACGGGCCCGTTGCTATGCCATGAGCATCTGGTCTATCGAGTCGGCTACCTGCCCATAGACCGGGGACTCGTTGCGGCTGAGGCGCATCTGGTTGGCGACGCGGCGCAGCAGGCCGGGGTTCACTTCGGCTAGTCTCTGTGTCATGGTGAACCAGAGCTTGCACAACTCCTGGTTCTCGTGCGTGGCGGCGTTGATGGCGATCTCCGCCGGCGTGGTTGTGTTGAGGCTGGGGTTGGCGGCTGTCAGCCCTAATTCACGCCAGGCGTTGACCCAATAGTAGGAGAGCATGGGATTGATGAGGCCGCGCATGCGACTCCACAGCGGGTCGTCCTCTTGCACCAAGTAGAAGAAGGCCAGGTAGTAGGGGCGGGAATTCGCATAGTCCCGGTGTATCTGGGAGAGTTCGCCGGCCTTGACCGAGGCGTAGGAGGCCATGTACCAGCGCAAGTCTTCGAGGCCCGCGCCCGGCTCCCCAAGCTCTATGGCGTCCCACTGTAGGCGGCAGGCAAGCAGATAGCTGCGCGCCGAGGCTGCGAAGTCCTGCGAGCGCTGCAGCATGGCAGTCTTCGCCAGCGAGCGGGCTTTTTCGGCTGTGCGCGGCAGGTTGTCCGGCACTTGGACGTTTTCGATGTCGTAGCAGAGAAGCTCCAGCGCCGGTTCGTCGACGAAGGGGACGGTGCTGTGGCCGGGCAGGCTGTAGCGCCCTTCGGCGTAGAGGATCTGGCCGCGCTTCTCCAGGTCGTCCAGCAAGCTTTGGATATAGTCCTCCTGCTCGCGGTCGTTGAGCAGGATAGCCGCCAGTTCGGCGCGGTCGATCTCTAGGCCGGCGTTGATGACGGCATAGACGAAGCCGGACTCAGCGCGCTGCACAAAGGCGGCTTCGCTGTCGATCTCTTCGGCTAGCCGGACAGGCACGTGCACCGAGGCGATCTGGCCGTTGTAGTCGAAGGCGCGCTGGCGAAAGCCCATCTGCCAGATCTGGCGCAGGGTAGTCTTGCTGCGGATCATCCCTTGATCCTCGTAGCGCAGGCAAAGTTCTTCCAGCAGATCATCCGTTGTGCGCCCGCCGGGGTTTTCGCTCAACTCGCGGTAGATGTCGCGCAGCACATCGCGGCGCGTGCTGAAATCGACCGACGTCATCTTCAGGCGATTGAAGATCTGTTTATACTGGTTGCGCAGCGTCGGGGGCGTGGGCGTCAGGTCCAGCGACTGGACGGCGGCGGCGATGGGCCGGCGGGGAACGCTGTCCTGCCCGTTGCCGTGTGCAGACGCGTCCCAGGGGTGCAGATCGGCGTCGTTGGGCAGGGTGAAGTCTTTGGGCGCGACGTAGAGCTGCATATCTTTGATGAAAAGGCTGATCAGGTCGGCGTTGTATTCCAGCCAATTCTTGAACTGGGAATAGCCGAAGTTCGCTTCGTTAAACGCCGAATCCATGAGGAGCATGGTCTGCTTGAGCTTGGCGGCGAGGACGGGCAGCTCGGCGCGCTGGGCGTGGACGGCAAGGGCCTTGCTCAGCAGGCTGCGCGCGGTCTCGTCGTCCGGGCTCGCCGGGGCCTGGAGCGTGTGCAGGTCGTGGACGTCGCCCAGCACGGATTCCAGGTAGATGAATTCGTCACACGCCTTGATCAACAGGGGGTGGGTGACGTCGCGCGGGCCGATGCCGAGGGTGTAGCGGCTGTATTCGCGCAGCTTGGAGACCAGCGGCCCGAAGTCGCTGTCGCCGGACACGATGACGAAGGTCTGGATCTGGCTGCGGGTGATGGCCGTTTCGAGCGCGTCGAGCGCCATGCGGATGTCGGCGCGATTTTTGCCGGCGCGCACGCTGTAGATCTGGATCAGGTCGACGGAGTTGTTCATCAACTCCTCGCGGTAATGGGAGAAACGGCTCCAGTCGCCATAGACCCGCTTGATCACCAGCGGGCCGCGGCTCTGCAGATACTCCATGAGGGGCGTCAACTCGAAATCCAGAAACTCCTGTTCCGCCCATAGGGCGATGTTCTCAAAATCGATAAACACGGCGATCTGGTTACTCATAAGAGTCTCCTTAACGCTGAAAGAGGGTAATTTATACTGGGATCATATCATATAGCGCCCGGATCGCGGTGAGCGGTTGGGCGGCGACAGAAATTCAAACGTTTCGCTAATGTTCGCCATATGGTCTGCTTACGGGCGAGTAGTACACTGATCAGGAAAGCGATAAGACACATTGCACTTAACCTGCATTATGCAACGGACAGTTGTTTGATCTGGGAGGACAGAGAAAATTATGGGCAAAATTATCGGTATCGACCTGGGTACGACCAACAGCGTCGTCGCGGTCATGGAAGGCGGCAATTCGACCATCATCGCCAACGCCGAAGGCGCACGCACGACGCCGTCGGTGGTCGCCTTCACCAAGGGCGGCGATCGCCTTGTGGGCGTGACCGCCAAGCGGCAGGCTGTGGTCAACCCGGAAAATACTGTTTACTCGGTAAAGCGGTTGATGGGCCGCCGCTTCGACGAGCCTGAGACGAAAAAGACGATGGAAATGGTCTCGTATGAGATCGTGGAAGGCCCGCATCAGGATGCGCGCGTCTCCATCCCGATTAAGAACAAGGTCTACACGCCGCAGGAAATCAGCGCCATGATCCTGGGCAAGCTCAAGCGGGACGCCGAGTCTTACTTGGGCGAAGAGGTGAAGCAGGCGGTGATCACCGTGCCGGCCTACTTCAACGACAGCCAGCGCCAGGCGACCAAGGACGCCGGGCAGATCGCCGGCCTTGAGGTTCTGCGCATCATCAACGAGCCGACCGCGGCTGCTGTGGCCTATGGGCTGGACAAGAAGAGCGACGAGACGATCCTGGTCTTCGACTTGGGCGGCGGCACCTTCGACGTGTCGGTGCTCGAGGTCGGCGACGGCGTGATCGAGGTCAAGGCGACCAACGGCGATACGCACCTGGGCGGCGACGATTGGGATGAGCGCGTGGTCCATTGGCTGATCGAGGAGTTCAAGAAGGAGCAGGGCATTGACCTGAGCCATGATCGCCAGGCGTTGCAGCGTCTGCGCGAGGCGGCGGAGAAGGCCAAGATCGAACTGACGTCAACGCCGCAGACTGAGGTCAACCTGCCATTCATCACCGCGGACAGTACGGGGCCGAAGCATTTGGTCGTGACGCTGACGCGCAGCAAGTTCGAGCAGCTCACGGCGGACCTGGTGGAGCGCTGCAAGCAGCCCTTCCGCAGTGCGCTGAAGGATGCCGGCATGCAGGCGAGCCAGTTGGACGAGGTCGTACTGGTCGGCGGTTCCACCCGCATGCCGATGATCCAGGAGTTGGTGCGTTCCTTGACGGGCAAAGAGCCGCACAAGGGCGTCAACCCGGACGAGGTAGTAGCCGCAGGCGCGGCGCTGCAGGCCGGCGTGTTGGCGGGCGAGGTGAGCGATCTGCTTCTGTTGGATGTTACGCCGCTCAGCCTGGGTCTGGAGACGTTGGGTTCGGTGATGACGGTTCTGATCCCGCGCAACACCACGATCCCGACCAAGAAGACCGAGGTCTTTAGCACCGCAGCCGACAACCAGACGGCAGTGGACATTCACATCTTGCAGGGCGAGCGCCCGATGGCGAACCAGAACAAGACGTTGGGCAACTTCCGTCTCGACGGGATTCCGCCGGCGCCGCGTGGCGTGCCGCAGATCGAGGTGACCTTCGACATCGATGCCAACGGCATCCTGAACGTGGTCGCCAAGGACAAGGCCACGGGCAAGGAGCAGTCGGTCAAGATCACCGCTTCGACCAATCTGTCGACGGACGAGGTCGACCGCCTGGTGCACGAGGCCAAGTCGCATGAGTCTGAGGACAAGATGGCCCGCGATCTGGCGGAGGCGCGCAACAACGCCGATAACCTGGTCTATGTGACCGAGAAGTCGCTGCAAGACCTGGGCGACAAGGTGCCGGTGACCGACCGCGGCAAGATCGAGGAGACCATCGAGGAACTGAAGCAGGCCATCAACGGCAGCGATCTGAACCGCATCCGCCAGTTGACTGAGCAACTGCAGCAGGCCAGCCATGCGCTGACCCAGCAGATGTATCAGCAGCAGGCCGGCCCCAATGGCGGCGGCTCTGCTGAGGGCGGGCCAGCAGATGGCGGCCCCGAACCCGGCGGCGAAGAGGATGATGTCGTAGAGGGTGAGTATCGCCAGGTCTAAGCATAGGGGCGATTAGGATTGCATGGCAAGTCGGCGGGCGGGGCGAATCCCCGCCCGTTTGACTACCGAGACCATTTATGCGGGCTGGCCCGCGGATAGGACATTGACGCGGGCATGGCTCGCGAGCAGGATAGACGATGAGCTACTATTATGACCCGACCGGACGGCGCCGCGCGGCCTTAATGCGCCAACAGGCGATGCGCCAGGAAGCAATGCGCCAGCAGGCAATGCAGGATGAGCAGCGGCAGCGCATGCCCACGCTCGACGATTACGTGGCGTTGCAAAAGGCGCATGAGGAACTGCAAGCCGCGCACGAGCGTCAGGGTAAGGAAGCGGCTAAGCTGCAACAAGAGCTTCAGATCAAGAACGAGGCCTTGCACCGGCAGGGCGCCGACTTGAAAAACCTGGAAGCCGAATTGGTCTGGGCTAGGGCCGCGGTGCAGCAGCAGGAGCAAGAGAAGACGGAGGAGCCGCAGGAAGACTGGGCCGAGCGCTACGCCCGCCTGCAGGCGGAGGTCGAGAACCTGCGCAAGCGCTGGGAGCAGCGTTTTGTTACGGAAACCGCAGAGGCGCGCCATCGCATTCTTCTCGACATGCTGCCGCTGGCGGACCATCTGGAGATGGCGCTGCGGCACGCTGCGGCAGAGGGCGGAGAAAGCCAAGAGGGTTTCGCCGCCAACTTCATCGCCAACATTGAAGCGATCCACCGCGCGTTTCTCGATGCGCTGAAACGCTATGATGTCACGCCCATCGACGCGCTGGGGCAGCCCTTCGACCCGGCGCTGCATGAGGCAGTGGGCCAAATCCGCAGGGACGATACGCCTCCAGGCGCGGTGGCCGAAGTCGTGCAGACCGGCTATCGTGAGGGCGACAGGTTGCTGCGCCCGGCGCGCGTGTTGGTCAACCAGGGCGAGCATGCGACAGGACAAAAGGCGGAGGTCTAGCCTATGGAATATCGGGATTACTACAAGATCTTAGGCGTCTCGAAAAACGCCGACGAAAAAGAGATTAAGCGCGCCTTCCGCAAGCTGGCCCAGCAGTATCACCCGGACAAGAATCCCGGCGATCCACAGGCTGAGACCAAGTTCAAGGAGATCAACGAGGCGTATACCGTTCTATCCGATCCGGATAAGCGCAGCAAGTACGACCGCTTCGGCTCGCAGTGGGAGCAGTATGCGCGCACCGGCGGGCGACCGGAGGACTTTGACTGGGGCCGGTGGGCGGGAAGCCCAGGCGGCGGCGGATCCTATACGCGCACGGTGACGCCCGAGGAGTTCGAGCAGATGTTCGGCGGCCTCGGCGGCGGCGCCGGAGGAGGCTTTTCCAGCTTCTTCGATGCGCTCTTTGGCGGCGGCCTCGGCGGGCGGCCTGGCGCGCAGTACCGCCAGCCGCGCCCGGACGCGCAACCCGGCTTCGGCTTCGACCCGCGCATGGCGCAGCAACCGGCGCGTACGGAAGTGCCCGTCGACATCACGTTGGAGGAAGCGTTCCACGGATCGACGCGTGTGCTGCAGGCAGAGGGGGGCAAGCGCATGGAGGTCAACATCCCGCGTGGGGTGAAGACCGGCTCCAAGGTGCGCATGCGCGGCGGCGCCGACCAGGGCGACATCTACCTGAAGATCAACGTGTTGCCGCACGAACGTTTCACGCGCGAGGGCGACGACCTGCGCACCTCCGTGCCGGTGGACCTGTATACCGCGGTGTTGGGCGGGGAGGTGCAGGCGCCGACGCTGGAAGGCGGGGTGATGCTGACCATTCCCGCAGGCACGCAGAACGGGCGCATCTTCCGTCTGCGCGGGCAGGGCATGCCGCATCTGCGCAACCCGGACCAGCGCGGCGATCTGCTCGCCGCGGTGCAGGTGACGCTGCCGGCAACGCTCAACGAGCGCGAGCGCAAGCTTTTCGAGGAGCTGCGCAGCCTGCGTTAGCCGCGACGGAACGGACCATGTAGGGGCAGGCCTTGTGCCTGCCCTTTTCTGTTTGCCGCAAAGGCCGGCTATCTCGCATACGCGACACTAACACAGGGCAAGCGTGATTCTTATGTCGCGCGGATATGCTGAGAGGAGATTGTAGGATTCATACCGCCTTCGGGGGAACAGCGTTTTCCCGAGGGATGCTCAACTAGAATTTGAGGAGGAGAGGCAGCATATGCGGCCCGATAAGATGACACAGAAACTGCACGAGGCGATGCAGCAGGCGCAAAGCCTCGCCGAGCAGTACAACCATGCGACAGTAGACCCGGAGCACCTGCTTCTTGCCCTGTTGGCGCAAGAAGGGGGCGTCGTGCCTGCGGTGCTGAACAAAATCGGCACGGACACGGGGATGCTGCTCCAGAGCGCGGAGCAAGCGCTGTCCGCCAAACCGCGCGCCACCGGCGCCGCTGCCGAAGTGCGCCAGGGTCGCGAGACCGTCGCCGTGTTGCGCGAGGCGCAAGAGATCGCCGGCGCCATGAAGGACGAGTACGTTTCGACCGAGCACGTGTTGATGGCAATGGCCTCGACCGCGGGCAAGGCGCGAGACCTGTTGGCGCGTCACGGCGTGGACTACAACGCCATCATGCAGGCGCTGGCGGGCATCCGCGGCAGCCAGCGCGTTACGACCGACACGCCCGAAGCGCAGTACGAAGCGTTGGCGAAGTATGGCCGCGACCTGACCGAGGACGCGCGCAAAGGCAAGCTCGACCCGGTCATCGGGCGCGACGAGGAGATCCGGCGCGTGGTGCAGATCCTCAGCCGGCGCACGAAGAACAACCCGGTGCTGATCGGCGAGCCGGGCGTGGGCAAGACGGCGATTGTCGAGGGCTTGGCGCAGCGCATCGTCAAGGGCGACGTGCCCGCCGGCCTGCGCGACAAGCGGCTGGTGGCGCTGGACATCGGCGCGCTGGTGGCGGGGGCTAAGTACCGCGGCGAGTTCGAGGAGCGGCTCAAGGCGGTGTTGAAGGAAATTGGCGACTCGTCCGGGCAGATCATCCTGTTCATCGACGAGATGCATACCCTGGTCGGCGCGGGCGCGGCCGAGGGCGCGATGGACGCGTCCAACATGCTCAAGCCGATGTTGGCACGCGGCGAACTGCACGCCATCGGCGCGACGACGCTCGACGAGTATCGCAAGCACATCGAGAAGGACGCCGCGCTGGAGCGCCGCTTCCAGCCCGTGTTTGTGGACGAGCCTTCCGTGGAGGATACGATCAGCATTCTGCGCGGGCTGAAGGGCGCCTACGAGAGTCATCACGGCGTGCGCATCACCGACGGCGCCACCATCGCCGCGGCGACGTTGAGCCATCGCTACATCACCGACCGCTTCTTGCCGGACAAGGCGATCGACCTGATCGACGAGGCGGCGAGCCGTCTGCGTATGCAGATCGACTCCAAGCCGCAGGAACTGGACGAGATCGACCGTCAGGTGATGCAGTTGGAGATCGAGCGTGAAGCCCTGAAGAAGGAGAAGGACGAGCCGAGCAAGCAGCGACTCGCCGCGCTGGAGGAAGAACTGGCGAACCTGAAAGAATCCAGCGCGCAGTTGACGAGCCGTTGGCAGGCGGAGCGCGACACCATCGCGCGCGTGCGCGATCTGAAACAGCAGATCGAGCGCGTGCACGTTCAGATCGAGCAGGCCGAGCGCGACTACAACCTGGAGCAGGCGGCGCAGTTGCGCTATGGCACGCTGCGCCAGTTGGAGCAGGAGTTGGCCCAGGCGGAGGATCGCGTGCGTATGGCGCAGGAAAGCGGCGCGCTTCTGAAGGAAGAGGTGGACAGCGAAGAGATCGCCACGGTCGTGAGCAAGTGGACGGGCATCCCGGTCGCCAAGCTGATGGAAGGTGAGCGCGCCAAGCTCGTGCGCATGGAGGAGGAGATCCACAAGCGGGTCGTCGGCCAAGATGAGGCCGTGTCCGTGGTAGCCTCCGCCATCCGCCGCAGCCGCGCCGGCCTGCAAGACCCCAACCGGCCCATCGGCAGCTTCATCTTCCTGGGACCGACGGGGGTGGGCAAGACCGAGCTGGCCCGTGCGCTGGCTGAGTTCCTGTTCGACGACGAGCAGAGCATTGTGCGCATCGATATGAGCGAGTACCAGGAGCGGCATACCGTCGCCCGGCTGCTCGGCGCGCCGCCCGGCTACGTCGGCTATGACGAAGGCGGGCAGTTGACCGAAGCCGTTCGCCGCCGGCCCTATTCGGTGGTGCTCTTCGACGAGATCGAGAAGGCGCATCCGGAGGTCTTTAACACGCTGTTGCAGGTGCTCGACGACGGGCGCATGACCGACGGTCACGGCCGTACCGTCGACTTCCGCAACACGATCATCATCATGACCAGCAACCTGGGCAGCCAGTACATTCTGGACGTGGCGGGCGTTGACGAGGAAGTGGAGCGTCGCGTGCGCGAGGTGCTGCACACGCACTTCCGCCCCGAGTTCTTGAACCGGGTGGACGAGATCGTCATCTTCCATGCCCTGCACAAGGATCAGTTGAAGCAAATTGTAGAGATCCAGCTCGAACGGCTGCGCAAGCTGTTGGCGGACCGTGGGATGACGCTTGAACTGACCGACAGCGCCAAGACGCTGCTGGTGGACGAGGGCTACGACCCGGCCTATGGCGCCCGACCGTTGAAGCGGGTGATCCAGCATCGCATTGCCGACCCGCTGGCCGCCAAAATTCTGCAGGGCGACCTGTTGGAAGGCGAGCATGTGCTGGTCGACGTCGTGAACGGCGAATTGCAGTTCACCGGCGTGGAAGTGCTCGAGGCGTAGCGGCTGCATTGGGGTGGTGTAGACAAAACACTAACACTGCGCTTATAACGGTCTAACGTGTTGTGACTATACTGAAGATATGAAAGCTTGATGGGCGGGCCTGAGCGCTCTCGCAGAAGCCCGCCCGATTCACCCCGACTGAAGCGTAAAACATAGGTAATCGAAGTCTGATGTACAGGAGGATGACCAATGGCAAGTTTGATGAGATGGGACCCCTTCCGCGAAATGACGACCATGCGCGAGATGATGGACCGCACATTCGACGAAGCGTTTTTTGACACCCCGCGCCTCTGGTCGCGGCGATTCGAGGGCTTCCCGCTGGCATTGGATATCGCCGAGGATCAGGAATCCTACATGGTGAAGGCGTCCATTCCGGGCGTAGACCCCAACGATGTCGAGGTCACGCTGACCGATAATACGTTGACGATCAAGGGCGAGGTGAAGGAAGAGACGGACGTCGAAGAGCGCAACTATCACCTGCGCGAGCGCCGCTTTGGCAGCTTCACCCGCAACGTAACGCTGCCGCTGCCCGTCGATGCCGACAAGGTCGAAGCGACGCACGAGAACGGCGTACTCTCGCTGCGCCTGCCCAAGACCGAGGCGGTCAAGCCGAAGAAGATTTCGGTCAAGAAGATGATCGCCGGCAACTAAGGCGTTACGAGTCAGGCGTCACGAGTCAGGTGAAAAGGTTGTGTATCGCCGACCTGGGTGACTGAGAGGGTCAGACACCGAGCTTCGTCAAGAGGCTCGGTGTCTTTTGTATTGGCGTGTATTTGGATGTTTAGCCGCCGGTGATGACCGCGCCGTCTTCGATCACCAGCGGCTCCGCGCCGTCGTTGACCAGGCGCACCGCGCCCTTGATGGCGACGTTGCGGCCAAAGCGGACGTCGCCCTCCACCGTCAGCGACGTGCATTCGATCAGCGAAGGAGCGCCGTGCGGAAAGCGGCGGCGCAGGTCGTCGATCATGCCGTAGTAGCGCTCGTCCAGCTTGACGAGCGGCGGGCGGTGCAGCGGATAGGTATGGCGGGCGGGTGACAGGCGCAGGTGGCACTCCTCGGTCAGCTCGTACACGTCCGACCAGAGTATGAGCAGGTCGTTGTTTTTCTTGACCGGCACGAAGCGCATGCGCGGCACGCGCAGCGCCTGCGCGCCCTCGAACAGGGCGATGGCCGACCCCATGGCGGTCTCCAGTTGGTAGACGCGCGGCGACTCCGGATCGGTGGGGTCGACGGGCTTTTCGTTGCGGATCAGCGGCAGTTCAAGCCTACTCCCGCTGCGGCGCATGACTTCGTACACCGTGGGAAGGTGCAGCCAGAGGTTGTTGGTGTTGAAGTAGCGATAGCGGTTGATGTCCTGGAACATCTCGCGCTCTTCCGGCGGGCACTGCGAGAGTTCGCGCAGGATCAACTGCCCATCGGGCCGGACGCTGAGGTGACCGCCCTTATTGTCGGCTAGGGTGCGGTTGGCGACTTCCATGAGGAAGGGGATGCGCTCGGCGGCTAAATAGCCGAGGATGCGCGTGTCCAGCAGAGCGCCCAGGTTGTCCGAGTTGCTGACGAAGAGGTATTCGTAGCCGGCGTTGAGCATGGCGTCGAGCATGCCGCTGGTGATGAGCGACACGTAGATGTCGCCGTGGCCGGGCGGACACCATTCCTTTTCGGGGTCGACGGGCCAGGTGGCGGGCTGCAGCGTCTTTTTGTCGATCTTAGGTTTCCAGTGCTGTACGAAATCGACTGGGATGTCTTGGTGAAAGTCCGGGTAGCGGGCGAGCGCCGCTTCGGTGGCGGGCCGCGTGCTGACGCTGTTCATCAGGACGAGCGGCAGGCGGATGCCGGTGGTGCGGCGCAGGTGCAGGGCCTGGCGCACGATGACGTCGAGGAAGGTCAGTTCGTCCTTGACGGGCAGGAGGGACTTGGGGCCGCTCATGCCCATGCTGGTGCCTAGGCCGCCGTTGAGCTTGAGGATCACGGTGCGTTCGAGCGCGTCGGCGCCGGCTGTTTCGTACCGCTTGCTGAGTTCCTCGTAGTTGGGCAGCGCGCGCACGGGCAGGGCTTCGCGACGGTCGATGTAGCCGGTGGCGCCGGCTAGCAACTGGTCGTAATAGAAGTGGAAGATGTCGATCGCCAGTTCCGGCTGGCCTGCCGCCCGCATTTTGGCTGCGAATTGCTCGAAATAGCTGGGGCGAGCCGTTAGCTGGCGACCATGCATTTTGTGACTTTGGTGTTGATCCATATGTTGCACGCTCCGACATGCACACGGGCGGGTACAAGCCCTGTTGCCTACCACCCCACGGCGCAGCCGTCGCTGCGCGGCTCACTGCCGGCGGTAAGGATGCCGGTTTCCGGGTCGCGCAGAATGATCTGGCCCATGCCGAAAACGGTGCGTGCGAAGCCGTCGACGGGCGCCAGGCGATGGCCGCGGCGCGTCAATTCGGCCAGCACGGCGAAGTCCCACCCTTCTTCGATTTCGATTAGGCCGCCCGGATCGAGCGCGCCTACGCCGTTGCCGGGCCAGGCCAATTGCCAGCGCGGCATATCCAGCGCTTTTTGCGGCGACATGTCCAGGTCGATCAGGTTGACGAGCATCTGGAAATGGCCTTGCGGCTGCGAATATCCGCCCATGACGCCGTAGCTGGCGTGCAATTCGCCGCCGCGCGTGGTCATGGCCGGGATGATGGTGTGATAGGGTCGCTTGTTCGCGGCGAGCGCGTTGGGGTGTTCGGGATCGAGAACGAAGAGCGCGGCGCGATTCTGCAGGCTGACGCCGGTTCCGGGCACGACGAGGCCGGAGCCGGTCCCCATGTAGAGGCTGTTGATGAAGCTGCAGGCGTTGCCTTCGCCGTCGACGGCGCTGAGGTAGACCGTATCGGAGCCGGCCATGGGATCGCCATAGGGCACGTTTTTAGCCGCAACTTGCGGGTTGATGCGCGCACGGCGCCGGGCGGCGTAGGCCGGGCTGACCAGTTCGTCCAGCGGAATGTCGGACACGCGCGGGTCGCAGACCCACTGCTGCGCGTCGGCAAAGCCCAGGCGCATGCATTCGATCATGGTGTGCACGCGGTCGGCGGGCGACATGGCGGCTAGGTCAAAGCCTACAGCCAGGTTGACGGCGATGATGGCGGCGAGGCCTTGGCCGTTAGGCGGGCACTCGTAGAGGGTGACGCCGCGATAATCGGCGGAGATGGGGTCGTCCCATGTGGAGACGTGGGCCGCCATGTCCGCCTCGGTGATCCAGCCGCCGTACTGCTGCACATGGCGGCTAAGCTTGCGGGCGAACTCGTCGCGGTAGATGTAGTCTTTGCCGCCGGCGGCGATGCCGCGCAGCGTCTCGCCCAGGGTGGGGATGCGCATCAACTCGCCGGGCCGGGGGGCGCGGCCGTCGATGAGCAGTTCGTGTCCGCTCGGCTGTTCGGGCCCGTTGTCGAGGTCGCCGCTTGCCCAATCCGGGCTGCGCAGCAGCTTCTTGACCTGTGAAGCCCAGCCGCGGGCGATGATCTCGCTGACCGGGTAGCCGTTCTCGGCGTGCCAGATGGCGGGCTGGAGAACGTCGGCCAAAGACATGCGGCCATGCCGTTCGAGCAGGTCGCTCCAGCCGGCGACCGTGCCGGGGATGCTGACGGCTTGGCCGGTGAAGTTCGGCATCTTGGCGTAGCCGAGGCGTTTTATCTCGTCGATCGACGCGGCCGCGGGTGCGCGGCCAGAGCCGTTGAGCGCGGTGACTTGCTTGGCTTTGGCGTCCCAAAAGAGGGCAAAGCAGTCGCCGCCGATGCCGGTGCTGGTCGGCTGGACGACGTTGAGCATGGCAGCCGTAGCGATGGCTGCATCAGCGGCGTTGCCGCCCGCCTTGAGCGTGTCCAGCCCAGCCATGGCGGCGAGAGGTTGGCTGGTTGCGACGATGCCGCGCGTCGCTCTTACATTGCTGCGACGCGAGCGGAACACAGCATCAAAGTCCATACATTCTCCTCTAGGCTTGCGTGTCAGGTCGGAAGTTAGTTTGCATCATATCGAACAGCATCGGCAAGTCCAAATCGGCGCGTCTCTGTAGGCGGGTCTCTGTAGTGGCATGGCGGCGGGCTTCAGCCGATGATTCTGGGTTGTTTTGGCGCTATCATTCTCGATGGGGTAGACTATCCTGTACTATGGGCATCATTATCCAGTATGTCGCCACGTATGCTCCCTGGATCTACGCGACTTGCGGATTGGTTGCCTTGTACCATATATACAAGATATGGCTGGTGCGCTCCGAGCGGCGACAGGCGGTGTTTTCGCTGGAGCGCGAAAAGGCTATCCGCGATACTTATAGCATTTTTGCGGTCGCTATGATCTTGCTGTTGGCGATGGGCCTAACTTATTTCGTGAGTACAACGCTGGCGACGGCAGTCGAGCCGCTGGTGGCAGAGGCGCGCGCGCCGACGCCGCCGCTGCCCTTTGTGCCCACGCCCACCAATACGCCCCTTCCGGCGACGCCGACGCCCACCATTACGCCAGAGGCGGCCCTCGACGCGGCGCCCACCGAGGCGCCTGTCGAGGAAATTGACCTCTTCGAGGAGACGCCCGAACCGCCGACGCCGGAGCCGGCCGCGCCGGTTGTGCAAGCGCCGGCTTGCCCTGACGATCGGTCCGCCTTTATTCGGCCAGGCAACAATGAGAGCGTGCGCGGCGTGCTCAACGTGATCGGCACCGCCACGCACGAGCAGTTTCAGTACTATAAGGTGGAGTTCGCCCCCGGCGCTGATTCAACCGAAGGCTATGTCTACATCGCCGGCGGCAACGCCCCCGTCGTCAATAACGTGCTGGCGAGCTTCGACACGAACGCACTGGGCAATGGCGTCTGGACGCTGCGCCTGGTCGTCGTCGATCTGACAGGCAACTTTCCGCCGCCCTGCCGGGTTACCATCAACGTCGCTAATTGATGCCTGAGAACAAGCAACGCCTCCAGGCTGCCGGCGCCGGCATCATCCTTATCATCGTGGCGTTGATCGTCGCCTATAACGCCGGACTGGCGCGCGGCAGGCTGCGCGTCCGCGAAGAACTGCTTGCCGTGCAGGCGCAGTTGGTGGCCCAGTTGTCCGCCACGCCCACCGTAATCGACACCCCCACGCCCACCGAGACGCCCACCCCCTCGCTGACGCCGACGCCCACATGGACGCCGACGCAGACGCCTACGCCGACCGCTACGCCCGCTTCTCCGGAGGAGTGGGCGGTGCGTTTTCGCGTCTTGGCCGAAGAGGGGTTGAATACGGCTGGGATGGAGGAGTTCGACAACGCACGGGCGGAGTCGCTGTTGCGCGGCATTGCCCAAGAACAGGGGCTGCTCTTCGTGCCCGCCACCTATTACGAACTTGCGGGCAGCCCGTGGGCAGCGCTCGTCGCCCCGCGTACGCCCTCCGGTGAAGCCTTGCCTATGCTTTTTTGGCGCGAGCCGAACGACCGCAACCGCGTGCGCAGCCAGGACTTGCTGCCCGTGTTGTCGACGTCCGAGGCCGGCGTCGACTACCGGACGCTATTGGCCGGGGTGACCTACGGCGCGGTCCGTTCCGATTTCCTGGGGCGGCTGCATGTGCTGCTGGTGGAGCGCCCGGAGATCAATCCCCTCTTGAGCGTAACCGTGCTTTATCAACCCCAGCCGGGCGGCGAGTTCGCTGCTCTGTGGCGGAGTCGCGAGGACCCGCTGTGGTCGATAGAGGCGGCCGGCAGCCAGTTACAGGTGCAGGAATCCGCCGAGAGCCTGCTGCCCGATATCCAGATCATTGCGCCGCTGGCCGCGACAGGCGACCTGCGCAAGCGTTTGGACGCGCCGGATGCGTTTGTGGAGCGCCCCCCGTTTGCGCGGCAATGGGCCGCCACCTTGTGGCGCTTCGTCTCCATCGAGGAGGCTCTGGAGCTTTCAGGCGTGGTTAGGCCCGGCTACAATTTGGAGGACGAGGTCCTGGTGTCGACGCCGCTGACCGCTCTGGCCCATGTGTTGGCTGCGCTGCAGACGACCGACGTCGGCGCTGCGTCCAACTACGTCAGCCGCATCGACCTGCTACAGCAGGTTTATGACATGGGCTTGTACCAGCCGGGGCTATGGATCGGCATCTACCTTGACGAAAACGGGCGCGAGGTGTTCGGCCATGATGTGACGCGGCAGGTGCGGTTGTTCGACAACGGCGATCGCGAGCGCTCTTACGTCGCCGTCTTCGACCAGGGGCCAAGCGGCGAATACCGGCTCAGTGCGCTGCTCGATTCGCCCGCCTATTGGGAAGACAACCTGATAACGCCGGCCTCGCCGCTGCCGACGTCCACCGCCACGCCTACGCCGACCATCACGCCGACGCCCCTCGATACGCCAACTGCGACCGACACGGGCGTCGCGGCGGCAATACCGGCGGAAGATACGGCCACGTCCACGGTGACCGTCACGCCGACGAACACCGATACGCCTACGCCCACGGCTACCGATACGCCCACGCCGACGGACACGCCTGTACCGACGCCGACAGATACGCCCACGCCGACGGATACGCCGACTCTTACCCCGACGGCGACGGATACGCCTACGCCGACCGAGACTTTCACGCCGACCGCGACGCCGACGGACACGCCTACGCCCACGCCCACCGACCCGCCCTACCCGGTGCCGCGCATTCCCGAGGAACAGGCCCCCTTGGCGCGGGCGATGGTCTTCCGCGCTCCCGCCAATCTGCGCGGCGGGCCGGATACCGCTTGGGTGACGATCGGGCAGCTTAGCTATGGGATGAACGTCGATCTCTACGGCATTACGGAAGACGGGCTGTGGGTGCTGCTGCGCGTCAACGAGCCGAACGATGAGCGCCACCAACTGACGGGCTGGATCGCGATTGAACTGCTGCAACTGGCGGGCGATACGGCCTTCTTGCCGCGCTATCGCGCCGACGGTACGCCGCTGATCCCGCCCACGCCCACCTACACGCCGACGCCGGGCACGCCGACGCCAACCCTCAGCCCGACGCCTACGTCTACGGCTACACCGCGACCCACGCCGCTGATCGAGCAGGCCGCCGCGGAGCCGGCCCCGCAGATCGTGGCCCCGCTGCCCGCCGGCGGTGAGTTCGCGCTGACGATTGCGGCGGAGCCTGCCGGCGTCGCCGGCGCGATCGCGGCCACGGCGGACGACGGCGCCGCCTGGTCGGTCCTCGTCGATACGGCGGAACTCCAGGTGTGGAGCGGGCTGTTCGGCGCGTTCCCCGCCGAATGGATCCCGGCGCAAACTGATATGCTGACGCCAGGAGCGCGCATCTATGTGCAGGGCGCGCCGGCGGTCGATAACCCGTCTGTGTTGGCTGGACAGGTTGTGCGCATAGCGGCTGGTCCGCCCGTCGAGCGGGCTGCAGTGACGGTACGCTCCGATTTGGCGGAGGCCATCGCCGGCGGATCGGCAGTAGCGCTGATGGGCAGCCGCCAGGAACGGGGCATTTATCTGCTGGAGACCGCGGGCACGCTGCGCCAGTTGTGGGTCGACGAGCAGGAAGCGACCTGGGCAAGCGGCGATCCAAGCCAGGGCGTCATCATCAGTCCGGGCAGCGTGCGCGGGTCTGCGGTGCGCTTTGTCTGGGTGCGCGCAGACGGCGCCGGCGTCGAGATCCATGCCCAGCCTTTCCACACGCTGCAAGGCGTGGCTGCCGACTCGCTGGGCGGGCTGTGGTGGATTGAGAAACCCCAGGCCGGCCTGGATCAGTGGCAGCTTTGGCACTTCGACCCTGCACAGGGACGCATTGCCCTGCGCCTGCGGGCAAGCGGCCGGTTTTTTGCAACGGGCAGCGATCTGGTCGCGGCCCCGCTGTCGCCCAGCCTGCTCGCGATCACGCCGCAGACGGACCCGGCGACGGGCGCGCTCACCGGCGCGACGTTGTTGGTCGATACGGCGAACACGGACGCGCAAGCGCTGTATATGGGGGTGTTCCGCTTGTCGTTCACGGTGGATGAACAGGGGGAAGGAACGGCTGCGGGCATGCCGCAACTGCTGCTGACGCCGGAGAGCTACCGCGGCCCGCTGCAGGTGAGCCCGGACGGGACCAAACTCGCCTATTTCGTCTACGACCCTGAGCACCCTAGCCTGACGTCGGGCTTTATTCGCCCGGCCAATACGGTGCGCGTGCTGACGCTCGCCGGGCGCGGGGCCAGCACGATCCGCACCGTCTACGCCAGCGAAAACCGTTTCGAGTTTCTCGCGCCCAACCTAGCCTGGCAGGGCAATGACCGTCTGTACCTGGCGCGCAGCCGCTTTGCGCCGGGCGATACGTTCGACGTGGACCGCTTCGGCGTGGTGCGAGTTCAGTTGCCCGGCCCCGATCAGCCGGCGGGCGAAGTGGCGGTTGCCAGTTACCTATTGCCCAACCAGACGCAGTTGCGCGACTTTGCCGTCTGCCAGGACGGCAGCTACTCGCTCATGATCTCCGGCGCGGCCACAGGCATGCTCGAACTGGCGCGTTGGAACGGCGGGGACCGTCCGCAGGCGCTGGTCGCCCTGCCGGAAACCATGTCACGCGGTTTCTTGTGTTGGTCTGCGCCCGATGCGTTGTTGGACCTACAATAGCAGGTAGTGTCGTGGCTGTGATGCGTTGGGCCTATGCCTGAGTTATCTTTTCCCTCTTGGCCAAAGGACTGGGTGATCTTCGCCGACTGGCGGCACCTGGGCTTGGCCGGCCTTGGCGTCGTGCTGCTGCTCCTGCTCGGCATCTGGTGGCGCCAGCAGACGCGGCTCTGGTTCCGCATCATGACGGGGACCTTTCTGGCCGCGTTACTGCTGTGCATCGGCAGCTATTACATGTTCGTCACGCCGCCCTATTATGCGGGCTGCCCGCTGGGTTGCCCGGGCAGGCGCGGCTATCCGCTGCCGTTTGCCCGCATGGACATGGCCGGCGGGAGCCAGGTGGCGTTTCTCGACTTCCTGCTGAACCTGCTCATGCTGTGGCTGCTGTGGCTGGGCGCCAGTTTGGTTTGGCGGCTGTTGGGCGTGGGCTTCCAGTGGTGGAACCGTTCGTGGCGGGCGAAACTCGTGTTCATCCTGTTCACTGCCGTCTTGCCTTGGGCGTTTCTGCCGCGCATATTGGATCCGCCGCAGCCCCACCCGGACGGCGAAGACCTGCGCCTGGCGGTGAATGCGCAGCGTTCGGCAGAGTACACATACCGCATCACCGGCGTCTGGGTGCAGCGCCTAGCCCTCGAGGATATCCGCCACACGGCGTTGGAGGCGGGCGGTGAATCGCCCTTCGGCGAAGGGAGCGTGACGGAGGTTTGTCTGCGCGGCTATACCTATTTCTATATGCCTTGGCGGCGTTACCGCATTACGCTGGATCCCGGCGGCGTGACCGCGCTCAGCTTGCACGAGTTGCCGTTGGAAGGCTCCTGTTGGGACGAATGACGCCGGGCGCGCAAGGCGTAATTGAGTGATCTCATCCGGCGAAGGCCGGAGGCAGAAGTCGAGGAGAAAGAGATGGCTGGCAACATCGATAAAACCAGCGCGCTGATCGCAGAGCAAGGGCTGGTGGCGATCGTGCGCGGCAACTTCCCGGCGCAGAAGCTGTTCGAGATCGCGGACACGCTGTTGGCGTCGTCCGTGCTGGCGCTGGAAGTGACGCTCAATACCAGCGGCGCGCTGGAGGGGATCCGCCTGTTGCGCGAACGCTACGGCGAGCGGATGCTGATCGGCGCGGGTACGGTGCGCACCGCCGCGCAGTTCGAGCAAGCCTTGGACGCGGGCGCGCAGTTCACCGTGGCGCCTAACTTCGACCCGGCGACCGTGGCCTTGTCGCTGGCGCACGACGTGCTTCACCTGCCCGGCGTCTTCACACCCACGGAGGCGCAGACGGCTTACGCGGCCGGCTGCAAGATGCTCAAACTCTTCCCGTCCGACGTGGTGGGGCCGCAGTACCTTAAGGCGCTGCGCGCGCCGCTGGATGACATTCTCTTTGTGCCGACCGGCGGCGTGACGCCCGACAACGTAGGCGACTATATCCGCGCCGGCGCGGCTGCGGTCGGACTGGGCGGCGCGCTGGTCACCGGGCCGAATCAGTCGATGGACGACCTTGCAGCCCGCGCCCGCAAGATTCGCGCGGCATGGAAGGATGCGAAAGGCCAATGACACGCGCTGCACGCTTCGACGTGACCACCACAGGCGAAACGATGATCCGGCTGAGCGTACCGCCAGGCGAACGCCTGGAACGCGCCGATAAGCTGGACATGTACCCCGGCGGCGCCGAGGCCAACCTCGCTGTGGCGCTGGCGCGCATGGGCCGGCGCACGGCTTGGGCGGGCGGCTTGCCCGCCAACCCGCTTGGGCGCTGGCTGGCGAACCATCTGCGCGTCGCCGGTGTGGACCTGGACGGCGTGGTCTGGTCGGACACGGGGCGCATGGGGACCTATTACGTGGAGTTCGCATCGCCGCCGCGCGCCACACAGGTGATCTACGACCGGGCCGGCTCGGTGGCTGCCAACTTGACACCCGCAGACGTTCGCTGGGACCACCTGCTGGATACGCGGCTGCTGCACCTGACGGGCATCACGCCGCCGCTGTCGGACGGGTGTCGCGCCATCGTGGTGGAGGCCTGTGCCCGCGCTCGCGCGGCGGGCATCCCCATCAGCTTCGACGTCAACTTCCGTTCCAAGCTGTGGTCGGCGCAAGAGGCCGGCGAGTTCATCGTTCCGCTGGTGCAGGGCGTCGACCTGTTCTTCTGCGGGCGCGGCGACGCCAAGAACCTGCTCGGTCTGAACGGCGAAGCCGAGGACGTGGTGCGGCGGTTGGCGAAGCTGACCCGCGCCGAGGTTGTGGTGCTGACCCTGGCGGACGAGGGCGTGATCGCCTGGGACGGCAAACAGATGCTGCACGAGCCGGCCAAACCGGTGACGATCATCGACCGGCCCGGCGCGGGCGACGCGCTGGCCGCGGGCGTGATCCACGGCTGGCTGGACGGTGACCTGCGCCGCGGCTTGCAGACGGGCGTCGTGCTGGCCGCTCTGTGCCTGAGCCAGTACGGCGATATGATCTACACAACGCCCGACGAGGTGGCCGCGCTGATGGAGACGCCCGGCGTGACGCTGGTGCGCTAGGCGCGAGAATATGTGCAGCAGCCCAGACGACCTGCGCCGGCTGTGGCGCAACGCGAATCGTGGCTTGGCGCGCGGCCTAGACTGACGGAGTAAGCCTTGCCCACCCTCTTGGCGCAGATAGCGCCGCAACGCAGCACCCAATACAGCTCGCTCGCCGAGGACCTGGCCCCGCACGAACTGCGTCTGTCTCCGGTTGGGCGCAAGATCGGCGCGCTGCAGCTGGTGACCCTGGGCGGGCAGGCTTACCTGGAATGCGAGTTGCGCCAGGACTTGGATGAGCGCGACCGCTATGAGCTGGGCTGCCTTGCCATGACCAGCGCGTTCTTTCTGTCCTATGCCGAGGTGGGCGGCGTGCCGGGGCCTTTCCTCCAGCCCATCGAGACCGGCTTTGCGCC
>JASGTU010000145.1 GCA_030058085.1 Chloroflexota bacterium
TGCAAAGCAATCGAACCCGTACACTACTGATTGGCCTAGTGGTGGTAATCGCGCTGGCAGTTGTAACCGCTCTCTGGTTTTCCCGCAGCGCTACGACCCGGCAGCCGCCCACCGCCACAGCTGCGCCTGCGGCTACAAACACCGCTGAACCTGTTCACACCGACACGCCTATACCAACCGATACGCCAGCGCCGGTCGAGGAAGAGGCTCCTGCCGCCGCGTCCGCCGAGGAGGCTGCGCCGGCAGCGGAGGAAGAGGCCGCTTACCCCGCCCCCGACGAGGAAGAGGCTTATCCAGCGCCCGCAGCAGCCGACACCGCACCCGCCGAGGAAGGGGCTTACCCGCCGCCCCAGGTGACGTCGAGCAGCGCTGAAGAAGAGGCCTATCCCGCCCCCTCGGCGCCAACGGAGGAAACGAGCCGCATCCCCATCGTGCCCTTTGCCATCGAGCAGCCGGTTACCGCCGGGTCCACCGTGATCCGCGGGACCGGCCCCGCCGGCGTCCCCATCCTGGTTGTTAACGTGACCTACATGGGCGAAATCCTCGGCGAAGGCGTCATCGGCGCCGACGGAACGTTCGAGATCTCCACAACTGCGCTAGAGGCAGAGACGTGGGTCGGCGTCTCCCTAGCTGACCTGACGGGCAGCGATTTCGCCTACGAAGACTTCTACGCCAGCGGCTTCCGCGGCGAAGGGGCGGCCCAGGTTCCCCAGGTCGGTTTTGTATACGACTCCGTCACAGTCGGCGGATAAATGCCCGCAGAGGTAACCCTCCAGTTCACCCTGATCTGGCTGGCCTGCCTCGTCCTCATTTGGCTGCCGGGTGCGGCGCTCGCCCGCCTGCTCCGCCTGCCAAGCCCCGCCGACTGGCTGCTGCGCAGCGCGCTGGAGATCGGTCTCGGCCTGTCCGTCTGGCCCCTGCTCCTCCTCTGGAGCACATTCGCAGCCCGGCCTCTCGCCGGGCTCTCCTGGTCCCCGGTTCCGGCTCGCATCGTCGTCGCCGCGCTGTGCCTGGCGGCGCTGATACCGCAGGTGCGCGCGGCGCTGCGAGGACCGGACCGGCTCCGCCGCGGCGTCTTGCGCCAATGGCCGTGGCTCCTGCTCTTCGCCGCGCTCTTGGCGCTGGCCTGGTACACCCGCCAACGCCACATCCGCGATCTTGTCCTGCCCAACTGGGTGGATTCCATACACCACCTGTTGATCGTACGGCTGATCGTGGAGCAAGGCGCGCTGCCGGACACGTACGCGCCCTACATGGCCGGCGCGGGCTTTTCGTACCACTGGGGCTTCCATGCCTGGGCGGCGTGGCTGGCCTGGCTTCTGGGCGCGACGGACAGCTTCGACCTCGCCCGCCTCCTGTTGATCTTCGGCCAGGTCCTCAACGCGCTCATGCTGTGGATGCTCTACGCTGCCGGGCGCACGCTCTTCAACAGCCGCCGCGCCGGTTTCCTGGCGGCGGCGCTGGGCATGTTCGTCTCCTGGCTGCCCGCCTACTACACGGCCTGGGGGCGCTACACCCATCTGGCCGGTCTGCTGCTGGCGATCCCGCTCCTGATCTCCCTGTGGCGGCTGGCCCGCGCCCGCGGCCATGTGCGCGCCTGGCTGCCGGCGACCAGCCTCCTAGCCGCGGCGCTGGCGCTGACGCATGTGCGCGTGGCCCTGTTCGCTGCGATCTGGGCTGCGCTGCTCCTGATCGTCCTGGCCGTGCAGAGGAACTGGCGAGCGGTGCGGCGCTGGATCATTGCAGGGGCGCTGGCGCTACTGCTGAACGCGCCGTGGCTGGCGACGCTGGCCGCGCACCCGCGCTCCGCCTCGCTCGTCGCCGGCGCTTCCGCCGCCGCGGTCTCCTGGCAGACCGCGCTCGACCGCATACCGTGGCAACTGGTGTGGACGCCAGGCATGCGCGAACTGGTCGCCCTTGCCACCGCGGGCATCGCCGAGCTGCTGGCACGCGAGCATCCCGTCGCCAACCTGCGCCTGGCAGCCGGGGCGTGGCTGCTGCTCGTCGCCGGCATTCTCCTCTGGCAGCGGCGCAGCGGGCGGGAGCAGCCGGCCTTGCCCTGGCGTCCGCTGGCGCTGCTTGCAGCCTGGTGTGCTACTGTCGCCGCCGTTCTCAACACCGACGCGCTCGGCCTGCCCCGTCTCCCCTTTCTCAGCCTGAACGCGGCGGCTATCACGCTCTTTCTGCCGGCAAGCCTGGCCGCGGCCGGCCTGGTCGCGTGGGCGAGCGGCGCGGTCATCCCGCCGCGGCGGGCGCGGCTAGCCGTTCTCGTCCTGACGGCAGCCCTTGCCGGGCACGGCGCGGCCAACATGCGCGACATCATCAACCCGCAGACGGTGCTAGTCGCGTCGGAAGATATGCCCGCGCTGACCTGGATTCGCGACCACACGCCGCCGGACGCCCGCTTTGCGGTCAACGCCTGGCGCTGGTTCGGCGTCTCCTATGCCGGCTCCGATGCCGGCTACTGGATCCCTGCGCTGACCGACCGCCAGTCCATCTTGCCGCCTGCGCTCTACGCCTTAACCCTTGAGCGCGAGCAAATCCTGCAGATTAACAGCCTGCTCGACGCCTGGACTGCGTCGCCGGACCTGTCCGACCCGGCGCTGATCAACCGGCTGCGCGCCGAGGGCGTGACGCACATCTACCTCGGCGGGCGCAGCGACCCCAGCCAAGCCGAAGCGCTGGCGAACCTGCCCGCGCTGGAATTGCTCTATGCACGCGGTTCGGTGTATATCTTTCGTTTAAAGCAACCGCACGAAACCGCACTGAACCAAGGCACGCCATGACGTTGCGGGACGCATTCGACATCATCCTCTACACGCTCGCCGCCGCATATCTCTTCTTCCTGCCCGGCGACGCGCTGTTGCGCAGTCTGCTCCCCCGGCCCGCCCTGCCGTGGATGCACCGGATCGGGCTTGCCGCCGGTCTGAGCCTCTCGCTCTATCCTTTGCTGTTCCTATGGGCGTATCTCTTCGGCCTGCAAGTCGGGCCGCTGCTGGCGTGGGGACCGGGCGCGGCGGGGTTGGCCGTTTGGGTGTGGGCGCAGCGTTCCCGGCTGCGCCAGCCGCCAACTGCGGCGCTGCCGGCAAACTTCGCCTGGGGCGATGCGGCGCTGGTTGCGTTGAGCGCGGCGCTGCTGCTGTCGCGGCTGCTGCCCATCCGCGGCATGACCGCTCCGGCCTGGGGCGACTCGGTACACCACACCCTGATCGTGCGCCTGATCCTGGAGCACAACGGCCTCTTCCAGTCTTGGGCCCCCTATGCCCCGCTGGAGACCTTCAGCTATCACTTCGGCCTGCATGCGGACATGGCCGCCTTCGCTTGGGTGACCGGCATGCCGGCTACGCAGGCCGTGCTCGTCGCCGGGCAACTGCTCAACGTGTTAGCCGTACTGGCGCTCTACCCGATTGCGGCGCGCCTGGGCGGCAGCCGCGTCGCGGGCTTCTTCGCCGTGGCGCTGGCCGGCCTCGTGTCCGAAGTGCCGGGCGAATACGTCAACTGGGGCCGCTATACCCAACTCGCCGCCCAGGTCATCCTGCCCGGCTGGCTGTGGGCGCTGGACGTGTGGTGGACGGAACAGGAGCGGCCATCGCTACGCGTGTTGGGGCTGCTCGGCCTGCTCTCCGCCGGCATCGCGCTGGCGCACTATCGCGTCGCCATCGTCGCCGTCTTTGCCGCCATCGGCTGGGGGCTGTGGGCTCTGTGGCTGCTGCGCGGCCGCCTGCGGGAATGGCTGGCGCGTGCAGTTCTCTTGGCCGGGGCGGGCGGCGCGGCGTTGGCGGCTGTCCTGCCTTGGATCATCATCGCCCGCTCATCCGAGTTGGCCGGGCTGACCGGCGCGCTGGCGCAGCGCAGCACGGACGCAGCCGAGGTGCGTGACGAACTGACCGTGTGGCAGAGCATCGACGCCTATTACCCGCCGGCGCTGCGCATCGGCGTGTTGGGCGCGGCGGCGTTGGCGCTGTGGCGGCGCAGGCAGTTGGCCGTCCCCGTGCTGCTGTGGAGCGTCGGGGCGTTTTTCGCGTCAAGCCCCTTCCTGCTTGGGCTGGCGGGTACGGGCGTCGTGACCAACTTCCTGCTTGCGCTCGGCCTCTACATCCCGCTGTCGCTGGCGGGCGGATGGCTGCTGGCTGAGGTATGGCGCGTGGCGGGCGTATGGCGACCGCGGCCCGGCGCGCCCGTTCTGCGCTGGATAGCGGCTGCGGCGCTGTTATGGCCGGGCATAACCGGCCTGCGCAACCAACTCGCCATCGTCGACCCCTTTTACCAGATGGTGACCGGCGCAGATGAAACAGCCCTGGCGTGGGCGGACCAAAACACCCCGCCCGACAGCCGTTTCCTGGTCAACGGCTTCCTGGCCTATAACGACAGTCTGGTCGTCGGCTCGGACGCAGGCTGGTGGCTGCCCTACTACACGGCGCGGGCGAGCAACGTGCCGCCGATATTGTACAGCATCGAACAGATCAGCCCCGGCGTCGACCCCGCCGCCCTGCGCCAGATGGTCATCGACCTGCGCGCCGGGCAGGGTGATCCAGGCGCACTGCGTGCCGTTTTGTGCCGCGAAAGCATCACGCACGTCTTCCTCGGCGACCGCCAGGGAGAGGCCGGCTTCGGCGACACGCAGTTGATCCCGCCGGCGTGGCTGCAAGACAACGCGGACTTCACTCTCCTACACCAGAGCGGCAACGCCCAAATCTGGGCATTCGACCGTTCCGCTTGCGCCGCGTCCCCCGAATAATTATCACCTTTTTTATAATAATTGACATGGCTACGGCTCTATGCTATAGTGCCGCACAATAGCCGGTCCCTGTCGCGTACGCCCCCGCCGGCGTCCAGGCTCCCGGCCAATGTGTTCAGAGAGCGATTCAGCTGTGCATGCAGTCAGGCAACACATTCTCGAAATCTTAAAAGAGCGCACAGGCGCTACCGTAGCCGAATTGGCGGACAGCCTGCAGATGGCGCCGGTTTCCGTGCGCCATCACCTGGACATCTTGCAGGGCGACAATTTGATCTGTGTGGAACGGCTGGAACGCAGCGGCTCCGTCGGGCGGCCTCAGCAGGTCTATGCCCTGACGCCGGAGGCCAACGAACATTTTCCTGACAACTTCGCCGCTCTCGCCGCCGGCCTGCTGCGCCAGATCAAGCAGCTTCTGCCGCCGGACCAGGTCGAATGCGCCTTCAAGGCGATGGCGCACGAGTTCTGCGGCGCCTACGTCGATTCGGAACTGGCTCAGTTATCGACGGAGGAGCGGCTGGAAAGGGTGACGACCTTCCTCAACGAGCGCGGTTATCTCGCCCGCTGGGAAGAGGACGACGGCCCGGATGACGGCTATCTGCTGCACAAATGCAACTGCCCCTACGCCGACGTGTCGTCCGAGCATCATGAGTTGTGTCTGATGGATCAGGCGCTGATCAACGAACTGGTCGGGCAGCCCGCCAAGCGCATCGTCTCGATGGCCGATCAAGGCGTCTGCTGCACCTATCGCATCCCCCGGAGCGAGGCCAGCCGTCCCCCCGGATTTGAGTTGACCTTGCACAGCCATACGCCGGCTGCAGCCGACTCTAGGGAGCGAGAGCTTGAAAGCTGAACTGAAACTATACGGCAACCAACACGGCTCGGTAAGCGTGGCGCCCGTCCCCGAACCCTTCACGACTATCGAGCCGATGCACGACAGCTACGGGCGGCGCATCAACTATCTGCGCATCAGCCTGACCGACGCCTGCAACCTGCGCTGCGTCTATTGTATGCCCGAGCACATGACCTTTATGCCGCGTAACCAACTCATGACCAAGGATGAGCTTCTTTTCCTTGTGCGTGTGGGTGCTAGCCTCGGCGTCAACAAGATCCGCCTGACCGGCGGCGAACCGACCATCCGCCCCGACATCGTCGAGTTGGTGCAGGCCATCGCCGCCACGCCGGGCATTCGCGACCTCGCCATGACGACCAACGGCGTGCTGCTGGACAAGCTGGCGCGGCCATTGGCCGAGGCCGGACTCAACCGCGTCAACATCAGCATCGACACGGTCGAGCCGTACAAGTTTCATCACATCACGCGCTGGGGTGAATTGGACGACGTGTGGCGCGGCATTCGCGCCGCAGAAGAAGCCGGTCTGCACCCGATCAAACTCAACTGCGTGGTCGTGCGCAACTTCAACGAGAATGACATCGCCGAACTGGCGCGCCTCACCATCGACAACACCTGGGAAGTGCGCTTCATCGAGATGATGCCCTTCGGCGAAGTGACCGATTTCCAGCAGGTGAACGTGGTCACCTTCCAGGAAATGCGCGAGCGCGTCGAGAGCGTCTTCGGCCCGCTGGAGGAAGCGAGCTACGACTATGTCGATCCAAGTCGCCCTTTCCGCATTCCCAACGCCAAAGGCACGCTCGGCTTCATCAGCAGCGTGACGGAACCTTTCTGCCAGGGCTGCGGCCGCGTCCGTCTGACCGCGGACGGCAAGCTGCGCCTCTGTCTGCTGCGCGATGACGAAGTCGACCTGCTGACGCCTCTGCGCGACGGCGCCGGCTTCGAGGAGATGCGCGCGCTGATGCGCGGCGGCGCCTATCACAAGCCGTGGGGGCACGGCCTGGGGCAAGGCGTCATCGCCGAAACGCGGGCCATGAACCAGATCGGCGGCTGATACGCCTTGCCATGAGAGCAACTTCGCTTTTTGAACAACCGCCGGCAGTGCTAAGATAGGCAACTGAGTCAAGCAGTTTGGTTACTAAACGGTCGTTACAAGGAGAACACAACCGATGATCACCATTACCGCTACGGCAGCCGAGAAACTCACCACCATCATGGACCAAAAAGGTCTGAGCGAAACGCATGCGCTGCGCGTCTTCGTCCAGGGCGGCGGCTGTGGAGGCATGCAGTACGGCATGACCTTCGACGACTCGCCCCGCGAGGACGACGAAGTTTACGAGCAGAACGGCCTGAAGGTGCTTGTCGACCCCACCAGCCTCTTTTACATCGATGGGGCAAACATCGACTACATCGACAACCTGATGGGCGGCGGTTTCCACATCGACAATCCCCAGGCGGTCAGCGCCTGCGGCTGCGGCAGCAGTTTCCGCACGGCCCGCACCCACACCGGCGAGGAAGTGCCCGAACAGAGTTGCGGTCACTGATCGCCGGCCGTATCACGAATGCCAACGAAGGCGAGGACAGGCCGTCGTGTTCCTCGCCTTCTTTCGTCCCCGGTTCGCACGCAACGCGAGTTGGCCTGGGCGACTGACGCCCGCCGCCGCGTTGCGCGCCGATGGAAAGGCCCAGTATGGAGCAGTTGATGGAGCAGCCAATGGAGCAGCCCGCCGAAACGCCTCTAGAGGAACGCATCCAAGCCGTATTGGACGGCTACCGGCCCACCCTATACATAGATGGCGGCGACGTGGAATTGCTCCAGGTGGATGACGAAGGCGTGGCCCACGTTAAGATGTTGGGCGCGTGCATCGACTGCCCCATCAGCCTGCTGACCATGAAACTCGGCATCCAACGTCTGCTCAAAGAGAACTTCAGCGAGATTCGCGGCGTTCATGCCGTAACGGACATTGATATTTCGGCGCTCTACAAACGGGAAAACGGGTAGGGCCTGCGTCACAAGTCACAAGTTATCCGTCATGACGCGTGACTCCTGACGTGTTACCCGTGACGCCAATTTTTATGAAGTACTTCATAATAAATTTGGGCGATACCGGACGCCGTGCTAGAATGCCGGTCAGCATTTCGTGAAGCGCACCCTTGACCTAAGGAGGCACCACTGTGCGTGTCGCACTTATTAACCCTAGATTTCGTCTGCCTATCGACACCCGCACCACGGCTCACCTAGGCTTGGCCTACTTGGCCGCTGTGAGCGAACGGCGCGGGGACGAGGTGCGAGTCTTCGACGCCGACGTCGAGGAGCAGTCGATCGCAGACTTCGTCCAGGAGTTCCGGCCCCATCTGGTGGGCATCACGGCCAACACGCCGCAGGTCAAGCAGGCCTGGCGCACGGCGCGCATGATCAAGGAAGTCCATGACTGCCCCATCGTGCTGGGCGGCCCCCACGTCAGCGTGCTGCCCGAAGAGAGCTGCGAAAAGCCTTATGTGGACATCGTGGTGCGCGGCGAGGGTGAAGACGCCTGGATCGACATCAGCAACCGTCTCGAAGCCTACCTCAAGGAGCAGCCGGCCTACTCGACTGAGGCCTTCATGCACCCCGAACTCGGCATCTTCGAAGATTGCGCGGGGCTGACCTATAAGACCAGCGACGGACTGCTACACAACAACCCGGACCGCCCGCCGATCGCAGACCTCGACAGCCTGCCCTGGCCCGCCTACCACTTCTTCAAGATGGGGCGCTATACCAACCTGCAGCCCGCCACCGACCACGTGGACGGCTCGCGCAGCTTCTCCATTATGACCAGCCGCGGCTGCCCCTATCGCTGCACCTTCTGCAGCCAGAGCATCATGCCCATCAAGTGGCGTAGCCGCAGCCCGGAAAACGTGTTGGCCGAGTGGCGTCACCTGGTCGAAGAATTGGGCGCAGAGGAAATCGGCGTGCTGGACGACAGCGCCAACATCCGCGTCAAGCGTCTCGAAGAGATCGCAACGCTGCTCATCGAGAACAAGCTCAACCATGTGCCGTGGATCTTCGTCAACGGCATCCGCGCCAACCTCGCCAGCAAGGAGATGTTGGGCCTGCTCAAGAAGGCCGGTCTCAAACGCACCGCCTTCGGCGTCGAAACCGGCAACGCCGAGATGCTGCGCAGCGTCGACAAGAAGGTCGATCTGGACACCATTCGCCAAGCCTTTAAGAACGCCAAAGAAGTGAATCTGGAGACCATCGGCTTCTTCATCATCGGGCTGCCCGGCGACACCCGCAAGACCATGCAGGATACGATCAACTTTGCCATCGAGTTGGACCCGGTGATCGCCAACTTCTCGATGATGACGCCCTATCCCGGCACCAAGGTCTACGAGATCGTCAAACGCCAGGGCCGCATGTTGATCAGCGATTGGGAAGACTACGTCTTCTTCGACCAAAAAGCCCGCTATGAGATGGGCGACATGACCGCCGAACTAGTGGAGGAGATGTACCGCAAGGCCTATCGGCGCTTCTACCTGCGGCCTTCCCCCATCATCCGCCGCCTCAAGACCAAAGACTTCTGGATGAATCTGCCGCGCAACATGCGCATCGCCTTGCGCACCTTCATCCCCAAGAAGGAAAAGACCGCCTTGCGCAAGGCCGTCGAAGCCGAAGGAGCGCTGTAGCCCATGCGTGTCATCCTAGCCAGCCCGGAAGCCAAAGTCTGGAGCGAACGCAAGCACATTCCCTTGGGCCTGGGCTATCTGGCGGCTGTCCTGCGCGAAGGCGGCCATGACGTGATGATCTACGACGCCGCTGTCGAGGACGTGGGCGTCGACCATTACCTGGACTTGGCCGAAGCGCAGGGCAAGCCCTACGGCCTGATCGGCGTCACCGCCACCACCCCGCTGATCGAAGAGGCGTGGGAGATGGCGGCCCTGGCGAAGAAGCGCGGTCTGTTCACCGCGCTCGGCGGCCCGCACCTCACCATCATGCCGCTGGAGTCGCTGCGACCGCCGCACGACGCCTATGTCGATTACGTCTTCAAGGGCGAGTCCGAATACAGCTTCCTGGACCTGGTCAACACGCTGGATGCGGGCCGCAAGCCCGATCTGCTGCCCGGCATCCACTTCCGCCACGGCGACGAGATCGTCGCCAGCCCGGAAAGCCCCATGATCCCGGACCTGGACGCGCTGCCCTTCCCGGCGCACGACCTGTTCAAGATCGACCTGTACACCAACCTGCAGCCGCTGACCGACGGGCTGGACCCGCATGCACGCAGCTTCACCATCCTCACCAGCCGCGGTTGCCCCTACAAGTGCACCTTCTGCTCCAAGCCGGTTACCGGCGACACCTGGCGCGCCCGATCGGTGGAGAGCGTCGTGCAGGAGTGGAAGTGGCTGGTCAAGGGGCTGGGCGCCACCGAGATCGGCGTCACCGACGACATCTGGAACCTAAAGCTGCCGCGCGCCAAAGAGTTGTGCCGCCGCTTGGTCGAAGAGGGCCTGAACACCGTGCCTTGGGTCACGGTCCACGGCATGAAGGTCAACCACAGCGACCTGGAGCTGTTCCAGTTGATGAAGGCCGCGGGCTGCTTGCGCGTGGGCTTCGGCGTCGAAAACGGCGACGAAAACATGCTGCGCAACGTCATCCGCAAAGGCCAGACCGTGGACATGGTGCGCGAGGCATTCGCCAACGCCAAGGCCGCCGGCCTGCAGACCATGGGCTTCTTCATCTTCGGCATGCCCGGCGACAACGAAGAAACCATGGAGAAGACGATCCAACTGGCCCTCGAACTGGACCCGAAGTTGGCGAACTTCCTGCTCGCCGCGCCCTTCCCCGGCACGGCCATGTACGACATGATCCAGCAAGGCGGCGAGGTCTTCGCCGACAAGTGGAGCGACTTCGCCATCCACGAGCAGAAGGCGCGCTTCACCATGCACGAAAACTACGACCCCGACCTGGTGCTCCGCAAGTGGCGCGAGGCGTATCGCCGCTTCTATCTCTACCGCCCCGAGCGCGTGTGGGAAAAGATGACGTTCAAGGAAAACTGGACGAATCTGCCCAAGACGATGGCCCAGGTGCGCCGCTTCTTCATCGGCAGCAAAGATCAGAGCGCGCCGGACAAAGACTCCGCCAAGCAGGTCGCGGCGTGATGCACCCATTGCGGGGCGCGGGCGGTCGCCGTCTTCGCACAAGAAGAAAGCGCACAGGCCGGCTATGCTAGGGTTGATCGCCAGGCTGCCCCTCTACTGGGCCTTTCGCGCCTTCGGCTGGCCCAAGGTCAAGCCGTTCTCCATCGTGGTGAGCGTCAGCTATCGTTGCAACAGCAAATGCCGCACCTGCGACGTATGGCGCAAACCCAACGACGACCTCTCCGTCGAGGAGTGGGATCGCGTCTTCGCGAGCCTGGGCCGCTCGCCCTTCTACATGACCTTCACCGGCGGTGAGCCGTTCCTGCGCAAAGACCTGGACGAACTGGTGATCCGCGCCTATCGCCACTGCCGCCCCCAAGTGATCACCATCCCCACCAACGGCATGCTCACCGACCGCATCGTGACGATGGTCGAGCGCATGTGCGTTGAGTGCCCGCAGTCCAGCATCGGCATCAACCTCAGCCTGGACGGCGTCGGCGCCGAGCATGACGACATTCGCGGGGTGGAAGGCAACTGGGACCTGGCGATGGAGACGTGGCGGCAACTCAAGGCGCTGCAGACGCAGCACGCCAACCTGCTGCTCACCGTTCACACCGTGGTCAGCCGCTTCAACGTCCACCGCTTCAAGGAGATCGCCGCCGGCCTCGCCTTCCTAGAGCCGGACAGCTACATCACCGAAGTGGCGGAGGAGCGCGTCGAGTTGGACACCGTGGGCTGGGGCATTACCCCGCGGCCGGAAGACTACGACGAGATCGCCGACTTCCTCAGCCAACAGGCGAGACAG
>JASGTU010000146.1 GCA_030058085.1 Chloroflexota bacterium
ATCGTGCAGACGCACCTCTACGTGCCCTACTTCAACCAGAACCTCTGGGACCGCTGCCTGGCCTATCTGCGCACCCACCTCGACGCGCACGGGCAGCGCAGCGAGGAACGCCTCGACAGCCTGTGGGGGCAGGCCCAGTGGCGGCGGCGCATCGAGCGCATCCTGCGCACGGTTCCCGCAGACGGGGCCGTACCGCGCGCCATCGCCGAGTTCATACGCCAGACCGTGCATGAGTCGGTCGCGCCGGTCTCCCTCCAAGACCCCAGCCCTATCCGCGCCGAGTTGCTGCGCGCCCTTGCCGGCGAGTTCGGCATCGAGCAACTGCTCTGGCGCAGCGCCGCCGACGCCCAGGACATCAACCGCCGCCTGCGCGCCATGGGCATCCTCGATGCATCGACCGAGACGGAGCAGGAGCAAGCCCCGTGGACGGACAGGCGCTATGTCGAGTCCGCATGGAACCGCGCCAAGCCTGCGGCTAACTACGACGTCGCCGACCGGCTGGCGGTCTACGGCGTCACCGTCGACTTCGCCGCCGCCTCCGGCAGCGCCGGCAGCGAACTGAGCCGCGCCCTGCTCGACGAGTTCAACATCAGCTTGCTCCCCACCGAGAATCCGTTTACCATTCTTTTCGTGCGCACCGTCCACGGCCTCGCCCTAGACGACCTGGACAGCATGCGCCGCTACCGCCAGGAGATGCGCTACCTGCCTGCGGAGCATCGTGCGCTGCTCTGTCTCGACGTCGGGCGCGAGGAGACGCTGTACCAACCCAACGGCAAACCGGCGCCGGTCGCCCGCCCGCAGTCCGCGCCCGCGTCCTGAGGGACGCCGCGGCCTAACCGGGGCGCCCGTCGCCTCCATCCACATCTGCATAGGAGCTTGTCATGACGGACAAGATACGCTGGGGCATTCTCGGCACAGGCAACATCGCCCGCAAGTTCGCCACGGGCCTCGCCGCGCTCGACGACGCAGACCTCGTCGCCGTCGGCTCCCGCAGCCAGGCTGCCGCGGACGCCTTCTCCGGCGAGTTCTCCATCGCCAATCGGCACGCCAGCTACGGCGCTCTCGCCGCAGACCCCGCGGTCGACGTCATCTACATCGCCACGCCTCATTCGCTGCACAAGGACAATATGCTGCTGTGTCTGCAGGCGGGGAAAGCCGTGTTGTGCGAAAAGCCCTTCACCATCAATGCCGAAGAAGCGCAGGCCGCCATCAACGCCGCGCGCAGCCGCAACCTCTTCCTCATGGAAGCGATGTGGACGCGCTATGTGCCCATCATGGCGGAAGTGCGCCGCCTGATCGCCATCGGCGCCATCGGCGAGGTGCGTATGGTTGCCGCCGATTTCGGCTACCGCGCCCCCTTCAACGCGGAACGGCGCACCTTCAACCCGGAACTGGGCGGCGGCGCGCTGCTCGACGTGGGCGTCTATCCGATTTCTCTGGCTTCGATGCTGCTAGGGGAGCCGGAGCGCATCGCCTCGATGGCCGAGTTGGGCGAAACCGGCGTCGACGAGCAGTCGGCCATGGTCCTAGGCTACCCCGGCGGACAACTGGCTGTGCTCTACACCGCGGTGCGCACCACCACGCCGCAAGACGCCACGATCATGGGGACGGACGGCTTTATCCGCATCCACAGCCAGTGGTGGGTTCCCAAGGCTATGACCCTTCACCAGGCGGGCAAGGACCCGAAACTCATCGAACTGCCCTTCACCGGCAACGGCTACAACTACGAGGCCGCCGAGGTCCACGCCTGTCTGCGCGCCGGCAAGATCGAAAGCGACGTCATGCCCCTGGACGAGACATTTGCCATCATGCAGACCATGGACCGCATCCGCGCCCAGTGGGGTATGCGTTATCCGATGGAGTAGAGATAGGGGATGCGCCGGCCCTGAATGGAATCAGGAATCATCCGTCATGACTGGTGACTCCTGACTTGTGACGGATCACTGCCCGCTCAAGTAGCGCTGCACGTTCACCACGTGCTCGTCAAACGTCAGGGCAAAGACGTGGCGGCCTGTCCCGTCCGGGACGGCGACGAAGTAGAGGTAGTCGTGCTGGGCCGGGGTTAGCACAGCCTGAATGCTGCTCAAACCGGGGCTGGAGATCGGCCCGGGCGGCAGGCCGTCGTTTAGGTATGTGTTATACGGGCTGATGACGCTGCTGTACTCCTCCAGGAATACCGGCGTCTTCCACCACTGACCGGATTCCTCCTGGTAGCCCATAGCGTACTGCACGGTGGGGTCCGCCTCCAGCCGCATACCCACGGCAAGCCGGTTGAGGTAAACGGCGGCGATGTCGGGCCGCTCTTCCGGCACAACCGCTTCGCGCTCCACGATGCTGGCAAGCGTCAACACCGTATGCAGGTCGTATGCTGTGGTTCCCGCCTGCACCGCTTCTTCGTAGGCGGGAATCACCCGCGCCGCAAATGTGTCGAGTTGCCGGCTCAAGACATCGGCGGGCAGCGTTCCTTCAGCCGGAATCTCATAGGTTTCCGGGAAGAGGTACCCTTCCAGGCCGGCGCCGGCAGGCCTGTCCTGCAAGAAGGCGTAGCGCGCAGGGTCCAGACCGGTCAGGTCGCCGCCGGTCACCTGGCTGTGATACTGCTCGAGCGCACCTTCCGTCCCGGCGAATATGCCCGCCTCGTCCAGGTACTCCACGACCTGCTCCAGCCGCCAGCCTTCCGGAATCGTGATCGTCACGCTCGCGGCTTCGGCCTGCTGCAACGCCTCCACGATCTCGGCCATCGTCATCGACGGCGCCAGGATGAACGTGCCCGCCTCCAGTCGCGCCGCCAGCCCGTTGACGCGCACATACGCCTCGAACAGCAGGTCGTCCTCGATCAGCCCGGCTGCCACCAGATTCCTGCCGATGGTGCGCGCCGGCGTGCCCGGCTCCACCTCAAAACGCACCGGCGTTGTGTCCACGCTGATGGCCTTATCGACTGCCGCCAGGTTCGAATTCAGATACGCCGTCAGCACGCGTTCGCCGCCTGTGCTGCTGCACCCGCTTAAAAGCGCGAACACGCCGATCACCGCCGCCAGCAGGCCGGCAGTCCAATTCCGTCTTTGCATGATCAACTGTTGCCTGTACTTGTGGCGCCCATCGGCGGGAGCCCGCCGGACGCGTTGTGGGTAGAGGATGGCGCATGGACGCCGGAGGCTGCCCGGCGCAGACCGGCGTCGCGCTCCAGCAGCTTGCGCAGACCAGCCTCCAACTGCACGCGCGGCCGGTAGTGCAGCAACCGGCCCGCCTTAGTGACGTCGGCCACCAGCCGGGCAATGCCGCCCGCCGCTTCGCGGTTGTACAGTACATTCGCATCTTGCCGCACGATGCGGCTGATCGTCTCCACGAGGTCGCGGATCGAAGTCTCCTCGCCGCTGCCGACGTTGATGATCTGCCCGTCCACGCCCGGCTCCTCGCCCGCCCGGATCAGCGCCTCCACCACGTCGTCGATGTAGACGAAATCGCGTGTCTGGCTGCCGTCGCCGTTCACCACGACCGAGCCGCCCCCCAGGATCTGCTGCACGAACTGGGGGATGACCGGCGCGTGCGCCGGGGGCAGGGGCTGTCCCGGCCCATAGGTATTGAAGATGCGTACAGCCACCGTCTCATAGCCGCCCAGCCGCCCCAAGTTGAACAGGTACTGCTCCGCCGCCAGCTTGCTCACGGCATAGGGCACAGCCGGATGCGTCGTCATCCCTTCGTTGACCGGCTGCACATCCTGGTCGCCGTAGACGGTGGCGCTGCTGGCGAAAACGACCCGCTGCACCCCGCCGACATCGCGGCAGGCTTCCAGCAGGCTGACCGTGCCGCCGACGTTCACCTCATTGTATTCGCGCGGGTAGAGAATCGACGCCGGCACGCTGACCCGCGCCGCCAGGTGATAGACGACGTCGACGCGCTGCAGCAGGGACCAAAGCTTCGGCACGTCGCGCACATCCCCGCGGTTGAAGTTAATTCCCTGGCTCAGTTGAGACGGATCGCCGCTGCTCAGGTCATCCAGCACGCGCACATAGTGACCGCTGCGATGCAGCTGGTTGGCAAGCCGGCTGCCGATAAACCCGGCCCCGCCGGTTACGAGAACACGCATAACTGCTCCTATCCCTATCCGCCGCGCGCTCGGCGCGCCAACCGCGCTAAAACGACAATGGCGGCAAGTATAGCACCGTCGCCATTGGCCCCGAAATTTGGCCGCTTGCTTTGGAAGATCTCAGCGCAACACATCGTCACGGTCGGTCGGCCAGCGTGCCGGCGGGTCCGCCCAGCCTTCTTCGCCCATGTCCGGCGGCGCCGGCGGCGATTTGCGTCGCGGCGAGTTCGTGTCCGGCCTCATTAGCGCATTGTAGCTGCGGCACGCTTCGATCAAGTTGAGGGAGGAAAACTGCCCGCCGGTCCAAAACTGCATAGCTGTAGCCAACGGCGCGCTTGGCAGCAGTATGGCGGCCATCTCGGTTGCGGTTACGCCCTTGGCTTCCAGCGCGGCGACGTTCTGCGCCAGTTCGCTCAGCCGCGCGATCTTGGCCTGGATGGCGGGCAGCGGCGAGCGACGAACAGCCCCCCTCCCAGGGTAAAGCCGCTCCGGGCGCAGACTTGCCAGCGTGCGCAGGCTGCTCAATACGCCGAACAAGTCCGCCTCGCGCGGCCAGGCCTGCTCCTCGCCGCCAATGAACGCGTCGCCGCTGAACAGCCAGCGCTGCTCCGGCTCGAACAGGCCGGCGTGGTCCGCGCTGTGGCCGGGCGTTTCGACCACGCGCAGCGTGTAGGAAGGGGTGCACACCACATTGCCGGCCTCGTCGTAGGAGCGCACGCCGGCCGCGGCGCGCGGTCTGCCCCACATCACCCGGCGATAGACAGGCAGGCGCAGCCGTTCCGGCTCTTCTATGGCAGCCAGCGCTCGCCGCGGTGCGTAGATCGGCGCGTTGGGGAAGCGCTCACGCAGCAGGGCCAGCCCGCCGATGCGCTCCTCGTGGCAATGCGTCACCGCGATCTGGTCCACATAGACGTGCTCCAACATACGCAACAACTGCGGCGCAGCGCAACTCGGCCCCGCGTCGATCAGCAGACCCTCCACCCAATAGGCCGCAGCCCATTGCAGGGGACGCCCCATCAGGCTGCGCGCCAGCCGTATGCAAAGAACCGGGCCGTGCTGTTCAACGTGGATCATACGGGGCCTTTCACGCTCACGCGCCGTTCGCAGGCGCGACCGTGCCTTGTCGCAACTGTGCCATCACCTCGTCCGGAATCTTGGCCGTCCGGCCTTGCAAGTCCACACAGATATGCTCCGAAACGCCGCTCGCCAGGAACGCGTCGTCGCCGGCGCGGCGCACCTCGTAGGCGAAGGCGACCTCGCGGCTGCGCAGCCGAGTGAGCCGCGTCGCCACGCGCACCGACTCGCCAAAGCGGGCCGGCGTGCGATACGCCACGTTGACGCTTGTCACGGCAAAGTGATGGCCGCCGGCGGCTATCTCGCTGTACGGCATGCCTGCGGCGGCCATCCACGCAATGCGCCCGGCCTCGAACCAGACCAGGTAATTGCTGTGATGCACGATGCCCATGGCGTCGGTCTCGGCGAAGCGCACGGGCAAGTCGATAACGGCGACCGTTGCGTCCAGAGGCTGATCGCTCCCGGATGCACGCGTCGATTCCACCGTTCCGTCCCCTCTAGCCGGCATCAGATGTGGATGGGATGGCCCTCGATGGCGTGGGCCGCCTCCATGATCGCCTCGCTCAGCGTCGGGTGGCTGTGCACGTTGCGCGCGATCTCCGCCGGCGTGATCTCCATGAATTGGGCCAGGCTTAGCTCCGGCAGCAGTTCGGTCACATCCGGCCCCACTAAGTGCGCGCCCAAGATCTCGCCATACTTGGCGTCGGCGATGATCTTCACGAAGCCGACGCGGGCGCCCAACGCCTGCGCCTTGCCGTTGGGCATGAAGGGGAACTTGCCCACCTTGATCTCGTGACCGGCTTCTTTGGCCTGCGCCTCGGTCATGCCCATGCTGGCCACCTGCGGGCTGCAGAAAGTGCAGCGCGGCATGAACTGGTAGCGCTCCGGCGGGAAGGGGATGGTCTCCACGCCCGCGATCGTCTCGGCGGCGACGAGAGCCTGGGCGCTCGCCACATGCGCCAGCGCCAGCTTGCCCGTGCAGTCGCCGATGGCGTAGATGTGCGGCACGTTGGTGCGCATCACCTCGTCTATCTCGACATAACCGCCGCGCTCGCTGAGCTGGACGCCCGCCGCATCCAGGCCGGCCTTGTCCGTATTGGGCTGGACCCCCGCCGCCATCAGCACTTTGTCGGCTTCCAGCGTCTCGGTGCTGTCGTCCTTCAAATTCTTGACAGTCACCTTAACGCCCTTTTTGGTCTTCTCCGCGCCCTCGGTGCGCGTACTTACCAGCACGTTGATGCCCGCCTTGCGCACGGCCTTGGCGACTTCCGCCGCGACCTCGGCATCCTCCAGCGGCAGCACCTGGTCGAGCATCTCGACCACCGTCACCTCGACGCCATAGGCGTTGTATATGTAGCTGAATTCCATGCCGATGGCGCCGGACCCGACGACGATCAGCTTCTTGGGCAGTTTGTCCATCACGATGGCGTCGCGATACTGGATGATGCGGTCGCCGTCAATCTCGACGCCGGGCAGCCCACGCGCCCGCGCCCCGACCGCGATAATCACATTGGCTGCGGTGACCGTGCGCTCCTTGGACTCGGGGAAATACTCGGTAGGCGAGATCTGGAGCGTGTGCGGGTCGGTAAAAACGCCGTGCCCTTCGATCACTTCGATCTTGTTCTTGCGCATCAAAAAGCCGACGCCCTTAGCCTGCCGCCCGGAAATGTCCCGGCTGCGCTTGACCGCCGCCGCATAGTCCACTTTGAGGTTCTCGAACGTGAACCCCAAGCTCTCCGCATCGTGCAGCGTTTCCAACACCTCGGTGTTGTGGATCAGCGCCTTGGTGGGGATGCAGCCCCAGTTGAGGCACACGCCGCCCAAGTTCTCGCGCTCCACAATCGCGGTCTTCAGCCCAAGTTGTGACGCTCGAATTGCCGCCACATATCCGCCAGGCCCGCTGCCCAGCACGACTACGTCATAATCGTAGTTGCTCATGGCTCTTTACGCCCTTTCTGGTTGGTTCGTCGGGTCAGCCATTGTGCGCCCGGCCCGCGTCATCCGAGCCGGCGCGCCGGTTTGGTTACGGCTGGCAGGCGCAATACAAATGGCGCCTGCCGCATCTCGTTTCTACCCGCTAACGCACCTTGCCAATCCACACAACGGCATCCGCTCCGCCGGAGTCGCGCCTAGGCGCTTTCCTCCAGGCGCACGCGCTCGGCCAAAGCCGGCTCCTCCATCTCTTCGTTCATGTACAGATACTTCTTGCCCGGTACAGTCGTGAAGCCGGCGCACTCGCCCTGCGGCGTCATGGCGACCATGTTCATATAGCGCCCCGGCACGCCGCCCAAATAGGCCAGGTCGCGCAGCGCCTCCAGCCCGGCCTCGTGCAGCGACATGCCCAGTTTCATGTAGAGCACCAGGCTGCGCGCCGTGCTCACGCGCAGCGCCAGTTCACCCATCCCCGTACACGCGGTCGCGCCATAGCGATTATCGCAGTAGTTGCCCGCGCCGATGATCGGGCTGTCGCCCACGCGGCTGGGGTACTTCCAGCCCAGGCCGCTGGTGCTCACCGCCGACGCCAGATCGCCGTACTGGTCCAGCGCCAAGAAGTTGACCGTGCCGAAGCGTCTCTCACTGCCCGCGCTCAAGGGGGCCTCCGACAAGTTCAGCGGGCGGGTCAGCGTGTTCGTCAGTTCGCGCAGGTCGGCGTCGCCTTCCGAGTCCAGCCCATAGTGTGCGAAGCGCTCGCGCCAGCGCTGCAAGGCTTCCTCGGTGCGTTGGTCCTGCGGGGCATGCCCATTGGCTGCGGCGAAACGCTCCGCGCCGCGACCCGCCAGCAGTACATGCGGCAATTGCTCCATCACCTGCCGGGCCAGCGTGATGGGGTTGCCGTAGCCGCGCACGGCAGCCACCGCGCCGCTGCGCAAGTCGCGCCCGTCCATAATGCTGGCATCGAGTTCGACCTCGCCCATCACATTGGGCAGCCCGCTGTAGCCCACCGAGTGGTCGTTTGGGTCGTCCTCCGTGACGCGGCAGGCCAATTCCACCGCATCGAGTGCGCGGCCGCCCTTACGCAGCAAGGCCATTGCTGCGACCATGCCGGCGCGCCCGTTCTCACTGGCTGCCATCACAGGCAGCGTCGCTCTCCCTGCACCCCCATTCGCCGCACTCACACGCGTCATCTGCTCTCGCCGTTCTTTCTGCTTACGACATTGAAGCGAAACGTTGAATCGGATTACCAGTCGCCTAGTCCAGGCCGAAGTGCTCGTTAATCACGGCGCACGCCGCGGCTTCGAGCGCATCCCATGCGACTTCCGGCCGTTTGTTCACCGTCACAAAATCCTGCGCGCAAAAGACGTTATAGACGCCATCCAATGCCATCAGCCGCGCCGCCAGAGGGTCTTGCGCGGCGGATTCGGCGCTCGCAAAATTGCGCGGCCGTTCAAACATGAGGCGCGGCAAGACGAATTTGCGGGCGTTGGGGTTGGGCGTTTTCCGGACGACTAGAGCCATAGGCATAGTATATCAGCCTGCGCACCGCCCATCAACCCGCACCGCTGCCTCGCGTAAGGCGCATAGATAAGCCGCCGGCCTCACGAACCATGCGGAACCTCCCCCAAGCGCTTCGTGAAATTCGTACAATTCGTGGCGAAAAAACCTCCACAGCGCTCCTGACTCCGCTACGACCCACTATCGCACAGCCGCTCCGCCGCCAGTTCGACCACATCCTTCACCGCCACGTCGCTTTGTAACTCCTTACCTGCGTCCGCCAGCATGGTCAGGCAGAAGGGGCAGGCGACCGCCACTGTCTGCGCGCCGGTCGCCAACGCCTCGCGCAGGCGATTAACGCTGACCGCCTCGTCGCCCGGCTCCTCTTCCTTCCACATCTGTGCGCCGCCGGCCCCGCAACAGAACGACTGCCTGCCGTGGCGCGGCATCTCCGCCACAACCGCGCCCAACGCAGCCAGCGCCGCACGCGGCTCCTCCACAATGCCGTTGTGGCGGCCTAGATAGCACGGATCGTGGAACGTGACCGTCTCTTGGCCCATCTCGGCGGCGGAAACAGCAATTTTCTTGGCCGCAACCAACTCGGAAAGCAACTGTGTATGGTGAATCGCGTCGTAATGCCCGCCGTACAGGGCGTACTCCTTGCCCAGTGTGTGCAGGCAGTGGGGGCAGGTCGTGACAATGCGCTTGGGCGCGACCTCGTCGAGGACCGCGATGTTGGCCTGCGCCAACTCGTAGAAAAGATACTCGTTGCCCGCGCGCCGCGCGGCGTCGCCCGTGCATGACTCTAGCTCGCCCAGTACCGCGAAGTTGACGCCGGCTGCGTTCAGCACCTCCGCGAAGGCCCTAGCCGTCTCCTGGGCGCGCGGGTCATAGGACGCGGCGCAGCCCACCCACCACAGCAGGTCGGGCGCCGGGTTCTCCGCCACGGTCGGCACGTCCAGCCCCTTAGCCCAGGCAAGCCGGTCGCCCCCGCTCAGGTTCCACGGATTGCCGTTGCGCTCCATGCCGCGGAAGGCCTGCTTCAACTGGCTGGGGAAGCGGTTCTCCATCAACACCTGGCGGCGGCGCATGTCCATGACGTCAAGCATGGGCTCGTTGCCCACGGGGCAGATGTCCACGCACGCGCCGCAGGCTGTGCACGCCCACAGCGCCGATTCGCTGACGGCGTACGCCAGCAGGTCATGCTGCGACGCCGCGCCCGCAGCCAGTTCGTCCAGGTGCGCGTTCAGGTAGTAGCGCTTGTTGATCTCCAGCGCCGAGGGCGACAGCTCCTTGCCCGTCACAGTCGCCGGGCACACGTCCTGGCAGCGGTTGCACATGATGCAGGCATAGG
>JASGTU010000147.1 GCA_030058085.1 Chloroflexota bacterium
GACCGCATCCGCCGCGAATTCCGGCATGGGCCTGCAACCTATGCCCGCCTCTTCGCGCTACTGCACGAGCACTACGCCGAGCAACAGGGCAAGCCGCGCTGGGGCGATCAGACCGAGATGATTGAAGCCCTTGCAGATCGCATATTAGCAGCTTACCCGCCGGCCAAGTTCATCCACATGCTGCGCGACCCGCGTGACTGCGCCGCCGCCATGATGGAACGTCGCGGGCGCGGCAAGGGAGGGATAGGGGCAGTCGCCGCGGCCTGGGTGCATTCCGCGAGGCTCGCTCAACGCAACATGCAACGCTATCCGGACAGCTACATGACTGTTCAGTACGAGACATTAGTCCGGCAGCCGGAGCAGACGCTGCGCCAGGTCTGCGTCTTCCTGAGCGAGGACTACGAGCCCGCCATGTTGGCGATGGACGATATCCCCAGGTTTCGCCAGTCGACCGCGCCGGGACAAAGCCCGCTCTCCGCTGCTTTCATCGGCGGCTTTCGCAACGCCCTGTCGCGCCGCCAGGTTGCCTTCATCCAACGCTATGCCGCTGCGGAGATGCTCGCTTTCGGTTATGCATCGGAACTGCTGAAAATGAATGAGATCGAACGGTTCGCCTTTTGGATGGCGGACTGGCCTGCCAATCTGCTGCGCGCTGCGGCCTGGCGCTGCTTAGCCGCCGGTCTGCACGCGACGGGTTAGGACGAAGGAAGAGTCGTATGGAAACGGGGCCGATCTTTATCGGCGGACTTGCGAACACAGGGAAGACGGAATTGCGCCTCATGCTCGAAGCGCATCCGCATCTCTGTTTCACACGGCGCACTTATATGTGGACGCGCTTCTATGAGCGTTTTGGCGATCTGGGTCGCCCTGAAAACTTGGAGAAGTGTCTGACTGCCATGCTGGCGCACGAGCCGATTCGCCAACTGCAACCTGACCTCGCACGCATCCGCGCCGAGTTTGCCCAGGCCTCGCCAACCTATGCGCGGCTCTTCGGCCTGTTCCACGCCCACCATGCGGTGCGCATGGGCAAGCCGCGCTGGGGCGATCAACTCGGCCATGTCGAGCAGTTCGCCGCGCCGATTTTCGACGCCTTCCCCACAGCGCGCATGATACACATGGTCCGCAACCCGCGCCATGTGTATGAAGAGGCGATGGCGCGCCATCGCCAGCGCAAGGGCAAAGTCGGCTGGACTACCGCCGACTGGCTCAGTTCGGTCGGCGCCGGCAAGGAAAACCTTGCCCGCTTCGCCGGTCGCTACAAGATGGTGCGCTACGAAGCGCTGATGGCGCAGCCCGAGCAGACGGTGCGCGAGATCTGTCACTTCATCGACGAAGACTACCATCCCGAGATGCTGGCGGCAGCCGTGACAGACAAGCCAAAGGGCCCCGGCCAGAAAGCCGGCGGCGACGCGCCCCAACCCAATGCACGTATGTCCCCCGGCGAAGTGGCCTTCATGCGCACCTACGCCAGCCGTGACCTGCATGCCCTCGGCTATTCGCTCGATGGAGTTAAGCTCTCTCTGCGCGACTGGCTGCTATTTCTCTTGGTTGACTGGCCCGCCAACCGCGCCGCAATGGCAGCTTGGCGGACCGCTAATCCCGGACGCTATGCATAGAACACCGAGGTATATGAAGCAATGAACAAAGGACCGATCTTCATCGCAGGGCTCGAACGCAGCGGTACAAGCCTGATCTACGCGTTGTTGGCCTCCCATGCCAACATCGCCATGACACGGCGCACCAACTTATGGACGCACTTCTACAACCAATACGGTGACATCAGCGACCCGGCCAACTTTGAGCGTTGCCTTTCCATGATGATGCGCTACAAACGTCTACTGGTGCTCGAACCGGACCCGGAGGCTCTGCGCCAGGAGTACTGGCAGGGTGAGACGACCTATGCCCGGCTCTTCGCCTTGCTCGAAGAGCAATATGCCCGGCGCATGGGCAAACCGCGCTGGGGCGACAAGTCGCTCAACACTGAGCGCTACGCCGACCCCATCTTCGACGCCTACCCGAACGCGCGCATGATCCACATGATGCGCGACCCGCGCGACCGCTACGCCTCTGTGATCACGCGCTGGAAGGTGCGCCGCGGCGGCGTCGGCGCCGGCACTGCCATGTGGCTGGAGTCAGTCAAGTTGGCGCGCCGTAACCAGCAACGCTATCCCGACCGCTATATGATCTTGCGCTACGAAACGCTCGCCTTGCAACCCGAAGAGACCTTGCAGACTATCTGCGACTTTATCGGCGAGCCATACTCCCCCGACATGCTCACGATGGAGGGCGCGCCAACCTTTCTCGATAAAGGCGGCAACAGCTCTTATGGCTCGCGCAAGCCTGGCGTGATATCGCCTGACTCGATAGGCCGCTACCGCCGCGTCCTATCAAAAGGCGAAATCGCTTTCGTCCAGTCACGCGCCACACCGGAAATGTTGGCGTTCGATTACCAGCCGGACCCTGTTACCTTCGAGGCAAAGGAGCGCATGCGCTACATGCTCGCTCAATGGCCGCTCAACGCGGCGCGCATGGTTGCCTGGCGCGCCATGGAGGCCGCCCAGGATCGCATGGGCCGGCCTGTACCTAGTTACCGGCTCGTGCCCGAGGCCGGCGCTGCTTGATGTCAAGGACTCGTTACCATCGTTTCACGGGCGCTACAGCCCGCCGTCAAACAGGAGAACCATGACGCTGCATATCCATATCCCGGCGTTATCCGAAAAGCCAGCCGCATACAGCCTGGAAAAACTCCTGCGGAGCTGGTATTTGATCGCGCTCGCCCCTCTCGCAGGCGTAGCAGCGGCATATCTGATTGCTGCCGGCATGTGGCCCGTCATCTTGGCCGTTCTTGCCGCTCCGGTAGGGTTCGTCATCCTGCACCGGCGCCCACTGATTGGCCTCTTCGCCTGGCTTTTCCTGGCGCAGTTCATCATGGACGCAGACACCACGGCCATGCGCATGGTCTACTGGGCGATTCACCGGGCTTTGCCGCCTCTCACGATAGCGATCATTGTCATCAGTTCCTGGCTGGGACTGAGCCGGCGTGAGCTGCCCAAACTCGGCTGGCCCGAGATCGCCATGGTTGGTTATCTTGTCGCTACCGAGTTCTCGATTGTCTATCGCAATTCCAATCCAACGGGCACAACGGTTTGGCTCTACGACCGCGTGTTTGTACCGATGTGCCTCTACTTCATCGTCCGCCTGCTCGCGCCCGGCGAGCGAGACTTCCGGCAACTGGCCGTCATTGCACTTACCATCAGCGTGGCGCAGTCGCTGATCGGCATGGTATCGTGGGTCGCCCCGCAGATTCTGCCGTCTATGTGGGACTCGGTGCACGTCAGAGATCGCACAGTCGGCTCTCTGGAAAACCCGGTCATATACACCACGGCATTAGCGTTCGGCAGCCTTCTTGCCATGCACGCAGGGATGAACGCCAAGTCCGGCCTGGTTCGCACCGCCTTCATCGGTGCGTTCCTCGTGGGGACCTATGGCATATTCATCTCTTTCACCCGCGCCAGTTGGCTAGGCGGTCTGATCGGCATCGCCGGCTTAACGTTTCTGTATCCGGGCTTCATGCTCCGCCTGCTTCTCGTGGCGGCGCTTATCGTCGGCGGTGTGGGCGGGGTGCTCCTAGCCGACCAGATCAGCCAGGCGGCGCATCGTCTCGACTCCGATCAATCCCAGGAATCCGCCCTCAGCCGGCTGCCCATCATCTATGCGTCGATCCGCATGTTCCAGGCCCGTCCGCTTTTTGGCTGGGGCTATGGCAACTTCGACCGCTACGACCGCGAGTTCCAGGGGCGCGTTGCCGATCTGGTGAACCCGGAAAAAGACCACACCTCGCATAACCTCTATTTGACCATTCTGGCCGAACAGGGGCTGCTCGGCATTGTGCTCTATCTGGGGCCGGTCTTGTGGTGGCTGGCGCTTTCGTCCGTCGCGCTGCTGCGCACGAAGGGCAAGGGGTTCTGGAATTGGAAACTATTATTTGTGCTCTGGCTGATCGTCGCCCACGCCTTCATCGTAAACAACTTCTTCAACACGATCATCCCGTACGCTCTTGGGATCTGGTGGATCACGCTTGGCTTGATCGGCAGCTTTGTCTCTAGCAGCCTAGCCGCCAAGCCCGATGACGCCCGCGCGCTGCCGCCCTACCGCATTCCCGGCATCGCATCTACGTCCTACAAGACTCCGGCGCTGGCCGAACTGACCCGAAGGAGAAATCCATGAGTGGAACAACCGAACGTCTGTGGGTGTCGCTGGTAAATTCCGACCGCTTCCGCCGAATTGCAGATTCGAGCATTGGCGTCTCCGTGCTCGAAAGCGACGCGACGCGACGCCTCAGCATGGCGCGACGCTATTTGACGTCTTATGGCCACACGGTCGTCAACCCCGCGCGCTTCAAGGATGTGAAGATCTGCTGCGTCTTCATCGGCCATACGAAAAGCGGCAGCAGCTTGCTCGGCTCCATGCTGGATGCGCACCGCAACGCCATCATCGCCGATGGATCTGATATGCTGCAATACGTACCCGCCGGCTTCAGCAAAGAGCAGCTATTCCACCTTCTCGTCAAGTGTTCGCGCCGCGAAGCGCTCAAAGGCCGCGTTACCGCCCGGCGACTGACACCCTACTCGTTCGCAGTCCCTGACCAATGGCAGGGCCGCTACGACAGGCTGCAGGTGATCGGCGATACAACATCAGAGACAGCCATCCGCCGCATAGCCAAAGACCCGCGACTGATCGACAACCTGCGCCGCATGATGAAGGGCGTCGACGTCAAGTTCATCCAAGTTATCCGTAACCCCTTCGATCCGATCAGCGCCATGCGCATCCGCGGCAAGCGCACAGTAGAGAACGCAGTCGGACACTATTTCGAGGCATGCCGCATGCTGGCGGACACGCGCCGCCACCTCAACGAATCCAACCTGCTTGCCGTCCATTACGAAGATGTCGTCCGCCGCCCGGAGCAGAACCTGCGCGCTGTCTGCGGCTTCCTGGACCTTCCCTATGACGATGACTATCTCAAAGCGTGCAGCGGCATCCTGCGCGATTCGCCAGACCAAACGCGCCGTCTCGTGCCGTGGGAGGATCGCTGGATCGAGGAGGTCGAGCGGCAGATCAAGCAGTTTGATTTCTTAGAAGGGTACTCTTTTGACAGCTAGAGATCTGGAGCGCGAAGGCAGCCATTCTGCCCACGCAGAATTAGGCGAACAGATTCGGTCGCAACGTCTCGCGAAAAATGGCGAAGGCGCGCCCTCGGCTGTGCATGTCGCCCCCGCCGCAGTTGGGCTGCGCGCCATCGCCGAACTCATGCAGGCGCTCGCCGATCAGGGCATCCGCTATTGCCACTGGAAGAGCAACCTGCGGCTGGCTGTGAGCCTCGATGGTCGCACCGACCTCGACCTGTTGGTCGACCGGCGCGATGCCCTCCGATTCCGCGCACTGCTGCTCGAACACGACGTCAAGCCGGTGTTGGCCCCTCCCGGCAAACGCTATCCCGGACTCGAAGACTATCTGGGCTTCGACGCCGAGAGCGGTCGCATGTTCCATCTGCACGTCCACTACCAACTCGTGTTGGGCGAGCAGTTTGTCAAGAACTACCGGCTGCCCCTGGAGGAGCGCTTCCTCGCCTCGGCGCGCCTGCGCGATGGCGTCATGGTCCCTGCGCCCGAACTGGAGCTGATTGTCCTTACGCTGCGGGCTTTGCTCAAGTACCGCGACCGCGATGTGGTCAAGGATGTCCTGACGATTCGTTCGCCCGGCATTCCGGAGCCGATCTTGGAAGAAGTGCACTACCTCCTTGCCCAGACGACCACGGAACAGGTCGAGCGCATGCTAGACGCGGTCGCCGGCGCCGTGCCTGCTGATGTCGTGCAAGAAGCGCTGCGCCTGCTGACCGAGTCGCCGCGCGCCGGCTACCGGCTTTTCGACCTGCGCCGCCGCACGCGCCAAGCCCTGCGTCCCCTCCAGCGGACCAGCCGGCTGCGCGCCTCAATAACCTACCTACGCGAGCTGTGGAGTCGCCGTAACACCTTTCTCCGTTTTGCGCCTGCCCGCGGGATGACGTCCGCCCAGGGCGGCCTGTCTTTCGCGCTGGTCGGCGCGGACGGGGCAGGCAAGTCTACGCTCTCAGCCCTGCTGGCGGAGTGGCTCGGCTGGAAGCTAGACGTACACGCCCACTACCTGGGCAGCAAACAGCCGTCGCGCCGCAGCCGGGCGCTCTATATCGTCTTTCGCATGGCGCGGCGCAGCCAACGACACGCCGGGCAGTGGTTCGGGGAAAGAAGCCTCCCGGCAAAAGCGCTGGCCTCTCTGCGCGACGCACTGCTCGGCGTCTACCACATCTCCATCGGCTGGGATCGCAAAGCCCGCTACCAGGCAGGTACGAAACAGGCGCTGTCAGGCTCCATCGTCCTCTATGACCGCTTTCCGCTTGAAGCGATCAGCTCCGACGCAGGCTTCCGGATGTTGGACGGCCCACAGATCTCGTCCAACGGCAACGGTAGCGGTCTCATTATGTCGGGGCTCGCCGCAGCAGAAGAACGGCTCTACCGGCGTATGCGCCCGCCTGACATCCTCTTCGTGCTCGATGTCAACCCGGAGGTCGCCTTGCAGCGCAAGCCGGACCATGAGCGTTCTGCGGTAGAAGCCAAAAGTCGTGCCATTGGGGAACTGGCGGCGATGTCCAGCGACGCGCTATCGGAGTTCCGTCTCGTTCACGTCGACGCCGGTCAGCCGCTTGACGCGGTGTTGCGCCGGCTCAAAGCGCAGATCTGGAAGGCGCTGTAATGATGCTGAGTCTGCTTGTGTTCCACCCGTCCGTGCCTGGCAGGGAGTCATGACGCATGGTCATTGAGTTCATTGGCGCGCCCGGCGCGGGCAAAACCACGCTGATCCCTACCGTGGCGAACATCTGCCGGACACGGGGCATCTGTGCGCGCACCGTCGTAGATGCAGCCCGCCCCTCTGCACAGCGTACATGGGCAGGCCAGGCTGTCGCGCGCTTAGCTCCGCAGACCTGGCGGCGACCGCTGCTGTGGCAGGTCTTCTATCACCTAAGCGCATGGAGCAGGTTCGCCTTCTGCGCCAGGCATCCGCGGCTGATTGGCTCCGTGCTGACCACGCAGTTGCGCCGCCCCGTTCCTGCCGAGACGCGCCGCCATGCCTGGCACTGGTTCATCCATCTGACCGGCTACTACCAGTTCCTGCTCGCCCATGCGCGCGACGACGAGGCTCTCATACTCGACGAAGGCTTCATCCACCGCGTGGTGCAAATGTACGCCTCGCATCAGGAGACGCCCGACATAGATCGCGTCGCCGCTTATGTCGACTTGATCCCGCGACCTGATCTGGTGATTGCCGTGCACGCGCCTTGGGAAGAATGCCTGGATCGCATTTACCAGAGAGGGCTTTGGGAACGCTTTCAACGTTATAGCCCGGATGAGGTAGCCGCGTTCGTTCGCAATGCGCACAGCGTCGTCAACCTGACCATCGACTACATTCGCGGCGCCGGTTGGACGCTGTTGGAAGTGGACAACGGAAGCGACGATCCTGTTCTCGCTCAGCAACGCCTGCGCGCCGGCCTAGAGGCGCTCTTGCCCGCACTCACCCCGCACCCAATTGGCGCGGGAGTCTATAGGAACTTAGCTGTATGACTGAAAGCTTTCGCATTTACTGCCTACCCCGCCCCTCTACCCTGTACGCGCGCCTGCACGCCCGCCTGCGCCCGGCGGATATCCCCGCCCAGGATGTGCACGAAATCCTGGAGCACTACGGCTTGAGCCTCGCCGGCCCGCCGCGTAATCTGCCTGTGGGACGGCGCAATCGCAACCTGGACCTGGATACGACCGGCGGCAGGAAATTGCTCAAGGGCTATCGCCCGAACTGGCAGGCCGACACGGTGGATTATACACATTCGATCCTGGCGCGCCTTGCCGAGACAGGCTTTCCGGCATCGCGCCTGAGCCCCGCCCCGGACAGGTCTACTTATGTCGACCTAAGGGGCGACTACTTCACCCTGTTCGAGTTCGACGAGGGCATGAATTACTCAGGCCGGTTCCTTGTGCGCGCCCACCGTCGCAAGCTAATGATCCTCGCCGGCGAGATGATGGCCCGCCTACACCGTCAGTTGAAAGGCTTCATGCCCGCCGGTCGCCACCACATGGGCTTCTCGGACTACACAGGCCCTCGCTGGCGAGATGTCGAGTGGCACAGACGCAAACTGGAGGAGTTCAAGACTCGCTCCATCGAGACGAAACAACCGGAACCGGGCAGCGACTCGGCCTGGCTCGTAGAGAACAGCGGACGTATTGGCGACGAAATCGCCCGACTCGACGCCATTCTCGGCAACGCCGACCTGCCGCGCCTCATCATCCACGGTGACTACGGCCTGCACAATCTCCTCTTTCGCGCCGACGGCAGCGTCGTCATTGTCGATTTCGAGTTGGCGCGCATCGAGTGGCGTCTGAGCGACCTTGTATCTTGCCTCTCCCGCTTCCGTTACGGCGAGTTGGGCGACATCTCCTACGACTACGAGAGCATCGGTTGGTTTCTGGAGGGCTACCAGCAGGTGCTGCCGTTGAGCGTCGACGAATGGCGGTTCTTTCCGCAGGTCTGGGCCTTCTACCGCTACCAGAGCGCCGTGCAATACTGGAATTCGTACTACGCCACCAACGGCCCGGAACGCAAGCTGCACTCGGCGCGCGATGCCGTCGCCCAGGCCGAGTACGCCTTGAGCCATGCAGATGAATTGGCGAGCCTGAGGGCCGGCGCGTCCTCGGCGCGTATCAGCGGCATCCGCGCGCGGAGCGGCGCATGAACACATCAACGCACTTGCTCCAGCTCGGCATCGAAAGGAGGCCCTCGCATGGCCGCCGAGCCGCTTAGGGTGATGCACGTCATCAGCAATCTGGAGATCGGCGGCGGTCAAGAAGTCGTCCGCACCCTGGTCGAGAGCCTGGCCGAGATCGGCTGCGCGCCCGTCGTCTGCGCCTTCGTAGACGGCCCCCTGCGCCAGGACATCGAGCGCCTAGGCATTCCCGTCGAGATTCTGCCCGACCGGCGCTACAGCGTCATCGCCCTGCCGTTCTTCGTGGCGGAGATGCTGTCCACGCGGCGCGCCCTGCTGCACCTGATCGACAAGTACAGGATTCAGGCCGTCCAGACGCACTTATTGCGCATCATGGACCTCCTCGTCCTCACGCTCAAGTTCAGCCGGAACGTGCGCGTCTTCTGGACATTCCACAACGCCTACCTGTCGCTGCGCCGCGATCACTTGCCGCGCTTAGCCTGGCTGCGCGGCCCCAAGCAGGCCGCCCACCGTGCGCTGTATCGCCTGGCTGCGCGTTGGGTCGACGGCTTCATCGCCATTTCCGACGGCGTGCGCGACGGCATCCAGGCAACCTATGGCCCGATTCCCGCAGCAAAGATCGCCGTGATCGCCAACAGCGTGGATGTCAGACGCTATATGCGGGATATAGACCAGCCCGGCATCCGCGCTGAACTCGGTCTGCCGCCGGATGCGCGCATCGCCGCCGTCGTCGCCACGTTCAAGAAGCAGAAAGGGCATCGCTACCTCATCGACGCCGCCCCCGCGGTCATCGCCCGCTTCCCCAATCTGCACATCTTATTCGTCGGAGACGGCGAACTGCGCGATGAACTCGTCGCCCTAGCTGCTGAACGGGGAATCCGAGACCATATTCATTTCTTGGGGCTTCGCCAGGATGTCCCCGAACTGCTTGCCGCCAGCGACTGCTTTGTGTTGCCCTCTTTGTGGGAAGGGCTGCCGATGGCCTTGATCGAGGCGATGGCCGCGGGCTTGCCCGTCATTGCCACATCCGTGTCCGGCTCCCGCGAAGTCGTCGTCGACGGCGAATCCGGCTTGCTCATCCCCCCCGCCGATGTCGCCGCGCTGGAGCAAGCCATGAACCGGCTGCTAGCCGACCCCGACCTGGCGGCGTCATTGGGGCAAGCCGCCAGGCAGCGCGTCGACCGGCACTACGGCGCGCGCAAACAGGCAGAGGAACATTTCGACTTATATCGAACTGAACTGGACAAACACGGGCGCGTACGCCCCAACACGCATACCGCAACAGAGGCGCGAACATGACACACCCTGAACCGATTTTCCTAGCCGGCCCAGACCGAAGCGGGACGAGCCTAATCTACACCCTGCTCGCTTCCCACCCTAATATAGCGATGGTGCGGCGCACCAACATGTGGCGCTACTTCTACGGGCGCTTCGGCGACCTGAGCGACGCGCAGAACCTGGAACGATGCCTTACAAGCATGGTCACGTTCAAACGCATGCGCCACCTACTGCCCGACCCGGACCGAATCCGCCGCGAGTTCCAGCAGGGTGAGCCGACCTATGGTCGCCTCTTCGCGCTCTTCTACGAACATCACGCCGAGCGTATGGGCAAACCGCGCTGGGGCGATAAGTCGCTCCACACCGAGCACTATGCCGGTAAAATCCTGATGGAATACCCCAACGCCAAGATCATCCACATGATGCGCGACCCGCGCGACCGCGCCGCCTCGATGATGAAGCGCTACGAGAAGAACCAGGGGCGCGTAGCCGCGGCCACGGGACGGTGGCTATCCTCGGCCAAAGTGGCGCAACGCAATCAGAGCCGATACCCGGGCAACTACAAGGTGCTGCGCTACGAAACCCTGGTCGAGCGCCCGGAAGAAACGCTGCGCGAAGTCTGCACCTTCATCAACGAAGCCTACGCACCGGAGATGCTGCAGATGGACGCCGTGCCGGAGATGAAGAACCGCGGCGGCAACAGCTCATACGGAACCTTCGAGCGCGCCGTGATCTCGACGCGTTCCGTAGGTCGCTATCGCGAAGTCCTATCCCCTTCAGATATCCGCTTCATCGAATTGTTTGCCAAGCGGGACATGGATCGCTACGACTACCGGCGTGACGGCATCGATCTCTCCCCGCGCGACGGGCTGGCTTTCTATGCCGCCGAATTGCCCTTCAACTCGCTGCGCATGGCCGGTTGGCTGGCCCTCCAAGCCTGGACGCTCAACCATGAACGCATTCCAGCCGCCAAGATCATGGCAGACATGGAGGAGGCCGAATAGCATGCGCATTTATTCGGGCGCATCGACGACAAACAGACGGCATATCCTTCACAGCCGACGTCAGCTCGTGGCGCTGACCATGTGCGCGTCTGCGCTAGCGGTGACGCTGGTTCTTGCCGTCACCGCCCCAGCCGCCTCCGCAGGCTGCGAGTACTGGGTCGCCGCGCCGCCCGAGGGCAACATCGGCAATTCCGGCAAGGCGGGCGAACCGTGGCCCACCCTGCTCTTCGCGGTCCAGCACATACCTGACGACCATTGTACAGTCTGGGTAAAACCGGGTGTGTACGAAGGCGAGACGCACTTCGTCCGTCGCTTTGAGACTGAGACCACCTTCAAAGCTGCCGAACCCTATCAGGTAGTGCTGGAGAACGCAGGCAAAGTACTCAACTTCGACGGCGCCAAGAACATCGTGATCGAAGGCTTCCGCATGCGCCACACCGGCCCAAGCGACGATCCGCAAGTCGTTAAGATCGATCAGGCCGACGACCACTGGTCGGAGAACATCGTCTTGCGCAACAACATAATCCACGACTCATACAACGACGACATTCTCAAGATCTTCAACGGCGCGCGCTTCATTACGGTCGAAGGCAACATCTTCTTCAACCAAGCCCCTGCTGAAGAACACATCGACATCAACAGCGTGACCGACATCACGGTCCAGGACAACATCTTCTTCAACGACTTCGCCGGCAGCGACCGGCCCAATGACGAAGAAACCAAGTCGTTCATCACCGTCAAAGACAGCAACGGCGATGAAGATGGACAGATCGGCGCCGAGCGCATCTTCATCCGGCGCAACATCTTTCTCAACTACGAGGGCGGCAGAGAGACGCTGATCCAGATCGGCAACGACGGCAAGTCCTACTACGAAGCCGTGGACATCCGCGTTGAAAACAACCTGGTTATCGGCAACAACAGCGACCATCTCTATGCCGGATTCGGCGTGCGCGGAGCCAAGGACGTAGTCTTCAACAACAACACCATCGTCGGCGACCTGCCGGCCTCGTCCTACGGTTTCTGGATCAGCCTAAAAGGCGATAACCAGATCAACCGCGACATCCATTTCTTCAACAACATCTGGGCAGACGCGTCCGGTACAATGGGCAAAGAGGGATCATCAACCGATAATCGCTTCTCTACCGGCGATCCCGACGAATCAAAGGGGGTGATCCTCGACAACAACCTCTATTGGAACGGTGGCTCAAAGATCCCGCGCGGCTCCGTAGTTACCCCCCTCAAGGACGACCCGCGGCCAATTGACGCCGATCCGCTTCTAAACGCCGATCAAGATGATGTCGTCTTGCCGCGCTGGGACGGCTCTGCCTTCTTGAGCGGCAGAACGTCGATCCGTGCCGAGTTCGTCCGGCTTGTCGAGCAGTATGCCAGCATCCCGGCAGACAGCCCGGCAGTCGACGCCGCCGACCCGGAACTGGCCCCCGCCGAAGACATCCTCGGCCGTCCGCGCATCGGCGCACCGGACCTGGGCGCCTTCGAGTACCACCCCCCTCTGGGCGGCAGCGCCACGCTGACCCAGATCCGGCTGATTTTACCGGACCTCGACGCGCCGTCTGTCGACAGCCTGTCCATCAGCCTCACAGACGGCATGTCAGAGCGGCGCCTCGAGGGCATCGCCGCCGATACGCGCACCTACACGCTGACGAACCTGGAGCCGTACTCGCTGTATGCGATCACACTCACGGCGAAGGACAATGCCGGCGAGCCGGTCACGCAGTCCAGCCCGCTAGTCCTGATGACCACCGACACCGGTTCATTCACGGCGCCTGCCGGAATCGTCGACCGTCTGCTCCGGCAGTTTGCTCAAGTGCCGGTCCAGGAAGAGTCGCCCGATGACTGATTTCGACCGTGTGGAACAAATACGCAGCAACAGGAGCGGCAACGAGCGTAGGCCGCCGGAGACGCTGCGCCTAGCCTACCTAATCGGCACGTATCCCGGGTTGACGACGACCTTCATCGACCGGGAAATCCGCGCGCTGCGCGCATGGGGCGTCAACCTGCAGATCGTCGCCATCCACCGCCCCGACAACCCGGCAGCGCTTTCACCCGACCAGAACGCGCTGCAAACGGGCGCGATCTATCTATTGCCGGCTGCGCCCATCACGCTGCTGCTCGCCCATCTCTACTTCTTTCTGGCGCGGCCGCTCGTCTATCTGCGCACGCTTGTCTTCCTCGTCACGCGGCCGCACCTATCGTTGGGCAGCCGGCTGCGCACCGTGCAGCATTTTGGCATGGCCGTCTACGCTGCCTATCTCCTGCGCGATCGATCGCTGACCGAACTGCATGCGCATTTCATCGACCGTACGGCAACACTTGCTCTAGTCGCAGCCAGGCTTCTCGGCATTCCCTACAGCTTGTCCATCCACGCCGGCGCCGATGTCTTTGTCGAGCGCGTGCTCGCAAACGAGAAGATCGTCGAAGCGCGCCATGCCGTAACCTGCACTCTGCACAATCGTACGTACCTAGAGCACGTCCTCGGACGCGACCTTCAGGACAAGATCAGCCACATCCGTCATGGCTTGAACCTGAGCCTGTATCGACCGCAGGCTCACCGCCCAGCTAACGGCAAGCCGCTGATCGTGTCGGTGGGCCAGTTGGCCGAACGCAAGGGCTTTGCGCAATTGATCGAAGTCTGCTCGTTGCTTAGGGCGCGGGGCTACGAGTTCCGCTGCGAGATCGTGGGAGAGGGGCCGCAACGGGCGCGGCTGGAGCGCATGATCGACGCGCTGGCGCTGCACGATACGGTCACGCTCTGCGGCGCACTGCGCCACGGTGAGGTGATTAAGAAGTATGATGACGCGACTTTGTTCGCGCTGCTGTGCATCGTAACAGCCGAAGGCGATATGGACGGCATTCCCAACGTCATCGCCGAGGCGATGGCGATGCGTGCACCCGTCGTATCCACGACGGTCTCCGCCATCCCCGAGTTGGTAGTCGACGGCGTCAACGGCCTACTGGCGCCCCCAGGCGATGCGACCGCGGCCGCGGCTGCGATTGCGCGCCTGCTCGACGAGCCGGACCTACGCCAACAACTCGCAGACAATGCACAACGAACTATCGAAGAGACATTTGACGTTGACTGCAACGTGCGACGCTTCGCCGCAACGCTGTGGCCCGAGTGGTTCACCAACTTAACGATCGACGGTTGAAAAGGAGAGGGTAACGACTATGAAACACGACACCAAATGGGCGGCGGTCGCCTGGGCGCCATATAGCCGCAGAAGCGAAATGTTCGCCCGTGAGCTAGGCGGCAAGCTGCACTGCATCCACTACTTGCGTTTCCAATACCCGCTCCACGCGCCCGTCAAGTACGTGCTACAGGCGATCCGCACGCTGCAAATACTCTTCCGAGAGCGCCCGAACGCGGTGCACGTCCAGAATCCGCCCTTCTTCTGCGGCTTAACCGTCTATCTCTACAGCCTGTTCACAGGCGCCAAGTTCGTCTTCGAGCATCATAGCGCCGCGTTTGACCCGCCGTGGGATTGGGCGCTGCCATTCCAGAAGTTCATGGTTCGCCGCGCCGCCGCCAACATCGTCACCAACCAACATTGGGCCGATGTGATCGCCGGTTGGGGCGGCAAGCCAATCGTCATGTACGACCCGTACCTCGACCTGCCGGAAGGCAAGCCCTATCCGCTGAAGCCGGGTTTCAACGTAGCCTTCATCAGCACCTTCGCCCCGGATGAGCCGGTGGAAGCCGTCCTAGAGGCCGCCGCGCAACTGCCCGACGTTCACTTCTACATCACCGGCAACAAGGCCAAGATGCCTGCCGGCTTCTTTGCCAACGCGCCGGCGAACGTCACCTTTACCGGCTTCCTGGATCCCGGCGGCGAGTACCTCGGCTTGCTGCGCGGGGCCGACGCGGCCATCGTCCTCACCACGCGCAATTACACCCTACAACTCGGCGGCTGTGAGGCGCTCGCCGTGGGCACGCCGCTCATCACGTCGGACTGGCCTTATCTGCAGGAGCTTTTTACGGGCGGAACAGTCTTCGCCGCCAACACAGCCGAGGGAATCCGCAAGGCGGTGCTTCAAATGCGCGAGCAAGCCGCTGAACTGACCAAAGAGATCGAGCCGTTTCGCGCTGAAAGCCGCCGCTTGTGGGACGAGCGTATGCGTCAGCTTCAGGAACTGGCCGCGCCCGACGACGGTCCGCGCCGGCAACCCGCCCGCCACGTTCCAGGCAATCAAGACACACCCGCGGCCACGTCATGAAAAGCGCCGTCTCAAGAGAAACCAGTCAATGTCAAAGAGTAGCCGGCATGGGTGGAGAGCCACAGCCGGGCCACATCGTATGCGGACAAGCCATTAACCAGAGGGGAGCGATACTAACATGAACGTCATGATCACAGGAGGGGCTGGCTTCATCGGCTGCAATCTAGCCGACTATCATCTGCGCCGCGGGGATGATGTCGTCGTATTCGACAACCTTTCCCGCAAGGGCACCAACAGCAACCTTGCTTGGCTGCGCGAGCGGCACGGCGAATCATTCACGTTTGTCCACGGTGACATTCGCGACTTCTATGCATTGGTCGCGCATCTTTCCGTCGAAACAGACCGCGTCTACCACCTTGCCGGGCAGGTCGCCGTCACCACCTCCGTCCGCGATCCGCGCGAGGATTTCCAGATCAACGCCTACGGCACGCTCAACGTGCTGGAGGCCGTGCGTGAAGCCGCTCCCCAGGCCATCGTCTTCTTCGCCTCCACCAACAAGGTCTATGGCGGCATGGAGTCCCTGGCTGTGGTCGAAGACGGCACGCGCTATCGCTATCGTGACCACCCCCTCGGCGTGCCTGAAGATCTGCCGCTCGACTTTCACTCCCCCTACGGCTGCTCGAAGGGCAGCGGCGATCAATACGTGCGCGACTACGCCCGCATCTACGGCCTCAAGACCGTGGTCATGCGCCAGTCGTGCATCTATGGGACGCGCCAGCTCGGCGTTGAAGACCAGGGCTGGGTCGCCCACTTCTGCATCGCCGCCCGCTTTGGCCGCACCATCACCGTATACGGCAATGGCAAACAGGTGCGCGACGTGCTTTGGGTGGAAGACCTGATCGACGCCTACGAAAGCGCTGCGCAACACATCGACATCGCCGCCGGGCAGATCTACAACGTCGGCGGCGGGCCCGACAACACCATCTCCATTTGGGCGGAATTCGGGCCTGTCCTCGAACGGCTCTCCGGGCGGCACATCTCGACGAAGTTCGCAGAGTGGCGACCCGGTGACCAGACCGTTTACGTCAGCGACATTCGCAAGGCGCAGCGTGAGCTTGGCTGGCAGCCCAAAGTCTCGCTGCACGAGGGGCTGGAACGACTTTGGCGCTGGGTCGATGCGAATCCGGAGATATTCGAGCCGCCGATACTGGAGCCCGTCATTACAAGGGGCGTCAACGGTCGCAAGACGCCGCTAGCCTAACAAGAGGAGCCGCGCTGCGATCCGGCGGCATGCGGATTGCCGCGCGGCTACTTCTCCTATTCGAGCGCGCCGGTCACTTACTGGCTTGATCGCCAAATACGCAACTTGTCATGTTGCACCCAAAGCGTTCCCGAGCGTAACATCTCTACCTCTGGTACGAAGAGATTCTTCAGTTCGCTAACGCTCGTTTCAGAATGACAGACACTTGGCGATTAAACCACGTACTCAACCGGCCAACTATTGTACAGAAGGGTTCAGCATGGGTCCGGTGGCAACTGCCATACAAGGGAAGGGACTGCGCGGCATGATGGCCCGCGCCAGGACCATCACAAGCCGTTACGGTCTGACTGCCGGCAAGATGGACCGCATCCTGGGCGAGTTCGTCGACGCGCTGCAGGAATTCGGCTGCGGCGCCACTTTTCCCATCACAACTGCAGCGCTCGCCCGCAGCAGGGGCGTCGTGGAAAAGTTCCAAGCGCACAACATCGAGTTCGCCGTCCACGGCTATTACCATGTCGACCATTCCCTACTTAGCCTGGACGAGCAGATCTCGCATCTCGGCAGGGCGCGACAACTCTTTCAGCAAAGAGGCGTCACCTGCGACGGTTTCCGCTGCCCCTACCTGCGTTGGAATGAAGATACCATAGCCGCGGTCGCCGCAACCGGCTTCCAATACGACAGCAGTCAAGGCCTCGTGTGGGATGTCGCCAACAACCTCGAAACCGAGACCTATCGCCAGGTATTGCAGTTCTACGGCGCCGTTCCAGCCCAAGACTATCCCGCCTTGCCGCGCATCGACGGGGAAGTGTTGCGCATCCCCTACTGCCTGCCGGACGACGAGTCGCTGATCGACCGTTTTCACCTGCCGCCTCACCAGCCGGAGCCCAACCCCTGGCTGGCGATCTTGGACGAAACCTACCGCCTGGGCGAGTTGTTCACGCTCGGCCTGCACCCGGAGCGCATCCGCCTCTGCAAGACCTGGCTCACGCACACGCTGCGCCGGGCGCGCACCATGTCACCGCACGTCTGGATTACACGCCTTGACGAGGCAGCGCGCTGGTGGCGAGCACGCCTTGACACGCGCATCGCCATCACGCCGCAAGACGGCGCCATCCTCCGGCTGCAAACCGAGGGGCCGGAAGGTCTAGCTATCCTGGCGCGCGCCGTGGCCTGCCACAACCCGACAGAGAACTGGGACGGCCATTACCGCATAGCCGCCGGCACGGAAATGACCTTCTCGTCGCCTATCCGCCCCTTCATCGGCATTTCGCCCGCCTCCGATCCCGCGCTCGTCAGCTTCTTGCGTCAGCAGGGCTACATCGTCGAGACAACATCCGCCCCAGGCGAACACGCTTATTTTCTAGATCGCCAGCAGTTCAGCGCACTAGATGAACGCCCGCTGCTAGCCGAGATCGAGGATGGCGATCGTCCGCTGGTTCGGCTTGGCCGCTGGCCGCGAGGCGCACGCAGCGC